>JBFJOC010000026.1:0-31845 GCA_041617855.1 Woeseiaceae bacterium | reverse complement strand
GTGCTGTCCGCAGAGCTCTCGGAGGCGGACAGGGCGACGCTCGATGACATCATCGCTAACTGGGTCGGCGTCCGCGACGTACACATATCGGCGGTGGGGCATACGGACAGTCAGCGAATCGCCCCGCGAAATCGCGATCTGTACGCGGACAATTATGCGCTGTCGGATGCCCGCGCGCTGGCCGCGGCGTCCTACGTAGCGACGGCGCTCGACGTGCCGCCGGAGAATGTGCAGGTCGCCGGACGAGGTCCGGACGAGCCGGTTGCGAGCAACAAAACCGCCGCCGGCCGGCAGAAGAACCGGCGCGTCGAAATGGTTTTGAGCGGACTGCGACCGAGCAAACCGTCGTTCCTCGAAGTCACTCGGAAATCCAGCGGCACACAGGCTGCCGCGACCAAAGGCGCCGTGCCGGGCACGGCTGAGGCTCGGGACACGCAGCCTAACGTCGATGCCGATGCGGGCATGCCGGCTTCGCAGGTCGAACCAGCAATCGACTCGCTGCGGCCCGGCATCTCCATGCTGCTGCCCGACGAAGATTTTCAGCCGGCAATTCCCGCCACGAAAATCTCGATCAAACACGATCCCGATCAGACCGTTCAACTCACGATCAATGGGCAACCTGTCAGCTTGCTCAACTTCGATACGATTGCCATGAGCACGGCTCGCAACGTCGCCGTGTCGCGTTGGAAGGGCGTCGGTTTGGCCGACGGCAGCAATCGGATTCGCGCAGTGATCGTCAACGCCGACGGTAGTCAGGCTCGCGTACTGGAGCGCGATTTGTATTACTCCGGACCTGCGATTCGCGGCGAATTCGTGGCCGACAAATCGACGCTGCTCGCGGACGGAAAAACGCGGCCGATTGTCGCAGTCAGGTTGTACGACCGGGCCGGCGAGCCTTCACGCAACGGCACGTTGGGTACTTATAGAGTCAATCCTCCTTTCCGCTCATGGTGGGACGTGGAAAACGATCGCAAAAACGATCTCGTGGCCGTAGGGTCACGTGAACCGACCTACCGGGTCGGGGCAGACGGCATAGCGCTGATCGAGCTCGAGCCGACGACGCAGACGGGCGAGGTTACGGTCAATTTCAAGTTTGACAATAATCGCCAGCAGGAAATTCGCGCCTGGTTGGCGCCCGCGGCGCGCGACTGGATTCTCGTCGGCTTCGCCGAGGGCACCGTCGGATACCGCACGCTGGCAGGAAATTCTATCAGCGCGGCGAGCGCCGGCAACGTCGATGGCTACTACGATGATGGTCGCGCCGCGTTTTTCGCAAAAGGCCAGATACGAGGCGAGTATCTGCTGACGCTCGCGTACGATTCGTCCCAGCGGCGCCAGGACGTCCGGGATCGCTTCGAGACTGCCGTCGATCCGACCGCGCTCTATACGCTGTATGCCGATGCAAGCGAGCAGCGCTTCGAGGCGCCGAGCCAGCGCAAGGTCTACGTCAAACTCGAGCGCCGGCAGTACGTCGCGCTGTTCGGCGATTTCGATACGGGACTGTCGGTTACCAATCTGGCCCGCTACGAGCGCAGATTCAACGGCTTGAGGAGCGAATTCCGCGGCAAGAACGTCGGCTACACGGTCTTTGCCGCCAATTCGGATCAGGCATTTCGGCGCGACGAAATCCGCGGCGACGGCACGTCGGGGCTTTACAGGCTCAGCGCGGCGCCGATTGTCACGAACAGTGACGTGGTCCGGTTGGAGGTTCGCGATCGCTTCGACACCGGCCGGGTGGTCAGCGAGAAGCGACTCAGTCGCTTCCTCGATTACAACCTGGATTCGCTGGCGGGCACGATTTTCTTCAAGCAGCCGGTGCCGGTGCGTGATATCGACTTCAACCCCGTTTACATCGTCGTCGAATACGAGATCCTTGGAAACGGCGCCGAGGAACTGGTCGCAGGCGGCCGCGGTTCCGTCAGATTCGCTGACGAGCGTGTGGAAGTCGGCGTAACCCATATCAACGATGACGCCGGGGGCGCCGCGGCGGACTTGACGGGCATAGATGTCCGCTGGCAGGTGGACGAGCGGACGCTGGTCAAGGCGGAATACGCGGCATCGAAGGCGATCGCCGGCGGCTCGGCCCTGGCCGGTGGCGCGCACAGCGTCGAAGTCGAGCACAACGGCGAGCGCGCTGACGTGCGTGCCTTCATCCGAGAAGTCGACGACGGGTTCGGCCTGGGCTATCAGTCGGCGGCGGACCGAGGGTTTCGGCGGCTCGGCGTCGATGCGCGCGGCCGCCTGACCGAGAATTTTCAGATCGAGGGTGAGGCGGCGTGGCAGCAAAACCTCGAGACCGAGGACATTCGCAATATCGCTCGTGGCCTGCTGCGCTACAAGCGGCAGGCCTTCTCTGCGACGCTCGGCTTGACCCACGCAGCAGACGAGTTTGCGGATGGCGAGTCGTTTGCGAGCGATACGCTCGATATCGGCTTGTCGCAGCAGCTGTTCGACGGGCGCCTGACCGTGAGGGGGAGCAGCAGTACGGCGCTGTCGGGAGACGCGGCGAATCTCGACTATCCGACCAGCACGCTGCTCGGTGCGGAATACGGAATTTTCCAGGGCGTGGACCTGATCGCCGAGTACGAGGAAGCCAAAGGGCGCAATATCGATGCAACGATGACGCGACTGGGCGTGCGTGCGACCCCGTGGAATCGCGCGCAATTCGACAGCACCCTCACGAACGAGGTGACCGAATACGGCCCGCGTCTGTTCGCCAACGTTGGGCTCGTGCAGGGCTTTCAGCTCAGCGATCGCTGGACGCTGGATGCCGGCCTCGACCAGACGAACACGCTCGTCGATTCGGACGCGCGGACTTTCGATGCCGACCGCGAGCTCGCATCCGGCTCGCTGAGCGAAGATTATCTCGCCGCTTTTGTCGGTGCGATGTACAGCGCCGAGGCGTGGAGCGCAAATTCCCGTCTCGAAGTCCGCAATTCCGATACCGAGGAACGCACGTCACTGCTTTTCGGTTGGTATCGCGAGCCGAGCGCAGGACACGGCCTGTCGGCAAGCCTGACGCTCTTCGACAGTGAGGCGTTGATCGGCGGCGAGGCGACGTCGGCAAACCTGAAGTTCGGCTGGGCCTACCGCATGGCCGACAGCGAATGGGCGTTCCTGGATCGCGTCGATCTCGTCTACGACAAGGTGGATGCAGGAACGGGCCGGCAGAGCATCTGGCGGATCATCAACAACTTCAATGCGCACCGCCGATTCAGTGCTGCGCTGAATCTGTCGCTGCAGTACGCTTTCAAGTACGTGCGCAGCAATTTCGACGGCACGGCGTATACAGGCTACACAGATCTCGCCGGCGTCGACGTCCGGCGCGGACTTCGCGGTCGCTGGGACATCGGCGCGAATGCCAGCGTCTATCATGCGTACAGGGCACGGGTCTTCGATTTCGGGCTTGGCGTCGACGTCGGCTACAACCTTCGCGACAATATGTGGATATCGCTGGGCTACAACATGACCGGATTCGATGACAGCGATTTTCGCGAGGCACGGTACACGGCACAGGGTCCGTTTCTGCGTCTCTCGATAAAGGCAGACCAGCACACGCTGAAGCGGATCGCAGGCCGCCGCTAACACCTCAGAAATAAGACGACGACAATTTATTTAGCGGGTCATCGGCCATCGTGTACCGGCAATGAGTTAGTGAATTGTTGCCGTTTTCCACACCTTGACGGGGCGCAGATTGCGGGCGCGATTTCGCCTGACTATAGTGGTCGGGTCGGACCTAAGATGGTGGCAATCGATGCGCACCCGCGAGTATCTGGCGATCTGCAGCCTGCTTTGCGTTGCCGCGTCGGCCTGCTCGCGGCGATCCGAACCGCGGACCGAAGCGTTGCCGTCAGATTTCCAGCAACGCCTGCAGCTCGAATTGATTTCTGCAGTGCCGGGCTCTGTCATTACGATTCCGGCGGGTACACACGCGATCAATCGCGGTCTTTCACTCAAGGTGTCGGGCGTGACGCTTCGCGGCGAGGGCATGGACCGATCGGTGCTGTCCTTTCGCGACCAGATACAGGGCGCAGAAGGCCTGCTCGTAAATGCGGACGATTTTACGATTGAAGATCTCGCAATCGAGGATACGGCCGGCGATGCACTAAAGATCAACGGCGGACGCAACATCGTGATCCGCCGCGTGCGCACGGAATGGACGAACGGTCCCAATGAAAGCAACGGCGCCTATGGAATCTACCCTGTGCAGGCCGAGAATGTGCTGCTCGAGGAGAGCGTTGCCATTGGCGCTTCAGATGCCGGGATCTACGTCGGGCAGTCGGCGAACGTCGTCGTGCGCAACAATCGCGTCGAGTACAACGTCGCGGGCCTCGAAATAGAGAACACGGTCTCAGCCGATGTGTACGGTAACATCGCAACGCATAACACGGGCGGAATTCTCGTCTTCAACATGCCAGACCTCCCGCAGGCCGGACACAGCGTGCGCGTGTTTCAGAATCGCATCATTGCGAACAACACCGCAAACTTTGCGTCCGCCGGTACGCCCGTGGCAAGCGTCCCCGCCGGTTCCGGCATCGTGATCAACTCGCACGACAAGGTCGAAATCTTCGCCAATGATGTCGTCGACAACGACACTGCGAACGTCATCATCAGCAGCTATTACGCGACCGGTTATCAGGGAACGCGGGACGTTGTCAGCGGGTATGACCCTTATCCCGAAACGATTTTCATCCATGGGAATCGATTTTCGGGCGGCGGCGAATCACCCGACGGCCTCGATCTCAAGGCGCTCAAGATCGCGAAATTCGGTCTCATGGGCAGTTTTCCTGATGTGCTCTGGGATGGCTACGTGAATGCGCAAAAGCTGGATGCATCCGGCATACACAGGCCCGAATTCCGGATCTGCGTTGATAATGGTAATGCAAAGGTGCTTAACGTGGATCTCGGCAACGGCAGCAAGAATATCGTCATCGGTGCAGCACAGCACGAGTGCCGACATGCCAGGCTGCCGCCGGTCGTCCTGGCGGCACCGCTGTGAATGTCCGGCCCCGCAGCGTTGCGATTGCCGCCGCGGCAGCGCTGGTCGTAGCCTGCGAGACTTCGCGGCCGCCTGTGCGCCCGCATGCCGCGGATGCGCTACCCGATCGCCTGAGCGCCTGGGGGCTGCTTTTCGTCGCTGAAGGCAAGCTCTCGATCAATGATTCGGTCCTGCCGTACGATATCAATACACCCTTATTCAGCGACTATGCGTTGAAGCTGCGCACGGTATGGATGCCGGCCGGCACGGAAGCCGTCTATCATGCGGTCCGCGAATTCGAATTTCCGATTGGCACGATCCTGAGCAAGACGTTTTATTACGAAAAAGCCGAGGCATTTACGCGCACGGCGTTAAGGGTCCAGAAAGCCGATCGTGAAACTATGCTCGACCCGGACGGAGTACTGAACCTCGACGATAATGTCCTGATCGAAACGCGGCTGCTGGTGCGCTACGCCGACGGATGGAAGGCGTTCACGTACGTCTGGACCGCGCTGCAGGACGATGCACTGCTCGCGATCGCCGGCGCTATCCGCGATGTCGAGTTTGTCACGAATGAGGGCTTTGAACGCATCAAGTACGTCGTGCCGGACGCGAACCAGTGCGCCGGCTGCCATACGCCGGACCATGCCAGCAGGTCAATCCGGCCGCTCGGCCCGAAGGCGTGGCAGCTGAATCGCGACTACGACTACCGGGGAACACCGGCCAATCAGCTCGATTACTGGCGCAGGAACGGAAAGCTGACCGGCGTGGTGCCGGCACCGCCCCGCGGGCCGCGCTGGTATGCGCCCGCCGACGCGTCGACAGAGGAGCGCGCGAAGGCCTATCTGGATGTGAATTGCGCCCACTGCCACAATCCGGCCGGCGCGGCCGATTCGTCAGCGCTGCATCTCGGCATCGACGCCCCGGTGGATCGGCTCCACGGCGTGTGTAAACCGCCGGTCGCCGTGGGGCGTGGCAGCGGCAACCTTGCGTACGATATTTACCCCGGCCGCCCGGAGGCGTCGATCCTCGTGTATCGAATGCGGCACTCGGACCCCGCAATCGCGATGCCGGAACTGGGTCGCAGCATCGCCCATGTCGAGGGAATCGCCGCCGTGTCGGCATGGATTCGCGGCCTGCCGGGTGTCTGTTGAGGCGAGCGCAATAACCGCAGCGCGGTCAGGGACAGCTATGTCGACCTGCTGACGACTTTCCGCGGGCCGCGTCTGGAACATTTACGCCAGGATCGCCGGCAAAGGGCTGCCTGGCAAACGGTCGTGAAGCGTGTAATCTGTCAGGCGTGACGGAGCTCAGCACATTTTTCGGCACCGCGAGCCCGCTGGCTAATCATCTGCGTGGATTTCAGCCGCGTGCGGGACAGGCCTGGATGGCCGAAGCGGTCGCGGAAACGCTGGCGACGCACGGCAAGCTCGTCGTAGAAGCGGGCACCGGCACCGGCAAGACGTTCGCGTACCTGCTGCCCGCGCTCCTGTGCGGCAGGAAGACGATCATTTCGACGGGGACGAAGGCACTCCAGGATCAGCTCTATCATCGCGACCTGCCGCTGATCGGCAAGGCCGTGGGCCGGCCCATCAGCACGGCGCTGTTGAAAGGTCGGGCAAACTACCTGTGCCTGCAGCGACTCGAGCAGCTGACCGAGCCGGCCGATTCGATCGCGGAGGATGCCGCGGCCGTGCGCGAGTGGCGGCATCGAACGGCAACCGGTGATCGGGCCGAGCAGAGCGAGGTCAGCGAAGACTCAGCGATCTGGCCTCTGGTGACATCGACGACCGAGAACTGCCACGGTCAGAAGTGTCCGTTCTTCGACGACTGTCACGTCGTCCGCGCGCGGCGCAGCGCCCAGGAGGCGGACCTCGTTGTCGTCAATCATCATCTGCTGCTCGCCGACCTCGCGTTCAAGGAGGCGGGCTTTGTCGAATTCCTGCCGGGCGCCGAGGCATTCATTCTCGATGAGGCACACCAGATACCGGATCTCGCCGTGCAGTTTTTCGGCGTGGGAATCGGAACGCGCGACATCGAGAGGGTCATCGACGACGTGCGCGCCGCGACGCTTGCCATCCGGCAGGCTGAGCTCGACCGTCGCATCGACGCGCTGCAGACTGCGGTTCGCGAGCTGCGCGCGGCGGCGCCACGGTCCGAGGGCCGGCATCAGCTGGACGAGCTCATGGCGGACTTGCGCCCTTCACTCGATGCGCTGCATCTGAGACTCGATGAGCTTCGCGATGCGCTGCTCGGTTTTACGGAGGCAACGATTGCGATCGACAAGTGTGCCGAGCAGCTCGCCGAGTTGATCGAGCGCCTGACGCTGGCGGCCGGCGACGACGTTTGGGACGGCCTTCGCTGGGTCGAGATAAATCCGCGGAGCTTGCGGCTCAACGTCACGCCGCTCGATGTCTCCAGCACCCTGCACGGACTGATCGACAACCCGGATCAGGCCTGGATTTTTACGTCCGCGACGCTCGCGGTCGGCGAGGATTTTTCCCACTTCACGTCGCGCATGGGCCTTATCAACGCGACCGGACTGACGTTTCCGAGCCCGTTTCCGATCGAAGCCAACGGCTTAGTCTACCTGCCCCCGAATCTGCCGCCGCCGTCCGAACCCGGCCATACGCAGGCCGTCCTCGAGGCCGTCGCGCCGCTGCTCAAGCTGACCGACGGTGGGGTTTTTCTGCTGTTCACGAGCCACCGCGCCCTCAAGTCCGCGAAGCTATGGTTCCGCGCGAACACGGCGCGGCTGCACGGCAGGACCCTGCTGGCGCAGGGCACCGCCCCGCGCGACGATTTGCTGCGGCGCTTCCGGGACATTGGCGACGCCGTGCTGCTTGGCACCGGGACCTTCTGGGAAGGTGTCGACGTGCGCGGCCCGGCGCTCACCGTCGTCGCGATCGACAAGCTGCCGTTTGCATCGCCCGCCGATCCGCTGATGATGGCTCAGCTGGAATTCATCCGCCGCGACGGCGGAAACGGGTTTTTCGAGCACCAGGTGCCGCAGGCCGTCATCGCGCTGAAGCAGGGGGCCGGGCGGCTCCTTCGTGATGCCCGCGATTATGGCGTGGTCGTCATCTGCGATCCGCGCATTTTGTCGAAGGGCTATGGCCAACACTTTCTCGACGGTCTCAGGCCGATGCGCACGACCGGGGACATCGGTGACGTGCGCCGCTTTTTCCGAACGCACGAGGCGAAGGGCAGGGTCGCATGAAGCTGCTGGCGCTCGACACGTCGTCGGTCAGCTGCTCTGCCGCGCTCCGATACGGTGAGGAGATTATCGAGCGGCATGCGGAGCGGCCGCGCGAGCATACGCAGCTGCTCGTGCCCATGATCCGCGAGCTGGCTGCCGAGGCCGGAGTAGCTTACCGGGATCTCGATGCAATCGTCCTGGGCGTCGGTCCGGGGTCATTCATCGGCGTCCGCATCGCGACCTCGGTCGCGCAGGGCATCGCGTATGCATCGGGTCTGGGAATCGTACCGGTTTCTTCGCTTGCGGCCGTGGCATCCGCGGTGCTGGCCAATGCCGAGGCCAGGGAAGTCATCGTGGCGCAGGATGCGCATCTCGGTGAGGTCTACCTGGGCCATTATCGCCGCGCGGAAGACGGTCTCCCGGCAGAGCTCCGGCCGGAGCAGCTACACGGCCAGGAACGCATCGCGTTTCTCGATCCGGAAGCGGCCGATCAGCGGCTTGCCGCGGGCGAGGCTTGGCATCGCCTGCCGAAGTTTCTGGAGGCGAACAAAGCCGTGTTTCGGACGCTTACGGATCATCGCTATCCGCGCGCCAGCCAGCTGCTCGGACTCGGCGGGCGAGACTTCACGCGGGGCCGAATACTCGCGCCGCAAGACGCGGCACCGGCCTATCTGCGTCACAGGGTTGCCGAGCCCGCAGCCCGAACTTCGTAACAGACCTGTAATATACGGCTGCTGTAATGCGGCGGACAGATCCGGACAACCCGATGGCAACGCCCCCAGCCGCACATCGCATCGCCTCCGTCGGCGGCCGCCTCTGAGCAGCGCCCGTGCCCGCGAAAAAAATCCTGATAGTCGAAGACGAGGCGCCGATTCGCGAGATGATCGCATTTCATCTGGCGCGGGCGGGCTACGAAACGTCGGAGGCACCCGACTGCCGCACGGCACGTGAACGGCTTGTCGACGAGCGTCCCGTTCTCGCCCTGGTCGACTGGATGCTGCCGGATATGAGCGGTCTCGAGCTGGTTCGCACGCTGAAACGGGACCAGGCAAACGCCGACCTCGCAATCATAATGCTGACGGCGCGGGCCGACGAATTCGACAAGATTGCGGGGCTCGAAAGCGGAGCGGACGACTACATCACCAAGCCGTTCTCGCCGCGTGAACTCATTGCGAGGGTACAGGCCGTGTTGCGCCGCGCGCAGGGCGATGGCGGCGAGGTGATCAAAAGCGGGGTGCTCACTGTCGACGGCGCGGGGCACCGCGTCACCGCGGACGGCATCGACGTCCGCCTTGGACCGACCGAATACAGGCTGCTGCATTTTTTAATGACCCATCCGGACCGGGTGTACAGTCGGGCGCAGCTGCTGGATCGCGTCTGGGGCGCGAACGTATACGTCGAAGAACGTACCGTCGACGTGCACATCCGCCGCCTGCGCAAGGCGCTGGCGGTCGGGAATGCGGATCAGTACATTCAGACTGTGCGAGGCGCGGGATATCGTTTCTCGACGCGGGCAAGCTGAGCTTGCCAGCACGACAGACAGGCAGCACGGAGCGTAGTAAGCGTGGCGGAAGCGAGGCGAAAATTTCTTATCGGTCTTGCGCTGCTGCTCGGCGGCGGCGCGTTCATCGGCTGGCTATACGACAGAGTGCTGGTCGGCCTGCTCGTGGCCGCGCTCCTCGGTCTCGCCTGGCAGGTTCGCCAGCTGCTGATGTTCGACAAGGCGCTCGACGCGCTCGTTTTCGACGCGTTCGGGCCCGGCGAGGGCATCTGGCACAAGCTGCTGTCGCGATTCAAGTACGAGCGGGACCGGGCTAGCCAGTACAAGGCGGGACAGCGACGGCTGCTCAAGGAAATTCGCAAGTCGACGAACGCAATGCCTGACGGAGCCATCATTCTCGATCGCGACAACGAAATAATCGCCTGCAATCGCGCAGCGAAACATCTTGCGGGCATCAAACGCAAGAAAGATCGCGGGCAGCGTATCGACAATCTGCTGCGCGACCCGGAATTCAGTCGGTTGATTCACGCGGGCGATTCGACCCGGAGCATCGATATCGCTTCACCCGTGCGCGACAATGCGTGGCTCAACTGCCGCATCGTCCCTTACGGCGCCGACCAGACACTGTTGCTGCTGCGCGACGTCACCGAGGCTGTCCGCCTGAACCGTATGCGACGGGATTTCGTGGCGAATGCTTCGCATGAGCTGCGCTCGCCGTTGACCGTCCTTACCGGCTACCTCGATAGCCTGGCTGACGATCAGACCGTTCCAAAGGACTGGGTCAATCCAGTGCAGCAGATGCAGGCGCAGGCAAAGCGCATGACGCGCATCGTCAGCGAACTGCTCGAGCTGTCGCGCCTCGAGAGTGCCGGAAAGGCCAGCACGGAGGACAGTGTCGACATCGCCGGCGTGCTGGCCAGAGCGCAGGCAGAGTATGCGGGAAAAGCGGCCTTGCCGCAGATCGACGTCGTGATCGAGTCCGCTGCCGAACTTTTGGGCAGCGAAACCGAAATCGATTCGGTCATTGCCAATCTTCTTTCCAACGCGGTCCGGTACACGCCGGTCCATGGAACCGTAACGCTGACGTGGCGCTCCGACGACGCCGGCGCTGACCTCGTCGTCGTCGATACCGGCGAGGGTATCGCAGAGGAGCACATTCCTCGGCTCACCGAACGCTTCTTTCGGATCGATCGCGGTCGTGCGCGCGAAGAAGGTGGCATTGGTCTCGGCCTTGCGATCGTGAAACACGTGCTCTCGAGGCATGACGCCGAGTTGATTATCGCGAGCGAGCCAGGCCGTGGCAGCGAATTTCGTTGCCATTTCCCGCCGGAGCGAGTCGTCGTGAGTCCCCCGGTGCCGATCGCCGGCGATGCTGCGGGACATTAGGCCCCGCTTCCGAGGTCGGCGCGCGGCGCCTGGCGAGACTCGATACTGGTGGCAAACCGAAACAGTCCAGACCTTCGATTGCTGCTGACACCGGTGCATTCCCGCTCGAGGGAATTGTCACAAAACTGCAATATTTCTGTCATGTGGCGGAAATAGGGCCGCTGTAACGTCCCGGCGACAAAGTGATTACGCGGCCGTAACGAAGACCGCGCCGCAGCCCTCCCACGAACGCAATCACGAGGAAACCCGCTCATGAAGCTGCCACTCCAAGCTGCACCCCTGCTGCTTGCCGTCACGCTGTTGCCGGCACCGTCACCGGCGCACGAATCCGCGACGTGGATCGATCGCATCAAACTGAACGGCGATATCCGCCTGCGGCATGAGAGCATCGACGAGGACGGCGAAATCGACCGGCGTCGCGGCCGCTTCCGTACCCGTTTCGGCCTCACCGCGCAGGCGACAGACGATCTCAAGGTGGTTCTCCAGTTGGCCTCGGGCGGGGACGATCCGGTTTCGACGAATCAGAGCTTCGATGAAGGGTTTTCGACCAAGGACATCGGCATTGACCTGGCCTACGTCGACTGGAGCGCTGCGGACGGCATCAACGTCTACGGTGGCAAGATGAAAAACCCGCTGTTTCGCGCCGGCGGCACGGGACTCATCTGGGACGGTGATCTGAACCCGGAAGGCGCGGCCGTCAAATACAGCAGCGGGATGTTTTTCGGAACGGCCGGCGTTTTCTCGGTCGAGGAACGGTCGTCCAGTGACGATTCACTGCTGTATGCACTCCAGGCAGGCGTCAAGTACAAGTTTGCCAACGCGGCCGCCCTGACGGCCGGGCTCGGCTATTTCGCGTATTCAGACACGATTGGTAATGCACCGTTTTATGACGGTAGTGCCAATGGAAACTCCGTCGACGCAAACGGCAACTACATCAACGAGTACAAGGATATCGAGGTATTTGCGCAGTTCGATACACGCCTCGGCGATTGGCCGTTTCGCCTGTTCGTGCACGCGGCTCGGAATAACGAGGTCAGTGTCGAAGATACGGCATTGGCGTTCGGCGCCAAGCTGGGTTCCGCGAGCGACAAGGGCAAGACGGAATTCAGCTGGGCATATCAGGATCTCGAAGCGGATGCCGTCATTGGCACGTACACCGATTCGGATTTCGGGGGCGGTGGCACCGACGCGTCGGGCCATATTTTGAAGGGCAAATACGCTCTGTCGAAACGGGTCAGTCTCGGCGGCACGCTTTTCATCAACGAGGTCGATCGATTTCAGGGTACCGAACACGATTATGCACGTCTGCAGCTTGACGTAGAAGTCAAATTCGAGTGACATAAATGCCCTCTGGCGGTAAAAATCGGGTGTCGCAATGCGAGCATCGGATTTAACGGATCACATATCGCGGCGTTTCAACAAGGACATTGAAGACCTGCGCAACAACGTCCTTACGATGGGGGGGCTCGTCGAGTCTCAGCTGTCCCGCGCGATTGCTGCAATCGTCAGCGGGGACAGCGAGCTCGGGCTGCAGGTTGCGAAGGACGATTACAAGGTCAACGAGCTCGAAGTAAGCATCGACGAGGAGTGCAGCAAGATCCTCGCGACGCGCGCGCCGACGGCACGTGATCTGCGGCTCATCGTCGCGATCATCAAGACGATAACGGATCTTGAGCGCATTGGCGACGAGGCGGAAAAGATCGGCTTCCTCGCGTCGAAACTCGCCGCGATGGACCGGCCACCGGATTCATATCGCGAGCTCAAGACACTGGGCAACCATGTCTCGCACATGCTGCGCGACGCAATGAACGCGTTTGCGCGCCTCGATGTCGACGAGGCCATGGACGTCGTCGTCGAGGATGAGCGTGTCGATGAGGAGTACGAGACGATCACGCGCCAGTGCATTACGTTCATGATGGAGGATCCGCGATCGATTCGTCGCGTCATGAACGTAACCTGGGCGGCCCGGTCCCTGGAGCGCATCGGCGACCACGCAAAGAACATTTGCGAGTACGTGATCTACATGGTGCAGGGTCGCGACATTCGGCATACCGACATCGCCGAGTCATCCGACATTTCTGCTGAATGAACGCGATGCGCATTCCGGACAGGCGGCTCGTCAACGTCGCCGGCTTCGTCACCTGTGCCGGCCTGATGTCTTACGCGCTGTACGCGCAGTACGTTCTGTACCTGGAACCGTGTCCGCTCTGCGTTTTTCAGCGCCTCGCGGTCATCGCGCTCGGGGCAGTGTTCCTCATCGCCGCGGTGCATGATCCCGGCGGCTGGGGTCGCCGGGTATATGCGCTGCTTGCCGGGATGGCAGGCGCGGGCGGCGTCATCGTCGCAGGGCGCCACGTCTGGCTGCAGCATCTTCCGCCCGACCGCGTGCCGTCCTGCGGCCCCGGCTTCGGCTACCTGATGGAGAATTTTCCGCTGACCGAGGCCCTGACGAAAATCTTCTCGGGGTCGGGCGAATGCGCGGAAATAGACTGGCAGTTTCTCGGGCTGTCTATGCCGGGCTGGGTGCTGATCTGGGTCAGCGCCCTGGGCGCGGCCGGCATCTGGAACAATCTGCGTCGCTGACGGCTGTCCGGCAGCGATTCGTGCGCCCGGACCCTACGGCGGCGCGCGCCGCAGCGCCGACCCGGCGGGTCTCCGAACTCAATGCCCGAGCAGTCGTTCCATGATCCGCTGATACATTGCCGCGAGCTTCACGACGTCGTCGACGCGGACGTGCTCGTTAACCTTGTGAATGGAGGCGTTGACGGGGCCCAGTTCGACGACGTCGGCGCCGGCAGGCGCGATGAAGCGTCCGTCAGATGTGCCGCCGCCCGTCGAGAGTACTGGTTCCATCCCGGCCTCAGCGCGCACCGCCTCGACCGCCGCATCTACCAAGCGCCCCGGCTCGGTGAGGAACGGTTCCCCGGAGAGGTGCCAGTTCAGATCGTAGTCGATATCGAAGCCATCGAAAATGCTGCGTACGCGCGCCTCGAGCTGCTCGTGGGTCCACTCGGTCGAGTAGCGAAAATTGAAGCGGGCGCGTAATTCCCCGGGTGTTACGTTCGGAAATCCGACGCCCGACTCAAGCTGCACGAACTGAAAGCTGGTCGGCGGGAACCACTCGTTTCCGGTATCCCACTCTATCTCATGGAGCTCATTCAGAATCGGGGCGAAGCGGCGAATCGGATTGTCTGCAAGCTGCGGATACGCGACGTGCCCCTGAACGCCGCGGATGGTCAGAATGCCGCTCAAGGACCCGCGGCGACCGATCCTGACGGTGTCGCCGAGCACGTTCTCGCTGGACGGCTCGCCAAGTACGCACCAGTCGATAGACTCGCCGCGTCCGCTGAGCGTTTCCATGACCCGGCGCGTACCGTCCTGCGCGCGGCCTTCTTCATCACTCGTAATGAGCAGTGCAAGGCTGCCCCTGTGATCGGCATTCGCGGCAACGAAGCGCTCGATCGCCACGATCATGGCCGCCAACCCGCTCTTCATGTCCGCGGAACCCCGCGCGTACAGCAGGCCGTCGCGGATAACCGGCTCGAACGGGTCGGTCAGCCACGCGTTCGCGTCGCCCGGCGGAACGACGTCGGTATGGCCTGCAAAACACAGGACGGGATCCGCCGAACCGCGCCGCGCCCACAGGTTCGTAACGTCACCGAAACGCATCGATTCGCAGGAGAAGCCGGTCGCCGTCAGACGCTTCGCGAGCAGCTCCTGGCAGCCGGCGTCGGCCGGCGTCACCGAAGGACGGCGGATCAGCTCGCACAGGAGCGCAAGCGTCGGCTCGGCGTGGGATGCCTGCTCGTTAGCTTCCATCAGTTCGAGAAAAAACCGTTAATATTTTGAAATATATATTAAGACGCTAAAGTAATGGAATCACTCCGGGCGCCCGGTTGCGGCTTGCCTGCAACATTCCGGTAACAATTCGCCGGTACTCTTTGACTCCGGTTCAGCACGCAATCGGGGACTCCATTGTGGCAAATACAAGCTTCGTCTGCGCCGTCATTTCTGTAGGCCTGCTGTTCGCGGCAGGCTCGCAACCGGTTTCTGCACAATCCGGCAGAGACTACATATACATCGTCGGTTCATCGACCGTTTACCCGTTTTCGACGGTTGTCGCCGAACGCTTCGGACGCGGCAGCGAGTTCAAAACGCCGAAAGTGGAATCGACCGGATCCGGCGGCGGCCTGAAGCTGTTTTGTGACGGCATCGGCGCGAATCATCCGGATATCACGAATTCGTCGCGCGCGATCAAGCAGTCCGAAATAGACACCTGTGCCGCCCACGGCGTCAAGGACATCGTCGAGGTCAAGATCGGCTACGACGGCATCGTCATTGCCAATGCGCGGTCAGCGCCTGCGGTCGAGCTGACCCGCGCCGACCTGTTTCTCGCGCTCGCGAAGCGCGTTCCGGGTGCGAAAGACGGGGAGCTCATCAGTAACCCTTACAAAACCTGGGCCGACGTCGATCCCGGTTTGCCCGCGGCGCGCATTGAGGTATTGGGACCGCCACCGACATCCGGTACTCGCGATGCATTTGTCGAGCTCGCGATGGAGGGGGGCTGCACGTCGATTGCCTGGATCAAAGCGCTAAAGTCGGCTGACGGTGATCGCTACCGCGAAATTTGCCACACGATTCGCGAAGACGGGGCATACGTCGAAGCCGGTGAGAATGACAACCTCATCGTCCAGAAGCTCCAGGCGAATCCGGGGGCGTTCGGCATTTTCGGGTTCAGCTTCCTCGACCAGAACTCGGAGAAGGTCAAGGGCGCGAAGATCGACGGTGTGCTGCCGACATTCGATGCAATTGCCGAGGGCGCATATCCTGTATCACGCCCGTTGTTTTTCTACGTCAAGAAGGCCCACGTCGACGTCATTCCGGGCCTGCGTGGGTTCCTGCGGGAATTCACCAGCGAGCGGGCTTGGGGGGATGACGGCTATCTATCCGAGCGTGGGCTGATTCCGATGCCGGCAGAGGAACGCGGCGCAATCGCAGCGGCGGTGCGCGAACTGACGCCGCTGTCGCTGGCCAGCCAGCAGTAGCGGCCATTGGATCGTAATCACCGCAGGCCGCCTTAGGCCGCTGCTTCCACTGTACAGGATCTGGGATGCCGACGACGACACTCATATTGTTGCTAGCGGCGATGACGGCTGCCGCTTTTTTCGTTGGCCGTCAGCGGTCGCTGGCGCTGGCGGGTGAAACTCAAAGGCGCATCAGGCTGCATTCGCTGCCCGGCTACTACGGGTATTTCACGGCGATCTGGTGCCTCGTGCCCGCGCTCGCCGTGCTGCTCCTCTGGACGCTGTTCGAAACGCGCGTCATCGTCGCCCTGGTCGTCGGCGCCATGCCGGAAAAAGCGGCGACGCTGACGCCGGGCGAGGTCGACCTTCTTGTAAACAACGTTCAGAACCTGGCTGCGGGTGATGCGATAAGCGGCGAGGTCGACGCCACGCTGCGGTCCGCAGCGTCGCATTATCAGGAGTTGCTGGCCGCAAGCCGGCGCATCCTCGCGGCGCTCGTGCTCGGCCTGGCCGGCATCGGCGCTGCCATTGCCTGGACGCGTGTACGCCCCGAGTTTCGGGCGCGCAACCGTGTGGAGGCAGCCGTGCGCCTGGCGCTGATCGGGGCATCGAGCATAGCGATTCTAACGACGATCGGCATCGTGCTATCCGTGCTTTTCGAAGCGCTGCGCTTCTTCCAGCAGGTCCCCATGACCGAGTTTCTCTTCGGGCTGAACTGGAGCCCGCAGACGGCCATTCGCGCCGACCAGGTGGGCTCCTCGGGCAGTTTCGGCGCCGTGCCGCTGTTTGCCGGCACCCTGTTGATCACCGCAATCGCGATGATCGTCGCGGTACCCGTCGGTCTCATGACGGCCATCTTTCTCGCGGAATACGCGCCTCGCCGGCTGCGGTCCGTAGCGAAACCGGTGCTGGAAATACTTGCTGGTATCCCCACCGTCGTATACGGATTTTTTGCGGCGCTGACGGTCGCTCCACGGGTTCGCCGAATCGGCGAGGGGGTCGGTCTCGATGTCGCGTCCGAGAGCGCCCTCGCAGCCGGGCTCGTGATGGGCATCATGATTATTCCGCTCATATCATCGCTGTCCGACGACGCGATTACCGCCGTTCCCAGTGCTATGCGGGACGGGGCGCTCGGCCTCGGATCGACGCGCTCCGAGACGATGGTGCGCGTCATCCTGCCGGCCGCGCTGCCCGGCATCGTCGGCGGCACGCTGCTCGCCGTGTCGCGTGCCATCGGCGAGACGATGATCGTCGTCATGGCCGCCGGTCTGGCCGCGAACCTGACCGCGAACCCGTTCGAGGCGGTGACGACCGTAACCGTGCAGATCGTGACGCTGCTGGTGGGCGACCAGGAATTCGACAGTGCCAAGACGCTGGCCGCCTTTGCGCTGGGCCTCGTTCTGTTCGTCGTCACTCTCTGCCTCAACGTCGTTGGCCTCACGGTCGTGCGCAAGTATCGCGAGCAGTACGAGTGATGAACAAAACGGCATCGGTACGTGCAAAGGTCGAGGCCGGGCTGCGGTGGCGCAATCGCAGAGAACGTGCCTTCCGGCTCGCCGGCATCGCGGCGACCACGATCGGCATCATATTCCTGGGCGTTTTCTTCGCCGACCTGTTCATGAAAGGGTCGTCCGCGTTTGCCCAGACTTTCATCCAACTCGACATTCACTTCGATGAGCGGATGCTGGCGCCGGATGGCGACTTGGATCTTGCGTATGCGGATTTCGACGGTCTTGTCAGAGATGCCCTGAGACGGGAGTTTCCGGAAGTCACGGGCCGCGGCGAGCGCCGGCAGCTGAATCGCTTGGTCAGCGTCGGTGCCGGATATCAGCTTCGCGACATGCTCGCCGCGGATTCCGAGCTTCTGGGAACTACGGCGAGCGTGTGGCTGCCGGCAGCGTCGATCGTAGACATGCTCGTCAAGGGAAATATCGATCCGGGTATCGATCCGGCGCTGCGCCCGATCTCCGATGATCAAGTTCGATGGGTTAGCAGACTTCGGGCCGACGGAAGTTTGCGCAAGCAGTTCAACCGGGCGCTGTTCACGAGCGGCGATTCCCGAGAGCCGGAGCTCGCCGGGATACGTGGAGCCGTGATGGGGTCGTTCTACATGCTGATCGTGACGGTTGCGGTCGCATTTCCGATTGGCGTAGCGGCCGCCATCTACCTCGAGGAGTTTGCGCCGCGCAGCCGCTGGTCGGATCTGATCGAGGTCAACATCAACAATCTCGCGGCGGTGCCGTCGATTGTCTTCGGCCTCCTCGGCCTCGCCGTGTTTGTCAATTGGCTCGCGCTGCCGCGATCGGCGCCGCTGGTCGGCGGCCTGGTGCTCTCGCTGCTGACGCTTCCGGTCATCATCATCGCCTCGCGCGCCGCGATCCAGGGCGTGCCACCGTCAATACGCGAGGCGGCTCTGGGCCTGGGTGCCTCTAAGATGCAAATGGTGTTCCACCACGTGCTGCCGCTCGCGCTACCGGGCATGCTGACCGGCACGATCATCGGCATGAGTCGGGCCCTGGGCGAGTCGGCGCCGCTGCTGATGATCGGTATGGTCGCCTTTATCGTCGACGTGCCGGAGGGATTTACCGATCCTGCGACGGCGCTGCCCGTCCAGGTCTATCTCTGGGCCGACAGCCCCGAGCGCGCGTTTGCGGAGCGTACGTCGGCGGCCATCATAGTGCTGCTCGCCTTTTTGCTGCTCATGAACCTGGTGGCCGTAATCATCCGCAAGCGCATGGAGCGCCGCTGGTAGCACTCCATTGAGCAGACGAGTTCGATGTATGACAATGCCGTATATGACTGAGACGCCGATGTCCGAGGGGGACAGTCGGGCCGATCTGGAAGAAGCGCGGTCGGACGTCCCGCCTGCGGTATTACGCGAAACGCGGCTGCCCGAGATCGTCCCGCAGGTCTCCGACCCGGAGCACGCGACCGTGGGCAACGTGCGCTGTGAGCGCCCGTTCATCGTCGCCGAGAATGTCGACGTCTTCTATGGCGACAATCGTGCGATCAAGGACGTGACGCTCGAGATCGGCAAGAGCGAGGTCATCGCGCTGATCGGACCATCAGGCTGCGGCAAATCGACATTTCTCCGCTGCCTGAATCGGATGAACGACACGATCGAGTCGGCACGCGTGAGCGGCACGATTACGTTGGACGGCCAGGATATTTACAGCAGGGATTTGGATCCTGTCGTCCTGCGCGCACGCGTCGGCATGGTCTTCCAAAAGCCGAATCCTTTTCCGAAAAGCATCTACGACAATGTCGCGTACGGCCCGAGGATCCACGGGCTCGCGGCGGATCGTGCGGAATTGGACAACATCGTGTTCTCGAGCCTCGAGCGCGCGGGCCTGCTGAAGGAGGTAAAAGACCGGCTCGACGAGCCCGGCACGGGCCTGTCCGGCGGCCAGCAGCAGCGCCTCTGCATCGCGCGCACGATTGCCGTGAATCCCGAAGTGATCCTGATGGACGAACCCTGTTCCGCACTCGATCCCATCGCCACCGCGCGCATCGAGGATCTCATGGACGAGCTGTCGCAGGACTATGCGATCGTGATCGTTACCCACTCGATGCAGCAGGCCGCGCGAGTATCCGAGCGCGTTGCCTATTTTCACCTGGGTCGACTGATCGAAGTGGATGAAACGGACAGGCTGTTCACGAATCCTCAGCACAAGCTGACGGAAGACTACATTACCGGCCGCATCGGCTGATGCGTCGGAAGCACCGCTGAGATGGCCCGATTCCCGATGTCTGCCGGCGCTACGGAAGGCCGGCGACGTAGTCGGCCAGCCGATCCCCTGACAGGCCGACCGCTACCGAGTCGGCGGTTTCGAAAATTGGCCGTTTCACGAGCGTCGGATAGTCGATCATCGCGGACAGCGCCTTGGCCTTGTTGATGTCGCGACGGTCGACCTCGGGCAGCTTGCGCCAGGTCAGACTGCGCCTGTTCAGCAGCGTCTCCCAGCCCACGTGGTCGGCCCAACGCTCCAGCGTCTCGATGTCGAGACCGTCGGCACGCACGTCGTGAAAGGCATGCGGGACGCCATGTTCTTCGAGGTATTTCAATGCCTCGCGGCACGTGTCGCAGCTACGAAGTCCATACACCGTCAACACGCTCGCTCCTCCTTTTTTGTAGACGCCAATCGTACGGGTCCGATTCAGTCCGCGCTTCTCAACAGATCATTGAGGCTCGTTTTCGCACGAGTCTTGGCGTCAACTCGCTTCACGATCACGGCACAATACAGCGAATATTTACCGTCACTTGACGGCAAATTACCGGGCACGACGACGGAGCCCGCCGGCACCCGCCCGTAGCTGATCTCACCTGTCTCGCGATCATATATACGTGTGCTCTGGCCGATGTAAACGCCCATCGAGATTACCGAGCCGCGTTCCACCACGACGCCCTCGACGATTTCCGAGCGTGCACCGATGAAGCAGTCGTCCTCGATGATCGTAGGGCCCGCCTGGATCGGTTCCAGCACGCCGCCGATGCCGACGCCACCGGACAGGTGTACGTTCTTGCCGATTTGCGCGCAGCTGCCAACCGTTGCCCAGGTGTCGACCATCGTGCCGCTGTCCACGAAGGCGCCGATGTTGACGTAGCTCGGCATCAAAACGACATCCCGCGCAACGAACGCCCCGCGCCGCACGATCGCGTCCGGCACGACCCGCACGCCGTCCCGGGCGAAGTCCGCGGGCGTATAGTCTGCATATTTTATCGGCACCTTGTCGTAAAACCGGCTATAGGTGCCGTCAATCACGGCGTTCTCTGCAAGGCGAAAACTCAGCAGCACGGCTTTCTTGAGCCACTGGTGCACGTACCAGCCGTCGGCGGTCGGCTCGGCAACGCGCAAGCGCCCGGTGTCGAGCAGTGCGAGCGCGTCGCGTACGGCGCTCTCGAGCCGTGCCTGTGCCGGCGCATCGGCAAGACGCCCGCCGTGTTCAAAGCCTGAGTCGATCAGGTCGATCGTTGACTGCTTCAAAATGTCTGCTTCCTCCCGAAATGCACGGGCCTACGCGACAGGATTGTCGTCGAGCGCATGAATCAGGGCGTCACGAAGACGCTCGCGCGCGTCAGCGTCCAGCGGCTGTCTCGCCTCGTCAGTAATATAGAACACGTCCTCGGCGCGCTCACCGATCGTCATGATCTTGGCTGCCTCGATGTCGATGCCCTGGTCCATGAATACCTTTCCGACTTTGCTGAGCAAGCCGGGGCGGTCACCGGCAATCAGGTCGAGCACTGTCCTTGACCGCGCGGGCTGCTCGCCGAAGTCCACGCTAGTTTGCGTCGTAAACATCCGAACCTGGCGCGGCGCAGCGCGCGTCACTTCCTGAATACTGCCATCATCCGCTGTCAGGACGCGCGTCAGCGACCGCCGGATCTTCGCCATACGCGACCTGTCGATTTCCATGCGCTTGTCTAGCTCCATAAATATAAAAGTATCCAAGCTGTAGCCGTTTTTCAGCGGGACGACTCTGGCGTCCATGATCGTCATACCCAGCTCGTCGAGCGCGGCCGTCGCGTGCGCAAACGTGTGGTGAGTGCGAGGCGTGTACAGGACGGCTTCGACGCCATCGCCGTGTTCCTGGAGTCTTACGTCGATGAGCCCGGCCGTGGTCGCGAGGTCGGAATCCGCGAGCCACTCGGTGTGCCAGGCGATCTCATCGCTGCGATGGCGCAGGAAATACGCGCTCGTAAATGTCGCCCAGACGGCGTCGACTCTGTGCTCGGCGACGCCGACTGCCTTCAGCTTGGCACGCGCATCGGCCTGTTTTTCCGCGATAAGCTGTTCCGCATCGATCGGGTTTTCCAGCCCGCGCCGCAGCGCGCGATGCGCCAATTCATACAGGTCCCGGAAGAGCCGCGATTTCCACGAATTCCACAGCTTGGGATTGGTACCGCGCACGTCCGCGACCGTCAGCAGGTAAAGATAGTCGAGATGCAGCTGGTCGCCCACGAGCGTCGCGAACTCGTTGACGACCTCGGGATCCTCGATGTCCTTCTTCTGAGCAGTCGTCGACAGTGCAAGATGGTGCCGAACGAGCCAGGCGACGGTACGCGCGTCATAGTTACTCATACCGTGCTCGAGGCAAAAGGCCTCGGCGTCGACGGCGCCGAGCTCGGAATGATCGCCCCCACGCCCTTTCGCGATGTCGTGAAAGAGACCGCCGAGATAGACAACCTCCGGTTTTTCGAGCGCCTGCATGATAGCGCTGCAGTGCGGATATTCGTGGTCGAATTTCGGCAGCGAGAAGCGTCGCAGGTTGCTGACGACGAACAGCGTGTGTTCGTCCACGGTATAGGCATGAAACAGATCGTACTGCATCCGCCCGACGATACGCCCGAACGCCGGGATATACAGCCCGAGCACGCCGTAGAGATTCATGCGCCGTAATTCGTGCGTAACGCCCTCAGGCGCGCGCAGTATCGCGAGAAACAGCCGATGATTCCTCGGGTTCTGGCGAAATTCCTCGTCGATCAGATAAAGGCTCCGTTTTATGAGCCCGATCGTGTACGCACTGACGCCGCGAATCGTGGGATTCTGCTGCAAGAGCAGAAACAGTTCGAGAAGTGCCGAAGGTTCGCTCACGAATACGTCATCATTGACCGTCTGCAGGTAGCCGTTGCGTACGTTGAAGCGTTCGTTCAGTGGCACCGGTTCGGCCTGCGGATCCATCAGTATCGCTTCCTCGAACAGCTGCAACAGCATCTCGTTGACGCGGCTGAGTTCCTTGACCGTGCGGTAGTAACGCTGCATCAGCTGCTCGACTGCGAGCGTGTACGTCGCGTCTTCGTAACCGAGCATTTTTGCGAGCCTGATCTGGTGATCAAATAGCAGCCGATCCTCGCGGCGCCCGGTAAGGATGTGCAGCGCAAAGCGTATTCGCCACAAGAATGCCTGGCCGTCCTTTAGCCGCCTGAGCTGACCGGGCGTCAGAAATCGGTGCGCGATGAGATCATCGAACGACTGCACGTCGAAATGCCGCTTCGCGACCCAGCCGATCACCTGAATATCGCGGAGTCCGCCAGGGCTGCCCTTGACATTGGGCTCCAGGTTATAGCCCGTATCGTGATAGCGGTGATGCCGCTCGATTTGCTCCTTGCGCTTTGCGGCGAAGTACTCGGCCGACGGCCACAGGTGCTGTGGCGCAAGCGCGCTCTCGAGCGCCTCGAAAAGCGCAAGGGGCCCATCGATCAGGCGGGCTTCGATTAATGTCGTCGCCACGGTCAGGTCCGCACGGGCCTCGTCGACGGCCTGCCGGACGGAGCGAACGCTGTGGCCGATCTCCAGACCGACATCCCACAGGCCGGTTACGAAGTCCGACAGCTGTTGCACGCAGGCCTGAGGAAGTTCCTCGGGTGCGAGAATCATGAAATCGATGTCGGAATGCGGGTGCAGTTCGCCCCTGCCGTATCCGCCCACTGCGATCAGCGCGGCGACGGAGACACAGTCCGGTGCACGCCTGCGCCAGAGGTGTGTCAGCAGGTCATCGATCAGCTCCGCGCGAGCGTGCACGAGGTCGACGACCGATTCACCCTCCAGGAACCGGTTTTTCAGGTTTTCGCTCGCGGCCGCGAGCGCCGCGCGACTGTCTCCCTCCTTGCTCTGCAGATGATGCCGGAGTATCTGCACTACCGGATCCGACGTTAGCCGGGCGGCTGTCTTTGTTCCAGGCCGACTCATCGATACCGGCTCAGCGATCCCGGGCACCGACCGTCAGGACCTCGTGGCCGGTCTCCGTTACGAGCACCGTATGCTCCCACTGTGCCGACAGGCTGTGGTCCTTGGTCACGACGGTCCAGCCGTCCGGCAGTAGACGGACCTGCGGCTTGCCCGCGTTCACCATCGGTTCGACGGTCAACGTCATGCCGGCCTTGAGCTCCATACCCGTCCCTCGAGTGCCGTAATGCAGGACCTGCGGATCCTCGTGAAACGCGCGGCCGATGCCGTGCCCGCAGTACTCACGGACCACCGAGAAGCGATTCTTTTCGACATGGGTCTGGATAGCCGCGCCGACGTCGCCGAGCCGCTTGCCCGGAGCGAGCTCTTCGATGCCGAGCCACATCGCCTCGCACGCGACATCGGCCAGGCGGCTCGCCTGTATGCCGGGTTTTCCCACCATGAACATGCGGCTCGTGTCCCCGTGAAATCCGTCCTTGATTACGGTGACGTCGATGTTGAGCGCGTCACCCGATTTCAGCTTGCGATCACCCGGAATGCCGTGGCACACGACGTGGTTTACGGACGTACAGATCGACTTCGGAAAGCCCCGGTAGTCGAGCGGTGCCGGGATCGCCTCGAGCTCCTCCGTGATGTAGCGATGGCAGATCGCATTCAGCTCGTCCGTGGTTACGCCGGGTTTGACATAATCGGTGATCATGTCGAGAACGTCGGCCGCCAGGCGACCGGCGACGCGCATGCGTGCCTGCTCCTCGGCATTTTTTATCGTAACGTTCATCAGGGGTTTTGGCACCCGGGACCGTCACCGTCGACGGCTCCGATCGTCATTGTCCGGCAGCCGGCTCGATTACCCGATACTCGACCGGGAAATGCCCGCCGGGCGCCGGTTTCGGCCGGGAAAGTGCGTTGTTGGCCGCGACCGGCTATGGTATAAAGCGCGCGCCCAAGAGGCAACGAATCCACACGTACACCGACACGTGGCGCTGGGTGCCCCACCGAAAAAGGGGTTGCGACACGGGGTGTACGGAGGCCTAACCCGGAGATATTCGATGGCAGACGTATCCATGCGCCAGATGCTAGAGGCTGGTGTGCATTTCGGGCATCAGACCCGCTTCTGGAATCCGAAGATGGCGCCGTACATCTTCGGTGAACGCAACAAGATCCACATCATCAACCTCGAGAGAAGCCTGCCTATGGCACGGGAGGCCTGTGCGTTCGTCAAGGGAACGGTTGCCAACGGTGGCACCGTGCTTTTCGTTGGCACGAAGCGGGCCGCGCGCGAGGCCATTCATAAGCATGCGGCGCGCTCGGAGATGCCGTATGTAAGCCAGCGCTGGCTGGGCGGCATGCTCACGAACTACAAAACGATTCGCCAATCCGTCAAGCGGCTCATGTCTCTCGAGGAAATGGCCGAGGATGGTACGTTCGATCGATTGACCAAGAAAGAGGTCCTCGGTTTGAACCGCGAGCGCGACAAGCTCGAGCGCAGCCTCGGCGGGATTAAGGACATGACATCGCTGCCCGACGCACTGTTTGTCATCGACGTCGAACACGAAGATATCGCGGTACGCGAGGCGCAGAAGCTCGGAATACCCGTCGTCGCGGTCGTGGACACGAACTGTTCGCCGGACGGCGTGGATTACGTTATCCCGGGTAATGACGACGCGATGCGCGCCATCGAGCTGTACGCGGGGCTCATCGCCGATGCCGTGCTGGACGGCAAAGCCTCGTTACCTGAGGTCGCGCTCGGCGAGGATGAGTTCGTCGAACTGGATGAAGAAGGCAAACCGCGCAAGGCCCGCGGTCGGAAGAAGATGGCCAAAAAGGCCGCGGTCAAGAAGAAGCCGGCTGCGAAAAAACCGGCGGCCGCCACAGCGACGAAGGCGGCTGAGCCGGCGGCGGCGGACGGCCCTGAGGGGGCAGGCGAGGTAGCCGATGTCGATGCGACTGCTCTGACTGCGGATGAGTCATCGGCTGCGCCCGTGACCGAATCCGGGAGCGTCGCGCCAACGACGGAAGCGACGGCCGCATCGGCAGCGGATGCTGGCGTGAAAGACGCCGAGCCCGCGAAAAAGGTTGCCAAGAAGACGGCGAAGAAAACGACCAAGAAGACGGCAAAGAAGACGGCAAAGAAAACGACGCGGAAGACGGCAAAGAAGGGAGCGGCCAAGACGCCGGCCGCGGATGCCGAATCCGATGCCTGACGCGACGGCGCCTTGCGTGTCGACCGAGTGACGAGATACTGCAAGAGGACGATAGCATGACGATTACTGCAGCTATGGTGAAGGAGCTCCGGGACCGCACTGGCGCCGGCATGATGGAATGCAAGAAGGCGCTCGTCGAGGCGGACGGCGACCTTGATACCGCAGGCGAGATTCTTCGCAAATCGGGCCAGGCCAAGGCGGACAAGAAATCGGGCCGTGTCGCGGCCGACGGCCGCATAGAGATCGTTGCCGAGGGTACGCGGGCCATCATCGTCGAAGTCAATTCGGAAACCGACTTCGTTGCCAAGGACGAAAATTTCGTCGCCTTCGCCCAGGCCGTTGCCAGCGCAGCGCTGAAATCGGGTGTTGCCGACGTTGGCAAGCTCGCGCAGGTGCAGCTTGCCGATGGTCGGACCGTGGAGACCGCGCGGACCGAGCTTATCGCCAAGGTTGGCGAGAACATTGGCGTGCGCCGCGCCGCCATTGTGGACAGTCCCGACGTTCTGGCGAGCTACACGCACGGCGCTCGAATCGGGGCCATTGTCGCGATGGACGGAGGCGACGCGGAGGTGGCTCGTGACGTTGCCATGCACATCGCAGCGAGCAATCCGACCTGCATCGACGAAGCCGGCGTGCCGGCGGAAGCGCTGGATCGGGAACGGCGAATCCTGACCGAGCAGGCCGATGCGTCCGGCAAGCCGGCCGACATCGTGGCCAGAATGGTCGACGGCAGGCTCAAGAAGTTTCTCAAGGAGATCACGCTGCTCGGGCAGCCCTTCGTCAAGGACCCCGACATGTCCGTCGGCAAACTGCTCGAGACCAACGACGCGCGCGTCACCGCGTTCGTCCGCTTCGAAGTGGGTGAGGGCATCGAGAAGCAGCGGGATAATTTCGTTGAGGAAGTGATGGCACAGGTGAAAGGCGCTACACAATAAGTCAGACTTAGGTTTAAGTATTTTTTCTAACTTAATGATTTCATTAAATTTAAAATTGGACAGATAGCTACGCGACGGAGCCACATGACCAGGCAAGACGCGGCCACGGCCAACGGCAGGCCAACGAACGATCAAAAAGCTCGGTATCGCCGCGTGCTGCTGAAACTCAGCGGCGAAGCGCTAATGGGCGAACTCGATTACGGCATCGAACCGGTTGTGATCCAGCGCATCGCTGGCGAGATCGCGGCCGCTCACGACCACGGCGTTGAGGTCGCAATCGTGATTGGCGGGGGGAATATCTTCCGCGGGGCAGGATTAGCAAGGGCCGGCATGGACCGAGTGACCGGCGACTACATGGGCATGCTGGCCACGGTCATGAATGCCCTGGCGATACAGGATGCCCTCGAGTCGAAGGGCGTCTTCGCCCGCGTCATGTCGGCACTCCGGATTCATCAGGTCTGCGAGGACTATATTCGGCGCCGCGCGGTCCGCCACCTCGAAAAGGGTCGGGTCGTCGTTCTCGCAGCGGGAACGGGCAATCCCTTTTTCACGACGGACACGGCCGCGAGTCTGCGGGCCATCGAAATCGATGCGGACGTGCTGCTCAAAGCAACGAAGGTAGACGGGGTGTATGACTCCGACCCGGCCGCCAATCCCAGAGCGCGCCGTTTCGACGAAGTTTCGTTCGACAAGGTTCTGGCCGACAAACTTACCGTGATGGATGCGACCGCCGTCGTGATGTGTCGGGATAACGACCTACCGCTGCGCGTTTTCAACCTGTCCCGTGAGAACGCGATCTTCGAGGCGATTACCGGCGATAGTGTAGGCACGCTGGTTACCGCATGAATCGACAGGACTGAGGACGTAGACCATGCTGGATGAAATCAAGAAAGATGCGCGCGAGCGGATGGCGAAAAGCGTTGCGTCGCTCAAACAGGAGCTGACCAAGATTCGTACGGGACGTGCGCACACGAGTCTGCTCGACCACATCACGGTCGAATACTACGGGGCCACGGTGCCGTTGAATCAGGCGGCGAACGTCAACGTCGAAGACCCCCGCACGCTGACCGTGACCCCGTGGGAAAAAGACATGGTTCCCGTGATCGAGAAGGCAATCATGGGATCCGATCTCGGGCTCAATCCGGCGTCTGCGGGAACGGTCATCCGGGTCCCTTTGCCGCCGCTCACCGAGGAGCGGCGCAAGGACATGATTCGCCTCGTGCGCCA
Source organism: Woeseiaceae bacterium (assembly GCA_041617855.1). Taxonomy (GTDB): domain Bacteria; phylum Pseudomonadota; class Gammaproteobacteria; order Steroidobacterales; family Woeseiaceae; genus UBA1847. The sequence goes on along the minus strand of JBFJOC010000026.1, from coordinate 3,706 downwards.
GGAAGCGGAGGGCGGACGCATCGCTGTTCGCAACATTCGTCGAGATGCCCTCGGAGATGTCAAAGATCTGCTCAAGGAAAAAATGATCTCCCAGGATGATGAGCGTCGCGTTCACGACGAGATTCAGGCCATAACGGACGAGTTCGTGGCGCAGATCGACAAGCTGCTCGAGCACAAAGAAAGCGAGCTCATGGAAATCTGAGACGCGCATCGCGAACCCGGTAAATAGCCTTGGCCAGCCAGCGAACGACAACGGAGACCGCCCGGAATGTGCCGACCCACGTCGCGGTCATTATGGACGGCAATGGGCGCTGGGCGAGGCAGCATGCACTGCCGCGCCACGCCGGCCACCGCTCGGGTGTCAATGCAGTTCGTAACACGGTCGAGATCGCCGCAGAGCGGGGCGTCGGGTACCTCACGCTGTTCGCGTTCAGCAGCGAAAACTGGCGCCGACCGCGCGAGGAGGTCAGCCGGTTGATGACCTTGTTCGTCGAAGCGCTGCAGCGCGAAGTGGATGAACTGCATCAGAACAACGTCAGGCTGGAGTTTATCGGGGCGCGTGACCAGCTCAATCAGGGTCTCGTCGAGAAGATCGCCGCAGCCGAGACCGCTACCCGCGCCAACACCGGGTTGAACCTGACGATCGCCGTGGCCTACGGCGGGCGCTGGGACATCGTCAGCGCGACGAGAAAAATCGCGGCCCGGGTCGCCGCTGGGGAAATCGACGTAACGAACATCGACGAACCGTTGGTCGCTGCGGAGCTTGCGCTGGGCAACAGGCCCGATCCCGACCTGTTGATTCGCACGGGCGGCGAGCAGCGCATCAGTAATTTTTTACTGTGGCAGCTCGCCTACGCCGAGCTGTATTTTTGTGACACTTTATGGCCGGATTTTGGTCGGCAACAGTTCGACCAGGCGTTGGCTTTCTTCGCGAAACGGCAGCGACGATACGGACACACCGGTGACCAGGTCGAGGCGGTGAGCTGATGAAGCAGCGAATCATCACCGCCGTGATTGCACTCGCACTGCTGCTCGCCGTGCTGTTTTTATTGCCGGCAAAGGCGACCAAGCTGGTCATCGTCGCGGTGGTGCTGGGTGGCGCCTGGGAATGGGGCGGATTAGTGACGAGCGGCAAGCTGCGGTGGCGAATCGTCACGGTCGTCATCGTAGGGCTGTTGATTGCCGGGCTGTCGCTCGCTCTGGAGGGCAATGTGACCGCGCTCCTCAAACTCGCGCTCGGCGGCTGGATTGCTGCGCTTTGCTGGAGTTTTTTCTATCCGACGCAGGTACCGACTGCGGTGACCGTAATCGCCAGCATCGTGGCCCTGGTGCCCGCGTATTTCGCGCTCGAGCTGCTGTACGATTCCGGACCTGCGCTGCTCTTGTTCGCACTTTTGATTGTCTGGGCGGCCGACAGCGGGGCATTCTGTGCGGGCAAGCTATTCGGCCGGGTAAAGCTCGCGCCGGACATCAGCCCCGGAAAGACCTGGGAAGGCGTTATCGGCGGCCTGCTCGCGGTGACGGCGCTCGCCGTCCTGAGCAGCCCTTGGGCGGCGGCAGACGTCGCCGTGCTCGTGCCGTTCTGCGTGGCCGCAGCCGGCCTGTCCGTCATCGGCGACCTGACGGTCAGCATGTTCAAGCGCAGTGCAGGGGTCAAGGACAGCGGTTCGGTGTTTCCGGGGCACGGCGGCATCCTCGACCGAATTGACAGCATCGTGGCCGCGGTGCCGCTTTTGGCACTTGGGGCCGGTTACTTGGAACTGCGGACATGAGGAATTCAGCGCCCGTTCATTGCCGCTCCGGCAGTCTCGGAGGCACGGCGCGGGAACTGCGCGGCGCGGGCCCGGTCAACCCTAATCTCGGACCCGGGCTGGCCGGCGGCCTGTTCGCGGACGTCCTAATGGGGAGTTGAGTGATGGCGGATGTATTGACCAGCCTTCTGGCCTTTATCGTCGCTATCGGTGTGCTGGTCGCCGTTCACGAATTCGGCCACTACATCGTCGGTCGCTGGGCCGGAATGAAGGTACTGCGCTTCTCGATTGGCTTCGGTCGGCCCATCTGGACCTGGGTTCGCGGCAAAGACCGCACCGAATACTGCATCGCCGCATTTCCGATCGGCGGCTACGTGCGTTTTCTCGACGAGCGCGACGGTCCGGTGGAGCCGGCCGATCAGGGTCGGGCCTTCAATCATCGACCGATTTCCTTACGAATCCTGGTGCTGCTTGCGGGCCCGGCGTTCAATTTCCTGTTTGCAGTCCTTGCTTACTGGACACTCTTTATCACGGGCATACCGACGTTGCGCCCTGCCGTCGGCGACGTGGCCCCCGACTCCTATGCTGCTGCGGCCGGACTCGAGTTTGGCGACCGTATCGTGGCGGTGGGCGAGCGCGCTACCGACAATTGGGAATCGACGCTTGTCGCCATGCTCGACGAGATGGTTGTTACGGGCCGCATCCCGCTGACGCTTCAATCCGAGGCGGGAGACCGGCGCCGCGCCGTGATCACGGTCGGTGAGGCCGCGACCCGGTTGACGGAACCGGGCCTGCTGTTCGAGGGACTGGGATTCGAACCCTGGCAGCCTCCCGCGGTTATCGGCAGCGTGGTCGAGGACGGCGCGGCGGCGCGCGCTGGGCTTGTCGTCGGGGATCGGATTACCGCGGTTGCGGGACAGCCCGTCCGGTCTTTCTCGGACCTCGTCGACCTGGTGTCGGCCCGGCCAGGCGAGGCGGTGACCATCGAGTTTGTGCGCGACGGGCGCCGGGAGACGCTCGACGTGCTATTGGCGACGCAGCAGGTGGACGGTGAGACTCGGGGGCTCCTGGGTGTCGGCGTCTCGGCCGAACTAGGCGACTATTACTACGTGCGCAAGTTCGGGCCCGCCGCATCCGTTGGCGAGGCGGCTGCTCGAACCTGGGCAACGACGGTGTTCACGGTGCGCATGCTCGGCCATATGCTGACCGGTGACGTCTCGATTAAGAATATCAGCGGGCCGATCAATATCGCGCAGTTCGCCGGCGCCTCCGCAGAGCGCGGACTCAACGAGTTCCTTGGTTTCCTCGCTCTCGTTAGCATCAGTCTCGGTGTGCTGAATTTGCTGCCGGTGCCCATTCTGGATGGCGGGCAAATCGTGTACCAGACGGTCGAGGCGATCAAGGGCAGCCCGCTGTCGGAGCGCGCGCAAATCATCGGCCAGCAGCTCGGCATTTTTGCGCTGATACTGCTCATGAGTTTTGCGTTTTATAACGATATCGCAAGGCTTTTTAGCTGAAGCCTCGCAGGATCGGCACGTGATCTTCCCGAAACGCGGAAAACTACGCCAATCAGCCCCGAGAGTTGCGGCGGTCATCGTGTTCGCGATCGCTGCCGGATCGGCGGCCGCGTTCGACGAGTTTGTCGTGCGGGATATGCGCGTGGAGGGCCTGCAGCGAATCTCGGAGGGTACGGTCTTCAACTACCTGCCCGTGAACATCGGCGATTCGGTCAACCGCACCCGAATCCAGGAGGCGATCCGCGCCCTTTACGGTCAGGGCCTGTTCGATGACATCGAAATGCGCCGCGATGCCGAAACGCTCGTGATCGTCGTGCGCGAGCGGCCATCCATCGAAAGCTTTGAAATCGAAGGCAATAAAGATATCAAAACCGAGGATCTCATGGATTCGCTGCGCGGCGTCGGGCTCGCCAAGGGCAGGACCTTCGATCGGTCGGT
>JBFJOC010000025.1:0-33165 GCA_041617855.1 Woeseiaceae bacterium | reverse complement strand
CCTTCCGTTTGGCCTTTTTCTTGGCCTTCTTCTTGGTCTTGCGCTTAGCCGCTTTTTTCTTGGCCTTCTTTTTGGCCTTCTTCTTCACCTTCCGCTTTTTCTTCGCGGTCGTCTTTTTACGTTTCGCAGCGCGACGTTTTTTCGGCGCAGCTTTCTTCCTAGTTACTTTACGCTTCTTAGCGACCTTGCGCTTCGAAGCTTTCTTACGAGACTTCTTCTTGGTAGCCATAGTTTACTCCGTGTCGGGTACCCGGCGTCGAGTATATACAACAAAAGCAAAAAATCCAGCAAGTTAAGGCGTCGATCGCACGGTTCTGAAAGTGACGTCGTGACCCCCTACTTGCTCGCGAAGTTCGGTGAAGTTGTTACCGGCAAACGATTCGAGTCACGCGAATTTGAACAGGAACGTCGGCAGTTTCATTTTCGCGAACCGCAGTGACTGTATGTGGCGCCGATGATGTGATGTCTGCTTCGACAACGCGCGTTGTTTTGCTTCTGAATTCGTCGCAATTTTGCGACGTAGTAGTACATGCACGGCACACGACGAAAACCTTAATCGACTTCGGTAACGACGCGATAAAGCGGTATATCCCAAGGATTTGGCGTGATTTTCTCGATTTTCTGACAAGCGAAGGCGACACCGACGAGTTTCGGGCGGAACCATTCGCTACGGTTCGCCAGATACGCAAACGTTCGATCGAAATAGCCTCCTCCCATACCGATCCGATGCAATCGAGCGTCAAATGCGACGACAGGAGTGATGACGATGTCGAGCTTGCTGGCCTCGATTTCTGCGCCGTCGACCGGTTCCCAAAGCCCGTATCTGTTCTTCTCCAGACGGGTTTCCGGCCGGAGCTCCCGAAACCTCATGTGCCCGTGAAAATCGATAACCGGCGCGAAAATGCGCTTTTTTGCGCGCCACGCGCGCTCGATAATGTGACGTGTATCTACTTCGACGTCGGTGGGGATGTAGCAGGCCATAGTCGCTGCCGCGAGAAATTCGGGAAGCCTGCCGACGCGACTGGAAATTCGAGCAGAGGCTCCGTCACGTTCCGTATCGGTCATCTTGGACCGCGCGCTGATTCCGCGCTTGCGCAAGGTTTGCATAAGCACAGCGTTACGTCCTCGCCTCGTATCGCGTTTGCGCCAAGCGGTCACTCGGCTGTTGGAGAGGCGTCTCCCGCCTGTGCCGTTACAGACCGTCGCTCTCGAACCAGAGCAAAAGGTGGGGTCAGCCGTGACAGCAACAGGCTTTCCGCATTTACGGTCCTGCTCAAATGCTGCCGACAGAACACGACCCCGAGGTTGTAATTTAGGGTCGAAAGGTTTCCAGGTCGGTATCGAACACCGCAGGAGACGCCAAGCGCATTGTAACAGCGAATCGGGGACGAAGAATCAGAGATCGAGCTGCCGCGAATCCGACAGCACGTTTTCGACGCGCTCTGATATCAATTTCAGCCGATTGCTGATATCGCCTTCGAGTGCCCGATCCCGAGCCTGCGCGCGCAGCAGGTCGTTCGCCATATTGAGCGCTGCCATCACGGCAATGCGATCCAGTCCGACAACCCGGCCGCTGTCGCGTATTTCACGCATTTTGGCATTCAGGACCTCGGCCGAGTCGAGGAGATCGGTTCGCTCACTTGCGGGACAGGCTACCTGGTATTCCTTGTCGAGGATTCTGACGCTGACCTGTGCATAGGGTTCATTCATGAGACTGAGGCTCCAAATTTGCCTGCCAACGTGCAAGAGGGGTCGTCAACGCGTAATCCCGAGACAGCTCGAGAAATCGCAGCCGAGAGCCGCACAGCGGCCAATTGTGTGCTCAGGTGCCCTGTTCCATCGCTTTCAAACGGCCGATCATGGCTTCCACACGCGCACGCACCTGCTCGTTTTTTTGCAGCAGCGTCGCGCGCTCTGCGGTCAATACGTCCTGACGCTGCTTGAGCGAGCGGTTTTCGTCCTGCAACTTGTCACAAACCGCGACGAGCGCATCGACGCGTTTTTCGAGTCGTTTGAGTTCCCGTTCGAACGTCGCGTTGATGTCCTCGGCCATAGGCGAAATATAGACAGGCAGTCCCGGAGAATCAATCGCCAGAGTCGGCTTAAGCCGTTGGCGGTGGTTCCGCGTGCGGGCTCATGGGATTATCTAGGCCCCGGGCCGATTGATGCGGCCGCGTTGCCGGACTTGTGATGGGTGCTGCGATCGACCACGATGAGCTGAACGAATTACTGCGGCGCTGCGGCGCCGCATGGGACGCTGCCCGGGTCCACGGCCTGCTGTCCGCAAGGGTAGCTGTAACGGGCATCGACGGCGGCACCGAATGTCTGGAGGTGGTGCTGGAAGGCACTGACGTGGCGCATGCGGACCGGTCCCGGTGCGAGCGTGCCCTCATCGACCTATTTCGAGAGACGCACCTGCGCCTTGCGGACCGGCAGTCTGAATTTGCACTGTTGTTGCCTGACGACGAGGTTGCGACCGACGTACGCGCCGCCGCGCTCGCACGCTGGTGCGAAGGGTACCTGCAAGGGCTCGTGACCGCGTCCGCGGCCGAGAGCATGAGGCAGCGCCTCGCCAGTGATCCGATCGCCGGTATCATCAAGGACATGCTGCAGATCACGCGCGCGTCCACCGGCGACGATGGGGACGTCGAGGGCGACGAAGCCGCTTATGCTGAACTCGTAGAATACCTGCGCGTCGCAGCCCAGCTCGTATACGAGGAGCTCGCGGAATCGCGACGCGTGGCCGCTGAGCTGCGGGCAACCGGTCCGCAAGAACCCGGAGCACTGCACTAATTCATGAGGTAGCGCCGCAACGCGGCGGACGCCCGAATTTTCGCCGCGACTTTCGTCGGCGCCGCTGTAGAATAGAAACGGATCCAACAACCGGTTGAGCGGCACTGCGCGGCCGCGCGGATTTTTTCAGATCGGTTCAAACTGCCGCAAGGCGGCCCCACCCTCGAAGGAATATGGACAGCAGCGAATTTGCTCGTCGACGCCGTCAGCTGATGCGCATGATGGGAACCGGCGGTGTTGCGATCCTCCCGGCGGCGCCGATCCGCAAGCGCAGCCGCGACGTCGAGCACCGCTACCGCCAGGACAGCGACTTTTATTACCTGACCGGATTTGCGGAACCGGATGCCGTCGCCGTGCTCGTGCCGGGCCGCGACCAGGGTGAATACCTGATGTTTTGTCGCGACCGGGATGTCGAGAGGGAGCGCTGGGACGGCTGGCGCGCAGGGCCCGAGGGCGCCATCGAGCTGTTCGCCGCCGACGATGCGTTTCCGATCGACGACATCGACGACATCCTGCCGGGAATCATGGAGTCATGCAGCCGCGTGTATTACACAATGGGTCTGTATGCGGATTTCGATACGCGTATGGCGGACTGGATCAACTCGCTCAGGTCGCGGGAGTCGCGCGGCGTACATACTCCGCAGGAATTCATCGCCCTGGATCACCTGCTGCACGACATGCGCCTTTATAAGAGCCGCAAGGAGATCGCGGCCATGCGCAGAGCGGCGAAAGTGGCTGTCAAGGCACATACGCGGGCGATGCGCGTCGCCCGGCCGGGCCTGTTCGAGTACCAGCTCGAGGCAGAATTCATGCATGAGTTTCGACTCCATGATGCGTGGGCATCGTACAGTCCGATCGTGGGCGCCGGGGCGAACGCCTGCACGCTGCACTACGTGAAAAACGATCGGGAGCTCGAGGATGGAGACCTGGTGCTGATCGATGCCGGCTGCGAACTTGATTATTACGCCTCCGATATCACGCGGACATTTCCGGTTAACGGTCGCTTTACGTCAGAGCAGCGGGCCGTCTACGAAATCGTGCTCGAGGCCCAGCACGCTGCTATCGAAAAGGTACGGAAAGACAATCATTGGAACGACCCGCACGATGCGGCGGTCAAGGTCATTACGCGCGGCCTCAAGCGGTTGCGACTTCTGGACGGCACGGTGCCGAAACTTATCCGCGATCGGGCGTATCGGGAATTCTTCATGCACCGCACGGGCCACTGGCTCGGCATGGACGTGCATGATGTCGGCGACTACAAGGTCGGCGACGAGTGGCGTCTGCTCGAGTCCGGCATGGTCATGACGGTTGAGCCCGGCATCTATATCTCGGCAAGCCGAAAGGTACCGGCGCGATGGCGCAACATCGGCATTCGCATCGAGGACGATGTCGCGGTTACGAACAAGGGCCCCGACGTACTCAGCAAACAGCTCGTCAAAGACCCGGACGAGATTGAGGCGCTGATGGTGGCGTCGTGAGCAAAGACAAATCGGACATCGATTTCGACATCGTGATTGCCGGCGGCGGCATGATCGGATCCGTTCTGGGGCTCGCGCTGGCGCCGCTCGATGTGCGGGTTGCCATCGTCGAGCCCGTTCCGCCAGCGGCGGACGCGCAGCCGAGTTTTGACGATCGCAGTACCGCCCTGTCGCGCAGCACCCAGCGGATGTTCGACGCGATGGGGCTCTGGGAGCAGATAAGCACCGCGACGGCTCCGATCACCGAGATTCACGTATCCGACCGGGGCCGCTTCGGGTTTGCGCACATCGACGCCGCGGAACAGGGCGTCGAGGCGCTCGGCTACGTCGTCATAAACCGGGTTCTGGGCGGAGTCCTGCAGGCGGCGCTCGCTAGGGCGCCGCGCGTCACGATGCTGCGTCCCGCACGCATCGTCGCGGCCGACCGCGAGCCGGACAGAATCATCGCGACCGTGGACGCCGAGGGCAACACGCGGCAGCTTGGCAGCCGCCTGCTGGTCGCCGCCGACGGCGCCCGGTCATCGGTTCGATCGATGCTCGGCATCGAGGCTCGGGAGTTCGATTACGCTCAGACGGCACTCATCGGCAATCTGCGAACCGAGCAGCCGATCGGGCAGCGCGCCTTCGAGCGCTTCACCGAGCGCGGGCCGCTCGCCATGCTGCCCGTGCCGGGAGAGCGGGCCGCGTTCGTGTGGACAGTGCCGAGGCAGGATGCTGCGCGGAATTTGGCGCAGAACGATGAGGCTTTTCTCGAAGAACTGCAGGACGCGTTCGGCCACCGTCTCGGACGGCTGGCTGATCCCGGCAGGCGCCAGAGCTATCCACTAATGCTCAGCAAAGCCACACGCCTGACAAGCCTGCGAGGCGTCGTCGTCGGGAATGCGGCGCACGGGCTGCACCCGGTTGCGGCGCAGGGTTTCAACCTCGGAATGCGTGACGTTGCCGCACTGTGCGACTGCATCGCCGACAGTCGCAAGGCCGGCAGGGTCGGAGACGTCGGCAGCGCCGAGATACTATCCCGCTACTCGGCCTGGCGCCGCGCGGACCAGAGGAAGCTCGTTGGCTTGACGGATGGTCTCGTGAGGCTGTTCGGAGATTCGCGCGCCCCGGTGCGGGCGCTCAGAGGCATCGGCATGCTCGGTTTCGACCTGATCCCAGGTTTCCGCTCGCTGTTTGCAAAGCATGCGATGGGACTCGCCGGTCGCCTGCCGCGGCTGTCGCGTGGCCTACCGCTGATATGAAACCGAGTTCGACTATTATCGTCGCGGGCGCCGGCGTCGCCGGCCTCACCGCCGCGACGCTGCTGGCCACGGGGCGCCACGGGCCAGCGCTGGACGTGACCGTCATCGATCGCATGCCGCCGCCGCAGTTCCACGCCGATGGCGACATCGGCCTGCGCGTGTCCGCGATTTCCACGGGATCGGCAGCGCTGCTCGAGCGCATCGGCGTCTGGGCTCATGTCGACGCTCAGCGCTCCTGCGCGTACGAACGCATGCGCGTCTGGGACCATACGCAGCCTGTCGATGGTCCGTCGACGCTGTATTTCGACGCCGCCGATTTTGCAGTGCCCCAGCTCGGATTTATCGTCGAGGACGTGCTCTTGCGCTATGCGCTTGCTCAGGAACTGGACGGCACGAGCGTAAATCTGCGCTTTAACAGCGCGATCGAAGCCGTCGATTTCGGGACCGGACGTCCCCGTATCCGGCTCGACGACGGCACCGAACGTCAAGCCGACCTCATCATTGCCGCGGACGGGGGGAACTCTCGGGTACGGGCGATTGCCGGTATCCGGACAAGCGACTACCCGTATCGGCAAACGGCGATCGTCACCCATGCGACCCCCGAGCGGCCTCACGAGCACACCGCCTGGCAGCGTTTCCTTGCAGACGGCCCGCTGGGGCTGTTGCCGCTGCCGGACGGCCGGGTGTCGATCGTATGGTCAGCGGGCGAGGCGACCGCGACGGAGGCAACAGCGGCCTCGGACGCGGCGCTGAGCGATCTCTTGACCCGGGCGTCCGACGGCGCGCTCGGAACGCTCGAGGCTGCCGGTTCCCGAGCGCTGTTTCCGCTATGCGCGCGCCATGCAAACCGGTATGTTCAGCGTCACCTCGCACTGATAGGCGATGCCGCACACGCGATTCATCCGCTGGCAGGCCAGGGAGCGAATCTCGGCCTGCAGGATGCCCAGGTGCTTGCGGAAACGATCGACGCGGCACTCGATAACGACCAGTACCTCGGCGACTTGCCGGTGCTCAGGCGCTACGAGCGGCGGCAGAAAGGGCTGAACACGACGATGTTCTATTTCATGACCGGACTGAATCGACTTTTCACGACGGACTCGGCGCTGGTGCGCGACCTGCGCACTTTCGGGATGCGATTGTTCAATCACGCCGGGCCGATTCGCGCACAGGCGGTGAAAGTCGCGCTCGGTATGACGGGTCGCCAGTGAGCCCCAACGAATGAATCAGCGCTACGTCTACGCGCTGGCGGCGCTGCTGTGCGCGGTCGGGCTGACCCTGTTCGTCTATCGATGGCACGTTCTGGGTTTTCCCCTGACCGAAGACCAGGAGACGCCGATATGGACGATCGAGTCGGCAATTCAATTCGACAGCGGGCCGGGCACGATCAAAGTCAGTCTGCTGATTCCGACCCTGACGCCGGGCTTTCGGATGCTCAATGAAAACACCGTCTCTCGCGGCTACGGCTTCAGCGTCAATTACGGAAGCGGCGGCCGCGTGGCGCAGTGGGCCATTCGCCGCACTGACGGCCCGCAGACAATCTACTACCGAATCAGCGTCTACGAGGATGTGTCGATTGTGGATCTTGATACGACGCCGCCGTTCCCGCCGGCGCCGGTGATCGATGAGCCGTTCCGGACCGCCGTCGACGTCATCGTGAGCGAGGTGCGTGAGCAGTCCGCCGACACCGCGTCCTTTACCGCACAGCTTTTGCGCCGCATGAATGATTCATCCCCGGATTCGAACGTGGAGCTGCTGTCGTCGAGCGTCGACAGCGACGCAGAGTTCGTTGAAACGGTCACGATGCTATTGGCTGCAGCGCGGATTCCCGCCCGGATGGTCCGGGGATTCAAGCTGGAGGGTCGTCAGCGACGGGTCCAGCCGCGCGCCTGGCTCGAGGTGCATGATGGTGATCGCTGGCGATACTTCAATCCCGCGAATGGCGACGAGGGGTTGCCTGATCGGTTCTTTATCTGGTGGCGTGGCGGTGAGTCGCTCGTGAGCGTCGAGGGTGGCAGTAACGTTGAGGTCGATTTCGCAATTCAGGAAAATCGCCTCGAAACCGTGGTCGTCGCCGAAACCCGCACAGCCAAAGAGAATGCGGCCCTGATCGATTTTTCGCCGTACAGCCTGCCGATTCAGACGCAGGCCGTATACAGCATTCTACTTATGATTCCGATCGGGGCGCTCGTTATGGTCGTGATACGAAACTTCGTTGGGATCGATACGTTCGGAACGTTTATGCCGGTACTCATTGCGCTCGCGTTTCGCGAAACGCAGCTCCTTTGGGGCGTTGTGCTGTTCACGATGCTGGTTGCGCTGGGATTGAGCATTCGATTTCTGCTCGAGCGCCTGCGCCTGCTGCTCGTGCCGCGCCTGAGTGCGGTGCTGATTGTCGTCGTCATGCTGATGCTCGTAATCAGCCTCGTATCCCACAAGCTGGGGATGGAAACGGGCCTCTCGGTGGCATTGTTTCCAATGGTGATCATTGCGATGACGATCGAACGAATGTCCGTGGTGTGGGAAGAGCGCGGCCCGGCGGATGCGATGCGTGCGGCGTTCGGGAGCCTCGTCGTCGCCGTTTTTGCCTACGTGTTCATGGGCCTGGCATGGCTCGAGCACCTGGTTTTTACATTCCCCGAGTTGCTGCTGATCGTGCTCGCCGCCGTGCTGCTGGCTGGACGGTATACCGGGTATCGGCTGCTTGAATTGCGACGCTTTCGCGCGCTGAGCAACACCTGATGCTTGCCGTTATTCGCAGACTTCGCGAAGCTGGCGTGCTGGGCTTAAACGAGCGCAACGCTGACTACATCATGCGCCTGAATCCGCGAAGCCTATACCCGCGCGTCGACGACAAGGCGTTGACCAAGGAACTGGCGCTCGCCGCCGGTATGGCGGTTCCGGATCTCTACGGGGTCATCGACCACCAGGGCGAAGTTCGGCGATTTGCGGAGATCGTCGCGGGCTACGACAGTTTCGTGATCAAACCGGCACAGGGTAGCGGCGGCGACGGCATTATTGTCGTGATCGGCCGCAGCAAGCGGAAGCGGGATTCTTTCAGGCTTGCCAGCGGCGTTCTGGTACAGCTCGACGAAATTGAGCATCACATATCCAATATCGTTAGCGGCCAATACAGCCTGAGCGGCAACCCCGACAAGGCACTGATCGAATACTGCGTCCGCTTCGATCCGGTGTTTGCGGAAGTCAGCTATCAGGGCGTCCCGGACGTGCGCGTGATCGTGTACCGCGGTTATCCGGCAATGGCAATGGTACGGCTGCCGACGCGTGCCTCCGACGGCAAGGCAAACCTCCATCAGGGCGCCGTCGGTGCCGGGGTCGACATGACAACGGGGGAAACCCTGCACGGTGTCCTGCAGAATGACGTGGTCGACGAACATCCGGATACCGGCGCGCTAATCGCCGGCGTCGTCATACCGCAGTGGGAATTCATCCTGCAGTCGGCGGCGCGCTCTTACGAGGTGACGGAGCTCGGTTATCTCGGCGTCGACATGGTCATCGACCGCGACCGCGGGCCGCTGATTCTGGAAATGAACGCCCGTCCCGGCCTCAACATCCAGATTGCGAACCAGAGTGGTATTGCGCACCGGATTCGGCGCATCGACGAGATCTATGACGCGGCGGTCGATCCGCTGACGCGGGCGCGCATCGCACGCCGCGAATTCCCTCCCGATCTCCAGACATCCATCCCGTTCGCCGACTGACAACCGGTCCGGTCGGGTCACCGGCTGGGGGACTCGAGTTTGTCGATCAGCCAGAGGTCCATACGCTGCTCGAGAATGTCGAGCGGCAGCGCACCGCCGGCCAGGAGCGCGTCGTGAAATTCGCGGATATCGAATCGCTCTCCGAGCGTCCGGCGGGCATTGTCCCTGAGCGACTGTATTTGCAGCTGTCCGATCTTGTACGCGAGCGCCTGACCGGGATTGCCAATGTAACGGTCGATCTCGTTGACGATGTCGTGTTCGGTTTTTGCCGCGTTGTCCTTGAAGAAGTCGATTGCCTGCTGGCGGGTCCAGCCCTTGTAATGTATGCCCGTGTCGACCACCAGGCGGATCGCGCGCCATATCTCGTAAGTGAGCTGCCCGAAACGCGAGTAAGGGTCCTTGTACAACCCTAAATCGTAACCGAGGCTCTCGCTATACAGCCCCCAGCCTTCGACGAACGCCGTGAAGCCCCGGTAGCGGCGGAAATTCGGCATGTCGCCGAGCTCCTGCTGCAGGGCAATCTGCAAATGGTGGCCCGGCACGGCCTCGTGCACGGTTAGCACCTCGATTTCATATTTCGGACGTACCTCGGGGCGGTACAGGTTGACCCAGAAAATCCCGGCTCGACTGCCATCGGCGGCCGGGCGTGTGTAATACGCCGTGGTCGTATCGCGAGCGATTTCGTCCGGAATCGGTTTGATGCCATAAGGTGCTCGCGGCAGCCTTCCGAACAGGCGGACGAGCTCGGGATCGATACGCTTCGCCGTTGCCAAATACGCCGTGTGCAGCTGATCAGCGTCCGAGAAATAGAAAACGGGATTCGTTCGCAGGTGCTCGAGAAACTCGCCGAAGCTGCCGTCGAACGCGACTTCGTCAATGACGATCTGCATAGCCTCGCGTAGTCGGGAAACCTCGTTCAGTCCCAGTCGGTGAATCTCGTCCGGTGACATTGACGTCGTCGTAAAGGTCCGGGCCAGGTGTTCGTACCATTGACGGCCCTCCGGCAGTTCGGCGATACCGATGCTCGCGCGGCAGGCGGGCAAATAGGTCTTTTCGAAAAACGTCGCAAGGCGACGATAGGCTGGTAATACCTGTCGCGTTATCGTCTCGGTCGCCGCCTTCCGCAGGCGTTCACGCTCCGTGGCAGGAATTGCATCCGAAAAGTTCGTGAAAATCTCGTAAAACGGGCTGTCCACCGGATCATCGACGAGCTGCGCAGACAGTTGGTCCGGAATACGCGACGTGAGCACACAGGGCGGCATCAGGCCGGATTTTCGGCCGGTTTCGGCGAGCTCGATCGTCTGCACGATGTGCGGCTCTATATTCCTGAGCCGAGTCAACCAGTCGTCATAATCGCCGACGCTCGCAAAACGCAAATAGTTTGTGAACGTATGCAGCGTCTGTATGCCGCCCTGATGACTGAACGGTAGCAGGTGGCCGCGAAATCGGTAAGCATCGACATCGTTCTCGAGCTCGCGTCTAAACAGCTCGTAGTTGAGCTGGTCCGCTTCGTCGAGCGCTGCGCGGTCCATCGCATATAGACGGCGTAGGAATTCACGCGTTTCGGCATGTCGTGCATCGATTGCGGCGAGGCTCGTATCCGTCCAGCGGTCGTTGTAGCGACGATCGCCGAGCGTCGACGCGAACGTCGGATAATTCTCGAGCTGCCACTCCCATACCTCATCGACAAGTCCTCGGAATTCGTTACCGCTGTCGGCGTGGACGAGCGCCGGCGCTGCGACCGTCAGCAGGATCAAAACTCGCGTCAAAATGAGCATGATGTGCTCCGGAAAACCTGCGAACGGGCATTGTTACTGTCACGACGACGACTGGCAACGGCGCGCACTCTTGGCTATAGTGCGTGCACCGATCCACAGCGTGCGCAGAAGAGTCCCCACAACGATGGGGCGCCGAAGGCGCAACTTGCCCGGAAACGCTCAGGTACCAGGACTGCCTACGCTGATCGGCTCTGGAGAGCGGCTCGGAAAAAAAGCCCACCGAAGGGGTACGTGGCGCCAGTGCCATCGATCTCTCAGGTCTAACGGGACAGAGGGGCGGCAGGACCTCGAGGTCCGTCGCTTTTCTTGTGGAGGGCCTTAGACCATTGCATTACGATTCAGCCGCGCAATCGGTGATCCGTGCCGGTCAGCATGCTGACGGTGCAGGTGCCATCGTGGACTCGTGCCCATGGGGCTGAAGACACCGCTTCATGAGCGACACGTCGCTGCAGGCGGGCGCATGGTCGACTTCGCCGGCTGGGACCTGCCGCTCGATTACGGATCGCAACAACAAGAACATCACGCGGTTCGCCAGCGCGCCGGAATGTTCGACGTATCACACATGACTGTCATCGACCTGCGCGGCGCGCGCGTGCGTGCTTTTCTGCGTTTCCTCCTGGCTAACGACGTGGCGAAGTTGGCCAAGCCGGGCAGGGCGCTGTACTCGTGCATGCTTAACGACACCGCCGGTGTCATAGACGATCTGATTACCTATTATCTCGATGACGATTACTACCGCGTCGTCACGAACGCGGCGACTCGTACAAAGGATCTGGCCTGGATCGGTGAACACGCGGCGCTATACGAGGTCGATGTACAGGTCCGGGATGACCTGGCGATGATCGCCGTGCAGGGCCCGGATGCGCGTGCCCTTGCAGCGCACTGCGTCAGCGAGCGATGGCGGAGCGCGGCGCTCGATCTTGCGCCATTTTCGAGCATGTTCGCGGATGCGATGTTCATTGCGCGCACGGGGTATACCGGTGAGGATGGCTGGGAGATCATGTGTCCGGCTGCCGAGGCCGCCGGGCTGTGGGACCGGCTCGCTGCTGCGGACGTCGCGACCTGCGGTCTCGGCGCGCGGGATACGTTGCGGCTCGAGGCAGCAATGAGCCTGTACGGCGCGGACATGGACGAATCCGTGTCCCCACTCGAGTGTGGGCTCGACTGGACGATTGCTTGGACGCCGCTACAGCGCAAATTCAACGGGCGTCGCGCCCTTGAGGCACTACGCGCCGAACCGGACAGGTGCCGCTTCGTCGGCCTGCTGCTCGAGGATAGGGGCATAATGCGCTCGCAGCAGCGCGTTGTCGTCGCAGGCGTCGGCGACGGCGTGATCACGAGCGGCGGATTCGCACCGACGATCGGTCGGTCGATTGCGCTGGCGCGACTCCCAGCGGGCGATTACGAAAGTGTACAAGTCGAAATTCGGGGGACGCTGCGCAGTGCACGCATCGTTGACACACCGTTCGTGCGTCACGGCAAGGTCCTGATCGAAGCCTGATATGGGGACAATCTGGGGCAGCAATTGGAGGTAACGAGGTGAGCGAGCTACCGGGGGATCTTTATTACACGAGCGAGCATGAATGGCTCCGGCGCGAACATGACGGCAGCGTGACTGTCGGCATCACGGATCATGCGCAGGCGGCACTGGGCGAACTCGTATACGTCGAATTGCCGGAGGTCGGGCAGGACCTGGTCGAGGGTGACGACATGGCCGTCGTCGAATCCGTCAAAGCCGCATCGGACGTATACGCGCCGGTTGCGGGGGCGGTACTCGAAGTCAACGATGTACTTGCCGACGACCCGGAACGGATCAATTCGGATCCCTACGGCGAAGGCTGGATCGTACGGCTGGCACCCGCGGCGCCATTCGACGATGCCGCCCTCCTGACCCCGAATGCCTACCAGGATCTGCTGGATCAGGAAGACGCCTAGGATCGCGCAGCATGCCGTTTATACCGCATACGGACGCCGACACTCGGGAAATGCTCGCGACGATCGGCGTCGACGAGATCGAGTCATTGTTCGACGAGGTACCCGCAGCGTTGCGCATTGGCGAACTGGATGCCGTGCCTGGAGCGCTGAGTGAGATGGAGGTTTCGCGGCTGATGCGCAGGCGCGCCGCGCGCGACGGACATTCGCTGTGCTTCATCGGCGCAGGCGCATACGAACATCATATTCCCACCGTCGTCTGGGACATTGCGACGCGCGGCGAATTTTACAGCGCCTATACGCCCTACCAGGCCGAGGCCAGTCAAGGCACGCTGCAAACGATCTACGAATACCAGACAATGATCACGGAGCTCACGGCGCTCGATGTGAGCAATGCATCTTTGTACGACGGCGCCTCGGCGCTCGCGGAAGCGGTTTTGATGGCGGTCCGCGGCAATCGTAGCGCGAAGTCGCGCCACGTGCTGCTGGCGCCCGGAGTAAACCCGACCTACGAACGTGTCGCACGTACGATCACGGGCAGACAGGGGCTGACGTTTACGCGGCTTCCCATGGATGAGCGCACCGGCCGGCTCGATGCAAACGGACTGGCATCGGCAGGCGATGCCGTCGCTGTCGTGATCCAGCAGCCGACGTTTCTTGGCACGCTCGAGGACGTCGACGGACTAACGAACTGGGCGCACGAGCGCGGAGCGCTGGTGATCGCCGTTGTCAATCCGACGTCACTCGCGCTGCTTTGCCCGCCCGGGCGCTGGGGTACGGCCGGTGCCGATATCGCCTGCGGCGAGGGCCAGCCGCTCGGCGTGCCGCTATCGTCGGGCGGCCCGTATTTCGGGTTCATGACCTGCAAGCAGAAACAGGTTCGCCAGATGCCGGGCCGTATTGTCGGCAGAACGACCGACCTGAACGGCGATCCCGGTTTCACGCTGACACTGCAGGCGCGCGAGCAGCACATCCGTCGCTCCAAGGCGACGTCGAACATCTGCACGAATCAGGGTTTGATGGTGACGGCGGCAACCATATACATGTCGCTGCTGGGATTCGACGGCCTTGCGCGCGTCGCCCGCCGCTCGCAGCAGAATACGGCAACGGTCAGGGCGGCTCTGTGCGCGCTGGACGGGGTCGATGCGGCATTTTCCGGACCGCATTTTCACGAGGTGGCTCTGAAGGTCGACCGGCCCGTAAAGCCGCTGCTGGAGGCGCTGGCAGGTGACGGCATTCTCGGTGGCTACGACCTGTCCGCCGATTTTCCGGCGCTCGGCAACGCGCTGCTGGTCTGTGCGACGGAAACGAAGACTGCGGCAGACATCGAGGGCTTTGCGGCGGCGTTCAAGCGGGCTATGAGCCGTCCCTGAAAGAGGGCCGAACGAGAGCAATATGGCAACGATCAGATTCGAAAACGGTACATACCGAACGGCCGGCGAATTGCCGCCTATTGGCAGCAAGGCGCCCGACCTTTCGCTCGTCAACACGAGACTGCAGAACGTGTCACTTGCGAACTGGCAGGACAAGCGCAAGATCATCAACATTTTCATCAGCATCGACACTAATATTTGCGCGAAATCAGTGATCGAGTTCGACCGGTACGGCACAGGAATCGAGGATCTCGCGCTGCTTATGGTTTCCTATGACCTGCCGTTCGCGCATCGTCGCTTTCAGGAGGCGCACAAGCTCGAAAATGTCGTCGGACTGTCCGCTATTCGGCATGCGGGGTTCGGCGAAAACTACGGCGTTCAGATCATGGACGGCCCGTTAGCGGGCATGTTTGCGCGCGGCGTCGTCGCCATGGACGAAAACAATACGATCGTGCATCGCGAGCAGATCGAGGACATGGCCACCGAGCCGGACTACCGGGCAGCGCTGCGTTCGCTGGGTATTTCGATCGAAGAATAGCGGACATGATGAGCAAGTTGATTTTCGAAAAATCTCGGCGGGGGCGGCGTGCATTTGCGCAGGCACCGAGTGCGGAGGCCGACATCGATATCCCACGCGAATTCTTGCGGTCCGACGTGCCGCGGCTGCCCGAGGTATCGGAACTGCAGGTCGTTCGGCACTACACTCGTCTGTCGCAAATGAATTTTTCGATCGACACGCAGTTCTACCCGCTCGGTTCGTGCACGATGAAATACAATCCACGAGCCTGCAACGAGCTCGCGCTGCTTTCCGAGTTCGCAAACCGGCATCCTCTCGGCCCGGTCAGCCACGGCCAGGGATTTCTGAATTGCATGTACGAGCTGCAGGAAATGCTGAAAGCCGTTACGGGCATGGCCGGCGTCTCGCTGACGCCGATGGCCGGGGCGCAGGGCGAGTTTGCAGGCGTGGCAATGATCCGTGCGTATCACGACGCGCGCGGTGATCAGCAGCGTAACGAAATCATCGTGCCGGACGCCGCTCACGGCACGAATCCGGCGACCGCGACGATGTGCGGCTGCATCGTGCGCGAAGTGCCGACCGGCACCGACGGCGACATCGACTTCGCCGGTCTGGAAGCGTCGGTGGGGCCGAAGACGGCGGGCATCATGCTGACGAATCCCTCGACGCTGGGCGTGTTCGAGCGCCGGATCGCGGACGTCGCAGACATCGTGCACGATGCCGGCGGTCTGCTGTACTGCGACGGCGCGAACCTGAACGCGATACTCGGCAAGGTGCGCCCCGGCGACATGGGATTCGATGTCATTCACATGAATTTACACAAGACGTTCTCGACGCCGCACGGCGGTGGCGGGCCGGGTTCCGGTGCGATCGGCGTCGGCGAGCGCCTGCTGCCGTACTTACCGGTTCCGGTCGTCGCCAAATTCGACGCTGATGATGGCGAAAGATACGATTGGCTGACCGAGGTCGACGTGCCGCAAAGCATTGGCCGACTGTCCGCATTCATGGGCAACGCCGGCGTGCTGCTGCGCGCCTATGTCTACATGCGTATGGTCGGCCGGGACGGCATGCGACGCATCGCCGAGTACGCGACGCTCAACGCAAATTACCTGCAGGCGCGCCTCGCGCAGGCCGGCTTCAGGCTCGCCTATCCCGACCGCCGCGCCACGCACGAGTTCATCGTTACTTTGAAGAACGAAGCGAAGTCGCTGGATCTCACCGCCATGGATATCGCCAAGGCGCTGCTTGACCGCAACTTTCACGCTCCCACCACGTATTTCCCTTTGCTCGTCCCCGAATGCCTGCTCATCGAGCCGACCGAGACTGAAAGCAAGGAGACACTCGATGCGTTCTGCGATGCGCTGATCGACATCGTCGCCGAGGCGCGCGACAACGGAATGAGCTACAAGGATGCTCCGTACGCGATGCCGGTGCGACGCCTCGACGATGTCAAGGCGGCTCGGGAACTGGATCTCGCCTATCGTCCGGCCGACGATTAATCGGTCGCGGTCGGCCACCGGGACGGACTGCCGCCAGAAGGCGGGCGTGCAGCGACCGCCGTGCGGCAGGCCCGATATTCTGGTCAAATAGGGAACCCACAGCCGCCGGCCAAGTCCAGATACCGGACTGGCGGCAGGCGGAATACGCGATCGAATGACGTTTCCAAGACTCTATCTCCGAACCCTCGCACCGGCGCTTATGCTGATTGTATCGGGGCCGCTTCACGCCGCCGACGATTCACGCTGGACTGCGACACTGGAACGCATTTCCTCCGGCGTCGTGTCGATTCGCGTCGACAGCACCCGCGCCTTCGACACGGAATGGAATGCGTCAAGCCAGGCTACCGGATTCGTTGTCGACGCTAAGCGTGGATTGATCCTGACGAATCGCCACGTTGTCACGCCGGGACCGGTCGTGGCAGAAGCGGTGTTCCGCAACAACGAGGAGGTCCGGCTAACGCCCGTGTACCGGGATCCGGTCCACGATTTCGGCTTCTTTCGCTACGACCCGGCGGAGCTCCGCTACATAGATCCAGTGGAACTTCCGCTCGTGCCGGATGCGGCCGGCATCGGCCGCGAGATCCGCGTCATCGGCAACGACGCGGGCGAGCAGCTGTCCATTCTCGCTGGCACCATCGCCCGGCTGGACCGCAAGGCGCCGGACTACGGCCGCGGCAAATACAACGATTTCAATACGTTCTATCTGCAGGCAGCATCGGGAACATCGGGCGGTTCTTCCGGGTCGCCGGTCGTGAACATCGCCGGCGAAGTCGTCGCGCTGAACGCCGGCGCCAACAATTCTGCCGCGAGCAGCTTTTTCCTGCCGCTCGACCGCATCGATCGGGCGCTCAGGCTGCTCCGGCAAGGACAAGCCGTGACCAGGGGTACGCTGCAAACGGTGTTCGAACGCAAGGCCTTCGACGAATTGAATCGACTCGGTTTGAGTGACGAGGCTGAGCGTCTCGTTCGCGCAGCGTTTCCGAACAGCACGGGCATGCTGACGGTCGACCAGGTCATCCCGGATGCGCCGGCGTTCGGCAAGCTCGAGCCCGGTGACATACTGCTGCGCATGAACGGCACACTCGTCACTGAATTCGTCCCGCTGGAGTCGACCCTGGATAGCCATGTCGGCAAGGCGGTCGAGGTCGAGATCGAGCGCGGCGGTCGCCGGGTCATAGAGTCGATCGACGTGACTGATCTTCACGACATCACGCCGGACGAGTTTCTCGAGTTCGGGGATGCGATCGTCAACAATCTCTCGTATCAGCAGGCACGCCACTACAACCGCACCGTCAGCGGCGCTTACGTGGCCAATCCTGGCTATCTGCTCTCGAAGTCTGCGATTCCGCGCGGCGCCGTCATCATCGAATTCGGCGGCCTGAAGGTCGACGACATTGATGATCTCGAGGCCGCGCTGAGCCGGCTCGCCGACGGCGAACGAGCGATGGTCCGCTATGTGACGATCGACAACCCCCAAAACACGATCGTACGCCCGTTCGAAATGAACCGCGTTTGGTTTCCGCTGCGCCGCTGCGCGCGCGACGATGACACGGGCGTTTGGCCCTGCCGGGATCTTGCGCCCGGTCCGGACCCTCAGCCACCCGCGGCCGGCAGCACGCGCTTCACGCAGTACGACGATCCGCGCGTGCGGACCATTGCGCCGTCGCTGGCCGTCGTGACGTTCGATCTGCCGTATACGGTCTCCGGCGTCGCCGATCGCCATTACTACGGCACGGGCCTGATCGTCGACACCGAGCGCGGCTTCGTCGTCGTCGATCGCAACACCGTACCGGTCGCGATCGGGGACGTAACCGTCACGTTTGCGGGCTCGCTCGAGGTGCCTGCGAAAGTCGAGCAGCTTCATCCGCTGCACAATCTGGCGATCGTGTCGTACGATCCGGCCACGGTTGGCGATACGCCGGTGCGGCAAGCGACGTTCAATACGAGGCCCGTTAGATCTGGCGATACGGTGTGGGTCGTCGGCATCAAGGCCGACCACCAGCTTGTGCACCAGGAGAGCACCGTCGCGTCGGTCGAGCCTCTGGTTCTGCCGCTGTCGCGAACGCTCAGGTTTCGGGATTCGAATCTCGAGGGTATCGATCTTGTCAACGCGCCGCAGGATGTCGACGGGGTGCTTGTCGACAAGCGCGGCCGCGTCGTAGCGATGTGGCCGAGTTTCGCAGTACAGTCGGGCAACGAATCAACGCAGTTCAACCGCGGGATCGGCAGCGAGCTCATCGCCGAATTCGTGGACATCGTCCGCGACGGCCGGCTCATCTACTCGCTGGAGTCGGAGTTCGTGTACGCGCCGCTGTTTGCCGCACGTAATATGGGCGTCGACGAAAGCTGGCTCGAGCGCCTCGAAAAGGCCGACCCCCTCCGTCGCCGTGCGCTCAGCATAACTCGTATCGTTGCGGGCACGCCCGCCGCGGCCGCGCTCCGGAACGGCGATATGGTCCTGGCGATCGACGGCGAGGTCGTAACTTCGTTCCGGGCGCTCGAGAGGGCGGTGCAAAAGCCGTACGTGCAGGTCACGGTCTGGCGTAACGACCGCGAACACGAATTCGGCATCGCGACCGTACCGCTCGATGGCCGCGGCATCGATCGCGTCGTGTCGTGGGCGGGCGCGCTCCTGCAGGACCCTCATCGCGCGATGGCCGCGCAGCGCGGTATCGAGCCCTACGGCGTCTATGTGGCGTATTTCAGCTACGGTTCGCCGGCCACGCGCTACGGGCTGTGGGCAGGCCGCCGCATCGTCGAGGTCGACGATATCCCGACGCCGAATCTCGAGTCATTTGTCAGCGCGGTTGCCGGGAAGGAGGATCGCGCCTCCGTACGGCTCAAAACGGTGACCTGGAACGGCGCCGTCGAAATCATCACGCTGAAACTCGACAATCAGTACTGGCCGGCATACGAAGTTCGCCGAACCGGCGACGGCTGGCGCCGGCTCGCGATCGGGAGCTGACCGGGCCGTGCGTAAGTGGCTTGCCTGGTTCATGGTTCTCTGCACGGGTGTTCTCGCCGGCGTGCCCGCATCCGCCCAGTCACTGTACACACTGTACAAGTACCGCGGCGACGACGGCGAATGGATTTATGCGGACCGCCCGCCTACCGACGGCGAGGCCGAAGAAGTGCGACAACTCGCGCCGGGGCGCAGCCGCGCCAAGGTGTCGGTCAGCTATTTTGTGGACGGCGAAGGCATCGTTTTCACCGCACACAATCCGTATTTCGCGCCGGTCGAGCTCGAAATCGAGTTGCGAGAGCTCCGCGGCGTCGCTCTGCCGGCCGATGCCGGAAAACTGCGCTGGGTGCTGCCTGCAGACAGCGACACGGAACTTACCCGGCTGGCGTTTCTCGGCAACGGCCAGGCCCCGCTCGTGCGCTATCAGTTCAGATATCTTGCGGGTGACCCGGCCGCCGTGCACCGCCCGCCCGGCACCTACCGCGTGCCGTTCTCGATCGCCAACAACTACCCGGTTACGCAGGCGCACCCGAATCTCGTTACCCACAGGACGCCCGACAGTTTGTACGCTGTAGACATCGCGATGCCGGTCGGTACCGACATCGTGGCTGCCCGTGATGGCATCGTTTTCGACGTTGCAAGTGACAACTATCGTAGCGGGTTGGATCCCGAGATCGACGGCCCGGCTGCGAACTTGATTCGCGTGCTCCACGATGACGGGACTTACGCGATCTACGCGCACCTGAACTGGAATTCCATCCGCGTGCGGCCCGGCGATGTGGTCCGGCGTGGACAGTACATCGCAGACTCCGGAAACACCGGCTTCTCGAGCGGCCCGCATCTGCATTTCGCCGTCGTGCGCAATACGGGGCTCAGGCTCAGCTCGGTGCCAATCATTTTTACCGGTGCGAACAACGCGGCCGTTGTGCCGGCGTCGGGGCAGCTGTTGACGGCATATTGAGCGCTGCCCGCGGCGGCGCGCGCCGGGACCCGGCGGCGTCAGGCATCGGAAAGCCGCTCGGTCAGCGCCTCGAACGCACTGACGGGGAGCTCGCAGTGCGTGCCGAGGCACCGGTAGGCAACGGTTGCACGGCCGATCGGCGGTCGCGTCGCGAGCGCGCCCGGAAGCTTCGCTTCCGCGGCATCGATCGCATAAACCAGCCGCTGTGGTGCATAGAGTTTCAAGACGGCGTCCCGCCAGCGGGCACCTTCCTCCCGAGGACCCCGGATGATCACGAATTCGGGCGGTGACAGGTGCTCCTCCAGCGCGGTGAGCAGCGTCACGTGGCCATGCGGATATTCCTCGACGGCCTGCCACGCGTACTTCACGGCGCGCTCCGCAGCGTCGAGATACCTCGGTTCGGCGAGCAGCAGGCCGAGACGCTGCAGCGAAAAAGCTGCGACGCCGTTTCCCGACGGCGTCGCCTCGTCGGCGAGCGGCTTCGGGCGGTGCATCAGCTGCTCGTGATCGTCGGCCGTGAAAAAAAAGCCGCCCGACGCATCGTCCTGAAAATGCCGGAGTGTGAGATCCGCCAGCTCGATCGCGAACGCGAGGTGCGCGGTGTTCCAGCGCGCCTGCAGCAGCTCCAGCACGGCGTCGATCAGGAATGCGTGATCGTCGAGATACGCGGAGAAACGGGCCCTGTCGTCCTTGAAGCTCGCGCGCAGCCGGCCGTCGACATAGAGCCGTGTGCGCAGAAACTCGACGGCACCGTCCGCGGCGTCGATAAGATCGAGGCGATCGAGCGAGCGGCCGGCGATGGCCAGCCCGCGGACAGTCAGCGCATTCCAGGATGTGAGCTGTTTGTCGTCGCGGCCCGGTGGTACTCGAGCGAGCCGCGCGTCGAGTAGTCGCTGCCGGCAGCGCTCGAGCGTCGCCTCGACAGCGTCCGTAGTTTGTCCCGTTGCTTTTACGATCGCACTGATGGGCTGTTTAACGGCAAGGTGCCAGCTGTCCTCGAAATTCGCGGCGCCGTCGAGGCCGAAGCGCATCGCAAACACCGGGTAATCGACGGCGCCGACGACGTCGCGTACCTCGTCGGGTGTCCACACGTAGTAGCGGCCCTCCTCTCCCTCGGAGTCGGCGTCACGGGACGAATAGAAGCCGCCATTCGGTGCCCGCATGTCCGCAAGCAGCCAGTCTGCCGTCATGTTTGCCGCGTTCCTGAACAACGCTTCGCCGGTTGCGAGATACGCGGTTGCGAAAGTGGCGAGGAGAGCACCGTTGTCGTAAAGCATCTTCTCGAAATGCGGGATCTGCCAATACCGGTCAACGGAATAACGGCAGAAGCCGCCGCCTATATGATCGAAAATGCCACCTTCAGCCATGCGCGTCAGCGTGAGCGTGGCCATGAACAGGGCATCGACATCGGGTTCCGGCGACTGCGCGCTGCGACGCCAGTGCCGGAACAGCCAGTCGATCGTCGCCGGATGCGGAAATTTCGGTGCGGCGCTGAAGCCGCCGAACTGCCGATCGAAGGAACGCTCGAGACGGCCGCGCAGCTCGTCCGAGGGCGCCAGCGACAGGCCGTCTTGCGATGCCGTCCCGGCCGCCGGGTCCAGGCGCTTGAAGACGTCATGTAGCCGGGCTCCCTGCGCTCGCACATCGTCCCGGTGCTCGCGATAGTGGGAAGCGACGCTCGCGAGCAACTCCCGAAACGCCGGCATGCCATATCGTGCCTCGCCCGGAAAATACGTGCCGCCGAAAAACGGTCGCTGCGTCTCCGGGTCGAGAAACATCGTCAGCGGCCAGCCGCCGCCGCGCTGTGTCAGGAGCTGATGCGCGGTTTGATAGATTCGATCGACGTCGGGCCGCTCTTCCCGGTCCACCTTGATGTTGACAAACAGCCGGTTCATGATTTCGGCTGTGCTCGAATCCTCGAAGGATTCGTGCGCCATAACGTGGCACCAGTGGCAAGCCGAATAGCCGATCGACAGCAGCACCGGCCGATTCGTATCTATGGCCAGCTCGAACGCCTCGTCGCACCATGGAAACCAGTCCACGGGGTTTTCGGCGTGTTGCAGCAGATACGGACTGGTCTCGTCGCGGAGACGATTGCCGGTCGACGGAGAGTCCAAGGCAGCCTATATCCCGAGTGGCAAACTCATTATGATACAGGCCCGAAGCGCGCGCCGAGCAGGATTTCATGCTGGTTTATCCCGAAATCGACCCGGTGATTTTTTCGATCGGTTTCCTAAAAATACGCTGGTACGGGCTGATGTATGTGTTCGGCTTCCTGGTGGGCTGGTGGCTGGCGCGGCGCCGCGCTCGGCGGCCGGATGCGCCGGTCGGGCCGGCAAACGTCGATGACCTGATCTTTTATGCAATGCTGGGCGTCATCGTCGGTGGCCGCGTCGGCTATTGTCTCGTATACGGTTGGCGAGACCTGCTATCCGATCCTTTCTACCTGTTTCGCATCACCGAGGGCGGCATGTCCTTCCACGGGGGCTTGGTCGGCGTGATGCTCGCGATGTGGTGGTTCGGACGTCGCCGCGACCGGACCATGCTGGAAATTACCGATTTTGTCGCCCCCCTCGTGCCGCTTGGCCTCGGCTTTGGGCGCATCGGCAATTTCATCAACGGCGAGCTCTGGGGCAAGCCGGCGGACGTACCGTGGGGCTTTCTCTACAAAGGACAAATTCTGCATCCGTCGCAGCTGTACGAGGCGATTCTAGAAGGCTTCTTACTGTTCGCCATTCTCTGGTGGTATTCGTCCCGACCGCGCCCGTACATGGCCGTATCCGGCATGTTTCTGTTGCTGTACGGCGTGTTTCGCATTTTCGCGGAGTTCTTTCGGGTCCCGGACGCGCACTTGAGCTATCTTGCCCTCGGCTGGGTGACCATGGGGCAGATTCTGAGCCTGCCTATGGTTATCATTGGTGCCGTCATGCTGATCCTTGCCTACCGCGATCATCGTTCTCACCGCGCCGAGGCCTGACATGCGGCAATACCTGGACCTGATGCAACACGTGCGCGACCGCGGCGTTCGCAAGGAAGACCGGACCGGTACCGGTACGCTGAGCGTGTTCGGCTATCAGATGCGCTTCGACCTGGGCGCGGGTTTTCCGCTCGTGACGACGAAGAAGCTGCATCTGCGCTCGATCATTCACGAGCTTCTATGGTTTTTGTCGGGTGACAGTAACACGGCGTATCTGAAGGAGAACGGCGTGACGATTTGGGACGAGTGGGCAGACGAGAACGGCGAACTCGGTCCGATCTATGGCGTGCAGTGGCGCAGCTGGCCGACGCCCGGCGATGGTCATATCGATCAGATCGAACGGATCGTCCGCCAGATTCGGGAGACACCCGACAGCCGGCGCATCATTGTGAGCGCGTGGAACGTAGCCGAACTCGACCGTATGGCGCTGCCACCGTGTCACTGTTTTTTTCAGTTTTACGTCGCGGACGGCAAGCTGTCATGTCAGCTGTATCAGCGCAGCTGCGACATTTTTCTCGGCGTGCCCTTCAACGTCGCGTCGTATGCGCTCCTGACGCATATGCTCGCGCAGCAAACGGATTTGGGCGTCGGCGATTTCATTTGGACGGGCGGAGACTGCCACCTGTACCTGAATCATCTCGAGCAGGCGGACGAGCAGCTGACCCGCGCCCCGCGGTCGCTGCCGCGGCTTGCGATCCGGCGGCGCCCAGCGAGCATATTCGGCTACCGCTTCGACGATTTCGAAATCCTGAACTACGAGGCCCATCCGCATATCTCTGCGGCCGTCGCCGTCTAGACGCATTTGGTATGGGACGTTCGGGTGGCTGCGAGGTCGCGCTCAGTACTGGCCCTCGACCTGGATTACGCGCGGTGTACTCGCGTCGAGGCGCACCGCGGTAAGCTGCCTGCCCCAGATGCAGCCCGTGTCCAGGCTGACGACGTGGGGCAGGACGATAAGCCCGAGCGCCGACCAGTGGCCGAACACGATACGGGTCCCGGCCCAAGCTGGGTCTTCAACCTCGAACCACGGCACCAGATTGCTGCGGGCCTGCCATGGCGAGCCGCTGTGCGTGAAATTCAGGCTGAACTTGCGGGTGATCATGCGCATGCGGGTCAGGCAGTTGATGATGAACCGTAGTCGTTTGAACCCTTTGAGCTCGGGGGACCACCTGAGGGGAGTGTTGCCACGCATTTTGCGCAAGAGCGCCTTCATACTCTTGCCCTGCAGTGCAGCCTCCACCTCAGCAGCGCGCTTCGTGGTCTTCGTGACGCTCCAGTCCGGGTGGGTACCGGCGTGCACGAGCAGTGTGTTGAGGTCGCGGTCATAATGCGCGAGCGGCCGGCGACGCAGCCAGCCGACCAGCCCGTCGGCATCGTGGGCGTCGAGCAGCTTCGTCAACGACCTGAAGCGCTCGGTTCGCGGTATTGCGCCATAGAAAAGTCCGAGT
Source organism: Woeseiaceae bacterium (assembly GCA_041617855.1). Classification (GTDB taxonomy): domain Bacteria; phylum Pseudomonadota; class Gammaproteobacteria; order Steroidobacterales; family Woeseiaceae; genus UBA1847. The sequence continues at coordinate 8,487 of JBFJOC010000025.1, read as the reverse complement.
AGGTACAGGTCGTGATTACCGAGCACGCTTACGACCGAGTCGCCGAGCGAGCTCACGAAACGCAGCGTCTTCAGGGATTTCGGGCCACGATTGACCAGGTCGCCGGTAAACCAGAGCTTGTCCTTGTCCGGCTCGAAGCGGATCGCATCCAGCAGGCGCCGCAGCGGATCGTAACAACCCTGTACGTCCCCGATCGCGTAGACGGCCACGGTTCGCAGAGCGGAATCAGTGCAGAACGCCCGGAACGGCGAGCGTGAACGGTTCTATCGGCGCGTCAAAATTTACGCCGTTGTCGGCCTCCATGCGGTACAGGCCCTGCATTGCGCCGACCGGAGTTTCGAGGACGGCGCCGCTCGAGTAGCGAAACTGTTCTCCGGGATTCAGATGCGGCTGTTCGCCGACGACACCGTCGCCGCTGACTTCCTGAACCTTGCCGTTAGCGTCCGTAATGACCCAGTGACGACTCATGAGCCGGGCCGGTACATCGCCGGCATTCGAAATCGTGATCGTGTAGGCAAAGACGTAGCGTCCTGCCTCGGGCTCGGATTGCTCGGAGACGTAGCTCGTCGCAACCTGGACACGAATGTCGAAAGTCCTGTCGTCCATGGAATTGAAAACTTCTGCAGAGGGGTTGCCCGAATCGCCGCTATTCTAACCCACCACCGGCCTTTGTTGTGCCGGAACCGGCCGCTAGCCGATTCGCCAGCACGATGTATGTCGCGATCGGTATCGCCTCAGGCCTAAGCGCAGGGTCGATGCCCGCAGCGCTGAGATCGCTTGCGGAAGTGATTCCGGACAGCGCATTCCGTATCGTTTTGCGGCGCTGGCTGAACGCGGTTCTGACGAGCCGATCGAAAACCGCCTCGTCCCGCACCGCGAAACTTTTCGATGGCAGCGGTCGCAGGCGCACGAGCGCCGAGGTGACGGCCGGGGGTGGATCGAAGGCGCTGCTCGGCACGTCAAATAGTGACTCGATCTCGAATCGGCAGCCCAGCATCACCGTGAGGCGCCCGTATGTCTTGCCACCGGGTGGCGCGGCCATCCGATCGACGACCTCCTTCTGCAGCATGAAATGCATGTCCGCGACGATGTGTCGGAAATCGATCAGTCGGAACAGAAGCGGCGTGGAGATGTTGTAGGGCAGATTGCCGACCAGCCGCAATGGCTGTCCGAGCGTTTCGAAGTCGAAGGTCAGCGCGTCCGCCGTATGGATTGTCAGGTTTCGGATGGTGGCGAGTTCCAGACGCAATTGCCGGGCAAGCTCCCGATCGATTTCTATCGCGTGCACGCGGGCCGACCGGGCCGCGAGCGGCCGCGTAATTGCTCCGGTGCCCGGCCCGATTTCGACGATAACGTCGGAAGCTGCCGGAAAAATGGCGTCGATAATGGCATCGATGATCGCCGGGTCGCGAAGAAAATGCTGCCCGAATCGCTTGCGTGGCCGCTGAGCCGTCATTCACGGTCCGCCAGCTGCCTCGCCAGGCGCAGCGCGGCCAGGAGGCTGCCCGGGTCCGCGGTGCCGGTGCCTGCGAGATCCAGCGCCGTGCCGTGATCGACGGACGTGCGTACGATCGGCAAGCCCAGAGTGACGTTTACGGCGTGTCCGAAGCCGGCAAATTTCAGGACGGGCAAACCCTGGTCGTGGTACATGGCCAGCACCGCGTCCCGATTCCCAGCGGCTGGAAGAAACGCGGTGTCCGCAGGCACCGGCCCGCGAACGCGATGACCGAGCGCTGCCAACTCGGCAATGACGGGTTCGATGACGCGGCCATCCTCGGCACCGAGATGCCCGCCCTCGCCGGCGTGTGGATTTAGCCCGCATACGAGGACTTCGGGTGTCGCGATGCCGAAGCGCGTTTGCAGGCCGTGTATGAGCGCCGCGAGGACCGTGCGCAGCCGCTCGGGCGTCACGGCGTCGGCAACCTCCCGCAGTGGCAGATGCGTCGTCACAAGGGCAACTCGCATATCGCCGGCTACGAGGAGCATTACCGGGCACGGCGTGTTCGTGAGTTCGGCAAGGAATTCCGTGTGGCCGGTGAAGCGGATGCCGGCGTCGTTGATGACGGACTTGCTAAGCGGCGCCGTCACGAGCCCGCGGAAGATGCCCCGCGTGCACCCGTCGACGGCGATGCGCAGCGTCTCGAGCACGGCGGCGGCGTTCGCTGGATTCGGTTTGCCGGAGACTGGTACCTTCGGATAGGCGTTGCCCAGCACGAGGAGCTCACGACGTCGGGACCGGTGTCGACCGATGTCTGCCGCAGCGAGTTCGCGCACGCGCACATCGATGTCAAGCCGGCCAGCCAGGGTCGCAAGCCAGCTTGCATCCGATAATACGATCGCGTCGCGCAGATGACCCGCCGTGGCGAGCAGCAGACAAAGTTCCGGCCCAATCCCGGCGGGCTCACCAACGGTGATGGCGAGGGGGCGGGAGGCCATGTTTTCTGGCGAGACCGCGGGCTGAGCAGGAACGGCGGCCCAATTTGCGAGCTGTGCTGGCTTGCCGCAGCCTATCAGACTCGAATATCGACGAAAGCCTCATCACGGATGCGCTGCATCCACAGCTGCGTTTCCTCCTCCATCTTGCTGTTGCGAATCTTCGAGTCGCAGTTGCTTTCCTTCAAATCCTCGGTGTTATCGTAAACCCGCCTGTCGAGCACCTCCACGATGTGCCACCCGAAACGCGAGCGAAACGGCCCGGTCAGTTCACCGATCTTCGCTTCGTTCACCACCTGTTCGAACTCCGGAACGAAAGTGCCAGGCCCGGTCCACCCCATGTCACCACCGTTATTGGCGGATCCCGGATCGTCGGACAGGAGCTTTGCAAGTTCGCCGAAATCTTCGCCGCCGCGAATTCGCTCGAGCGCGTCGTCCAGCTTCTGTTTCGCCGTGTCGTCGTCGATGATCTCGTTCGGTGTCACGAGGATGTGGCGCACCTTGACCTGCTCGATCTCGCTCCGCTGTATCGCGCTGCGCAAGTCGTTCACCTTGACAATATGAAAGCTGCTCGCCGAGCGAAACGGTTCGGAAACGTCGCCCGCCTGCATCGGCACCACGACGTCGGTATACAGAGTGGGCAGCTGTTCGCCCTTCATCCAGCCCAACGCACCGCCTTCGAGCGCCGTTTGGGCATCGGAATAGCGCACTGCCATCTCTCCAAAATCTGCGCCATCATTAATTCTCTCGTATATTTCGCGGGCCTTGGCCTCCGCCTCCTTGATTTCGCGGGCCGTGGCGGCTTCCGAAAACGACACCAGGATGTGCGCCAAATTGTATTCCGAGTTGATTGCGACATTGCCTTCCAGATCCGCGATACACTGCTGAATTTCCCGCGGCGATACGGAGATGCGCTGACCGACGTCGATGCGACGTAGCTGATCCAAGGTAATCTCCTCGCGCAGGTTGCGCCGGAATTCGGCATACTCGATACCGTCTTCCGCGAGCAGGCGGGGCATGTCTTCGAACGAAATGTTGTTGGCGGCGGCGATGCGGGCAATCGATTCATTCAGCATCTGGTCGGAGATCTGTAGCCCGATGCGCGCTGCGCGCTGCAGTTGAATCTCGTTCAAGATAAGCCGCTCGAGGACCTGCTCCTGGAGCACGTTCGCGGGCGGGAGCTGCAGTCCCTGCTGTCCGGCCCGGCGGATGATTTCGGTCATCTGCTGCCGCAGCTGGCTCTTCAGGACCACGCCCTCGTTGACGATCGCCGCCACGCCGTCGAGAAACTCGCCGGTTTCGGACAGTTCCGCCCGGGCCGCGGGGGAGACCGCGATCGTCGCGAAAATCGCGCACAACATAATGATTTTTAACACTTTTTTCTATCGCAGATCTGCTGAGTAGCCAAGAATACCACGTTCCAGGAGCTTGTCGGCCGCGGTGCCCAGGCTCGACATTCCCTTGAGCACGAGTTGCAGACCGAACGATGAATCCCGAGTTCCGTCGCGCGTGGAAATATGCCGCCGGGTCACGAGCCGGACGCCCCAGCAGCAGCTTTCGTACTCGAGCCCGAAAAACTGCTCGAGCACTTTGTCGTCCCTGAACGAGAAATTGTAGCGGCCGACGAAATTCCACTGGCGGGTCAGCGGCCACGACCAGGAGAGATCGCCTTGCTCGAGCGAATCACGGCGAAACCGGTACCCGAGGTTTAAAATCTTGCTGCGGGCCGGGCGATACTGGAGCCGGGCTTCGGACTGCGTCGTGCCGTCACCCGTCGCGCCCCACTGGTGCCCGATGTCGAAGTTCAGATTCTCGTAGAGGAGAAACCGCACCTCCGCGACATAGTCTGAAGTTTCGACCGCGGGCACGCTCCGTCCAGGCAGCGAAATTCCTCGCTCGCTTAAGTACCGCGTCTGTCCCACCGTTGCGCTGACCAGTTCTCTTCCGGTCGACACGTCCAGGATGCGGGACGTCACACCCACACTAAGCTGATCCGTGTCACCGATCCTGTCGATACCGAGAAAACGGTTCTTGCGATACAGCTGCACGAGATTGAGATCCGGCGTAATGGTATCAAAGACCGGCAGCGCTTCCTGATCGCGGTGGGGTATGTGGACATACAGTATGCGCGGTTCGATCGTCTGGATTCGTCCTGGTCCCGCACCGTTCATGCTCCGTTCGAGAATCAGCCCTGCATCGAGGCTGCCGATCGGAACCGTGCGCTTGGGTTGCTCCGGCTGTCCCGGCGCCGCGTCATTCAACGCATAGCGCGTATGGTCGAGCTCGATCGCCGGCGCTACGAACCAGCCGGGACGCGATATCGGCAGCTTGACCTCCGGGGCGAAATTCAGGCGCCACCCGGTTACCCCGACATCGCGGTCGAAATTGACGAGCTCCGCGGACATGGAATAGTGCAGGCCGAAGCGGCGTTCGGGCCAGCTGCCCGTGGCATAAAGCTGCGGCACGCGACGGTACGGTTCCTCGCTAGGCAGCAGCGCGTCGTCTATCGTCTGGTAATCCTGGAACATGCCGAAAAACGACATCGATTCGGTGTAGTAGTCGAAGCTCACGCTGCGGTTCAGGTGCGTGGTGCTCGACAGGCTGAGACTACCACCGAGATCCTCGAAATATTGACTGTCGGAAACGTCGCGGACATCGATTCGATTACGCCAGCCGTTCGCGAACAAAGTGCGGTGTCTGAACGCAAACAGGTGGCGGGCCCGGTTTGCGACGTTGTCGCTGGAAAGATAGTCGACGTTGACCTGGCCGTTCATGCGTCGGGTCAGGTAGCGAAAGCGGGTTTTGAGCTGTACGCCCCGATCGCTGAGCAGGCGCGGCGTAAACAGAGCGTCGTAATTCGGCGCAATATTCCAGTAATAAGGCACCTGGATATCGTTGCCGCTGCGCCCGGCGCTGCCGATCTCAGGTGCGAGTACTCCGGACTTGCGGGCATCACCGATCGGAAAGGACAGGTACGGCGCATACAGTATCGGTACGCCCTGAAAGCGCAGCTTCACGCCACGCGCGGTGCCGGTACCGGACTTCGTATCCAGGTCGATGTCGTTCGCTTCGAGCAGCCAGTCGTTGGAACCCGGGGGGCAGGTCGTGTAGCTGACATCGTCGAGTGCGAGCTGACCCTCATCGTTAATTTCGAGCACGGAAGCGGCGCCGCGCGCATTGTTGCCACCCAGCGAAAATTCGGCACCCTCGAAACGGATACGACCCTGGTCGTACGAGAACTCGGCCGCGTCGGATGCGATCTGCGTGCCCGGATCGGCGTAGCGCACGCCTCCGTCCAGGACCAGCGACCGTTCAGCCGAGTCGAAGCGCGCCGCATCGGCCCCGGCCAGCTTATCGTCGTACCGCAAAACCACGCCGCCCGACATCGCGGCGTACGGTTGCTGCCCGAAACGGGCCTCAACCTCGCCGGTCTCGAGCTGCAGCGCGCCCTCGGGGATCGGCTCAAGGGATAACAGCGACAATTCGTCGACGATACCCATGGAATTGCGGCACGCGGTCGGTTCCGCGCCGAACGCCGGGGACACTGCCAGCAAGGCACTGGCAAGAATCAAAAACTTTGAAGACACGTGCTTGGTCGAGTTCTGCTTGCGCGCCTCGGCTGACGGTTTTATCAGCCATTGGTATTTGTTACCTTCGCACAGTTTCGCTGGTGCTTCAACGCGTTACGGAGACAACATATCTCGGACCTGAACCCACGATCCGACCAGCGCTTTGCCGCACTGCGCGCCTGGCTGGACGACATCGACATGGTCGCGGGGACTCGGCCCGTGCCGGCATCGGGGGATGCGAGCTTTCGGCGTTATTTCCGTGTCGAGAAAGGCACGCAGAGTTTCATCGTGATGGACGCCCCGCCGGACAGGGAAGATTGTCGTCCTTTCGTTGCGGTCGCCGGCTACCTGCGGTCGATGGGGCTGAATGCGCCGCGCGTCCTGGTGGCCGACGTCGAAAAAGGCTTCCTACTGCTCTCGGACCTGGGGTCAGTGTCCTATCTCGAGCGGCTGATGGCGGACCGGACGAGTGCGTCGCACCTGTATTCGCGTGCGCTCGAGGCACTCGCGACGATGCAGCAAAAAGGCAGGAAATTTCAGGGCAAGCTACCGCCGTACAATGAAGAGCTGCTGCGTTTCGAGCTGTCCCTGTTCCACGATTGGCTGTGCGAACGACATCTCGGCATTGCGTTTTCGAAGGAAGACGAATTTGCCTGGCGGGAACTTTGTGATTTGCTCGTGATGCGCGCGCTGGCTCAGCCGCGCGTGTTCGTGCATCGAGATTATCATTCGCGCAATCTCATGGTAACGCCGGTAAACGCTCCCGGCATACTGGACTTTCAGGACGCCGTCGAGGGACCCTTGACCTACGACCTCGTTTCGCTGCTCAAGGACTGTTACATACGCTGGTCGGCACATCGTGTCCGGGATTGGGCCGTTGGCTACTACGATAGGTTGGAGGAGTCACTGAAACCCGGGCTGGACGTTGCGACTTTCATGACCGACTTCGAGCTGATGGGGGTGCAAAGGCATCTCAAGGCCGCCGGTATTTTTGCGCGGCTGAATCATCGGGACGGGAAGCCCGGTTATCTTCGAGAGGTGCCGCGCACGCTTGGTTACATCACCGAGCTGGAGTCCCGTTACGACTGCCTGAATTATCTCGTTGGCCTGATCGTGGACCGGGTTTTGCCGGGTCTCGAGTCCAGCCGATGATTGCCATGCTACTGGCCGCAGGGCGCGGCACACGGCTGCGCCCGATCACCGATGCGACGCCGAAAGCCCTGGTCGAAGTGCGCGGCACGAGCCTTCTCGAGCGGCATCTACGTGCCCTTCGGGCCGCAGGGATCGATCGCGTTGTGATCAATCTGGGCTGGCTCGGCGAGCAAATCGTCGACCGGGTCGGGTCCGGAACCCGCTTTGGCCTCGACGTCATCTACAGCCCGGAAGGTGACGACGTTCTCGAGACCGGCGGCGGCATCGTGCGGGCCCTGCCCGTGCTCGGCAGCGCCCCCTTCATGGTCGTGAACGCGGACGTATACACGGACATGCCGTTGCCCCCACCTGCGCTCGGGGATGCCGACGATGGCCATCTCGTACTCGTGCCAACGCCCGATGACAAGGATCGCGGCGACTTCGATCTGCAGGACGGCCGCGTCCGGAAGTCGGCAGACCCGTGCCTGACGTTCAGCGGCATCGCCGTCTATCGACCGGAGTTCTTCGCCGCTTGCGAACCCCGGCGCTTCGCGCTAGCGCCGATGCTGCGGGCAGCGGCGGATACCGGCCGGCTCTCCGGGAGCATTCACCGCGGTGTGTGGAGTGACGTCGGAACGCCTGCGCGGCTCGCAGAGCTCGAGCGCGCTTCGACGTAGTCGGCTGCTGCTGCCGCCAACTCGGGCGGCGGCTCCGCGCCAGCGGCGATAATCTGCGCGTCGCTGCTTCCGAGACAGACGAGAAGCCGAGGCAGCAATCGGCGAGCGATGTCGTCGAGCTCGTGGTGGCCGTGCAGACGCGCGAGGTCGGTTACCTCGAGGTTGGCAAAGCCACAGGGGTTGATGCGCGAAAACGGTTCAAGATCGACGTCCACGTTCAGCGCCATGCCGTGAAAACTGGCGCCGCGCCGAATTCTCAGTCCAATGCTTGCCAGCTTCGCACCGGCGACGTATACGCCCGGTGCATCGGCGCGGCTGGCGGCCTCGATGCCGAATTCGCGTGCGAGATCGACTGCGCTTTGCTCCAGCGCCGTGACCAGGTCACGAACGCCGATACCGGCGCGCCGGATATCGATCAGCGGGTAAACCATGAGCTGACCCGGTCCGTGATACGTAACCTGGCCACCGCGATCGATTTGCACGACCGGAATGTCGCCGGGCGCCAGCAGATGCTCTCGCGCAGCGTTCAGGCCGAGCGTGAATACGGGCGGATGCTCCGTAAACCAGATCTCGTCCGGCGTTTCCGGATCACGCGTGTCGGTGAAGTGCTGCATTGCCCGCCAGAGCGGCACGTAATCCTGGCGCCCGAAACCGCGGACCACGATTTTGCGGATATG
>JBFJOC010000024.1:0-34452 GCA_041617855.1 Woeseiaceae bacterium | reverse complement strand
TTATGGTCAGTAATCAGCACCCCGATATCGCGCTCACACAAGTGTCTGATTATGCGCTGAATATCAAGTACGGAAATCGGATCGACACCCGCGAACGGTTCGTCGAGCAGGACGAACAGCGGGTTCGCCGCCAGCGCGCGAGCGATTTCCACGCGTCGCCGCTCGCCGCCGGACAGGCTGATGCCGAGACTCGTACGGACGTGGCCGACGTGCAGCTCATCGAGGAGGTTCTCCAGCTCCTCCTCGCGCCCGGCGCGGTCGAGATCGTCGCGCACCTCCAGAATCGCGAGGATATTCTGCTCGACGGTTAGTTTGCGAAAAATCGAGGCTTCCTGCGGCAGATACCCGAGCCCCAGCTTCGCGCGGCGGTGCATTGGCAGTGACGTCAGGTCCTGACCGTCAAGCAGGATCTTGCCGCTGTCCGCTGCGATCAGCCCGACGATCATATAAAAGGCCGTCGTTTTGCCCGCGCCGTTGGGCCCGAGCAGTCCCACGACTTCACCGCTCTTGATTTCCAGCGAGAGATTATTGACGACCTTGCGGAGTTTGAAACTTTTCGAGATGCCCTGGACGCTCAGGATGCTCATGAATCCGGATCCCCGGAATCGGATCCGCTTGCGCTATTGTTGCCAGAATTTTCGTCCTCCGAATCGCCGACCGGGGCGTCGCTTGGCGTGTATATGATTTTGACCTTCTGGTCACCGGTTCCGGAAGACTGCGCGTTTACGCGCCGTTCTCTGATGTTATAAACCAGAAATGCGGATGATATCTGGTTTCCGCCTTCCGTGATTTGGGCGTCGCCCGAGAATTCGATGATGCCCTGCGCCAGATTGTAGTCGAGTTTTCTCGCTTCGGCATAGGTAGTCTCGTCGCTTTCCGGACGCTTGATCACGAACGTCGCTGGCGATCCCTCGATCGTCGCGATCTGAAGGGTATGATCCTTGAAGCGAAGTGCGGCGCTGTCGCACTCGATATGTCCATTATCGACGTCGATCACGACGTTACCGGTGAAGTGCCAGACGCTGTCTTTGAAATCGAGCTTACTGGCCCTCCCTTCGTCCGCTGCAACACCGATCGAACCCTGCGAAAGACGCAGTCCACGAAACATCAGCATCGAGTTTTTGCCGTCGTAGTTCGTCGAGTCTGCGTCCAGTGAAATCGGCAAGCGCAGGTTCGGCGCCTGTGCCCAAACGGTGCAGGCGGAAAGTAGAGCAGCGGCTGCTATTACAAAGCGAAGATTCATTCCAAGGGCGATATGTAGGAATCAGGGCACGAATTTTCCGCTGACGTTGGATTTGAGTTCGAGGCGATTGTCCTTCAGTGATGCTAGCATGCCCGTCGCCGTTAGACTGCGGGGCCCGATACGAATTTGAACCCGCTCCGGCGTTTCGGCGACGTATGCTTCCGGATCGAGTTCGAGGTACTGTGTCCTAATTTCTGTGTCGTTGCCGGCGAAGCCCTCGCTGCTAAGCGCTTGCACATGGCCGCGCAGCCTGACGCGGCGCTCGTCCTGGGAGATCGTCGCCGAGTCCGCATTGACTCTCCAGGGCACGTCGGCCTCCGGCGAATAGCTTATCTTGACGTCGGAGAAGTAGATGCGATCATCGTCCTCCTGCTCGGCATAGGCCGCCACAATCTCGTAAAGGGCGCTCCCGTCAGGCCCGGTTCCGAAGATCCGCGCCGACTTCAGATAATAGCCGCGGTGCAGAGGTTCGTAAGCCGCCGCTTTGACAACATCGTCACCGGACGGGCGGGCCAGATACCAGCTGAAAATGGCGGCGGCGCCCAGGACGATAAGGAACAATATACTTCTTGCGCTCATTGTCCTGCTGTGACTTTCGCTGCGAGCACGAGTTCACAAACTTCCCGCACGGCGCCGAAGCCGCCCGCCGCGGCGGTCGTATAATCGCTGGCGTCACGAACCGCCGGCACGGCATTTGCTACGGCTACGGAGAAACCCGCGGCATCGAGCAGCGGCAGGTCCGGCAGGTCGTCGCCGACATAGAGGCAGCTGCCCATTTCGATACCCAAGCGCGCGGCCAGTTCGGTCAGCGCGCCCACTTTGTCGTCGCAGCCCTGAACCACATGTTGCACGCCGAGCTCCGCCATGCGGACGGCCACGGCTGTCGAGCTGCGGCCACTGATGACTGCAACCGGTATTCCCGCCCGCAGCAGCATTCGAATTCCGTATCCATCGTGCGTGAAAAACGCCTTCGATTCGACGCCGTTGTCGTCGAGATAGAATCGCCCGTCGGTGAAAACTCCGTCGACATCAAACGCGACGAGACGAATTTCGCGCAGCGCGCGTGGAGCTTCCGACATCCCTACATGATCCCCGCGCGGAACAAATCGTGAATGTTCATTGCGCCGATCAGGCGATATTCGCCATCGGCGACCAACAGGGACGTTATCTTGTTTGCCTCCATCAGGTTTATCGCCTCTACGGCCAGCACGTCGGCCGCGATTGTCTTGCAATCTTTGTGCATGATGTCGCGCATCAGCGTGCTGTGAACGTCGACGCCGGCGTCGAGGGTCCGACGCAGGTCGCCATCGGTAAAAATTCCGAGTATCCGTGAATCGGCGTCCGTAATTGCGGTCATTCCCAATCCTTTCTCGGTCATCTCCATGAGCCCGTCCCTTAGCGTTACCGTCGGGCGAACCGCCGGTATCTCCGCGTCTCTGCGCATCACGTCGCTGACGCGAAGCAGCAGGCGCTTGCCAAGACTGCCGCTTGGGTGCGAGCGCGCGAAATCCTCGGCAGTAAAGCCGCGGATCTTCAGCAGCGCCACGGCGAGCGCGTCGCCCATGGCGAGCGTCGCCGTCGTGCTCGCCGTCGGTGCAAGATTGAGCGGACAGGCCTCTTCGGACACGCTGACGTCGAGATGCACATCGGCGTCCCGCGCCAGTGTCGACTTCGGATTGCCGGTCAGCGAAATCAGCCGAGCACCCATGCGCTTGACCAGCGGCAAGATCGTGATGATCTCCGTCGTCTCTCCCGAATAGGACACCGCGAGCAACAGATCCTGGCCGGTGATCATGCCGAGGTCCCCGTGGCTCGCCTCCGCAGGATGCATAAAAAAGGCCGGCGTGCCCGTGCTTGCGAGCGTCGCGGCAATCTTGCCGGCAATATGTCCCGACTTGCCCATGCCCGTCACGACTATGCGGCCCGGCGTGTCCAGGCACAATGCGCAGGCCGCGACGAACTGGTCATCGAGCCGCGACCTTAGCACCTCAACGGCCCGGGCCTCGATTTCCAGGACCTCGGCTGCGAGAGCCAACAGTTCCGTGTCTTCGAGCTTCAGCGGCACAGCATCGTCTCAGCTTTCTATCAGGGAGCTATATTAACGTTATGCACGACCACATAGGTATCGTAGGCAACGAATGCCGCGAAAAGCGCGAGACCCTCGAGGCGTGACAATTCGGCTTTGTTCTCGTAATCAAAAGTCATTGCAAACAGCACGAGCGTGAACGCGACCATCACGAAGATATGCAGCGATAATACGCTCGGCGCCAGCGTGGTCGGTTCTATGGCGGCAGCAATGCCGATGACTGCCAGCATGTTGAAAATGTTCGACCCGACGATGTTGCCCATTGCAAGTCCGTACTCGCCCTTCAGGGCACTGACGAGGGACACCGCGAGCTCGGGTAGACTCGTGCCGAGTGCAACGAGCGTAATGCCTATGACGAGCTCGCTGACCCCAAAATACAGAGCCATCTCGATCGCGCCGTCTACGAGCAGTTCCGCGCCGATAAGCAGCGTCGCGAGGCCGAGCAGCAGCCAGATCAACGCCATTTTCATACTGACCCCAAACGGTATCTCGGCCTCGAATTCCCGCTTGATCGGGTCGTTTTCCGCAGAGCGCAAGCCGAGCCGCGCGAGAAAGATCATGGCGAATACGAGGCTAGCCAAGAGTACGAAGCCGTCGACACGGCTTAATGCCGAGTCGAGAAACAGCGAAACCGTCAAGAGAGACACGGCGAGCAGTGCAGGCATTTCCCGTCGTAAAGTCGCCGACCGAAGCTCGATGGGCCGGACAAGTGCCACGCATCCCAGGACGAGACCGATGTTGCAGATGTTCGAGCCCACGGCGTTGCCAATGGCCAGGCCGGGCTCCCCGCGACTCGCCGCGACGATCGAGACGAGGATTTCGGGTGCCGACGTCGCGAACGCAACGATCGTGAGGCCGATGAGCAGGGGGGGCACCCCGAGATTCCGAGCGGTCGCGGCGGCGCCATGCACGAAGCGGTCGGCGCCCCAGATCAGAAGGGCCAGACCCGCAATTACCGCGACGGAATTACCCAGCATTGGAGGCCGTGTTCCTGCCTTTATTTATAATCAGCGTAACTGGCTGCCGCATTGAACGCCGGCGCAATGACTCCGGCGAGTTATCATACACAATCGCGCTGAACCGATGGGAAGCAGTTCTCATTCCCGGTACACTCTTGCGCCTCCGAAAACCGAGGTCACAATGGAACCATCCGCCGTCGCAGAACTCATCGAAGCCGCTTTCGACAATGCCGTCGTCCAGGTAACGAGCGATGACAATACGCACTTCGAGGCACTCGTCGTCGCGTCCGCGTTCGAGGGCAAGCAGCAGGTAGCCCGGCATCAGATGGTCTATCGCAGTCTCGGCCTGCTAGTCGGCAATGAGATCCACGCCCTTTCCATTCAGGCGCTGACACCGGATGAATGGCAGCAGCGAGGCGGTTGAGCTCATTTGGACAAACTCGTCATAACAGGGGGGGCGCCGCTCGCAGGATCGATTGTAATCTCGGGGGCAAAGAACGCGGCGCTGCCGATACTGGCAGGCACCTTGCTCGCAACCGAATCCATCACGATCGACAACGTCCCCCATCTTAAGGACGTGACAACGATGCTTTCGTTGCTGCAAATCATGGGCGTAGAAGTCACGGTCAACGAAAGCATGCGCATCGAGGTCGACGCAGGCACCGTGAAGAAACGCGAAGCACCCTACGAGCTCGTCAAGACCATGCGGGCTTCGATTCTCGTCCTCGGGCCGCTGCTCGCGCGTTTCGGCGAAGCCGACGTCTCATTGCCAGGCGGCTGCGCAATCGGTGCGCGACCGGTCAATCTCCATGTTGCCGGTCTGCAAGCGATGGGGGCACACGTGACCGTCGAAAACGGCTTCATCAAGGCGCGGGCCGAGCGACTGCGAGGTGCGCACATCGTCTTCGATACGATAACGGTGACCGGCACGGAAAATCTGCTGATGGCCGCGGCGTTGGCCGATGGCGAAACCGTGCTGGAAAATGCCGCGAGGGAGCCGGAGGTCGTCGACCTCGCCGCTTTCCTTCGCGGCATGGGCGCGAAAATCAGCGGGGCCGGCACCGGCACGATTACGGTTCGAGGAGTCGATGCATTATCCGGAGCCCACCATACGGTGCTGCCGGATCGTATAGAAACCGGCACGTACCTCGTGGCTGCGGCGATGACCGGTGGCCGAGTTCGACTCCGACACGCGGCGCCGGAAACGCTCGAAGCCGTGCTCATCAAACTCACCGAAGCCGGTGCAGCGATCGAGACGGGCCCGGACTGGATCACGCTGGACATGCAGGGCCGGCGACCGAAATCCGTCGATATACGCACGGCGCCTTATCCGGCCTTTCCAACCGACATGCAGGCGCAGTTCTGCGCTATGAACGCGATTGCCGACGGTACCGGTACGATCACCGAGACGGTTTTCGAAAACCGCTTCCAGCACGTGCTCGAGCTACAGCGAATGGGAGCGGACATTCGCCTCGAGGGAAACACTGCGATCTGCACCGGGGTGGAACGCTTGACGGCCGCGCCGGTGATGGCGACGGACCTGCGCGCATCCGCGAGCCTGGTCCTTGCCGGCCTGGCCGCAGACGGCGAGACGCTCGTTGACCGAATCTACCACGTCGATCGCGGCTACGAGCGAATCGAGGAGAAGCTCCGCCAGCTCGGCGCTTCGATACAGCGGGTACCGAGGCATCCTGAGTCCGCCTGAGTCGAGTTGCAGCGAGGACGCAAGGCCGGCGACGCGGTTACCCAGGTTCTCGACCGTTGTCCGCGAGTAGCTTCCTGGTATCCGATTTCGCGACAGGTTCTTCGGGGCGCTCGCCGGCGACGACGGTGGTTTCGATCTCCGCGCCATTGCGCCACGCGCGGATCCTGACCGCATCGCCCGGATCCGTGCCCGAGACCAGGAGCAGCGCCTGGCGCCGGGAAAATATCGGTTCGCCGTTGATCGACAACAGGACGTCGCCGCGTTCGAGGCCGGCACGGTCGGCCGGCCCGCCGTCGTACACGTTGACCAGCAATATGCCGATATTGCCGGCAATGCCGCGCCGCTCGCGTTCCGCGCCGGACAGGTCCTGAGGTTCCAGTCCGAGCCAGCCGCGAATGACTCTGCCGTGCTCGCGGATCTCGGCAACGACGCCGCGCACGAGGTCCACAGGAATTGCAAAGCCGATGCCCTCGGTTCCCTGGTCCTGCGCCAGCACTGCCGTGTTGATGCCGACGAGCTCGCCTTTCGTATTGACTAGCGCGCCGCCCGAGTTACCGGCATTGATAGCCGCGTCGGTCTGAATGAAGTTCTCGAAGGTATTTAGATTCAGAAGGCCGCGACCCGTCGCGCTCACGATGCCCTGCGTTACAGATTTCGTGAGCCCGTATGGATTGCCGATAGCAAGGACCACGTCACCGATGCGCAGATCGGAGGAGCGGCCGATCGGAATCGCCGGCAGCGGTCCGAGATCGACCTTCAGGAGCGCGAGATCCGTTTCGACATCGACGCCGACGAGTTCCGGCCGTGCGATGCGGCCATCGCTCATCTGTATCCGGAGCTCGGCGGCTGCTCCTATAACGTGGTAGTTCGTCACGAGGAAGCCGTCGGGATCGATGACGACCGCGGAGCCGAAGCTGGTGTCGACGCGAAGACGGGGTTGGTCTGGGCCGGACGCGACGTCCTCGACGAGCCGCTTTGTGTAAACATTCGCGACGGCGGGCGCGCTTAAGTCGACGGCATCGGCATAGCTTGCGACGGGTGCGACTACCGCGTCGCGCAAGGGCGCGAGGAGCTCCGGTCTCACCAAGACGACGACGAACGCGACGGCGAATCCGGCAACGATCGACTGCAGGATGAAGACGGATACTGATTTGAATGTTGCCAAAGCAAGCCCCTGACTTGACTGAATTTTTTCAACGACGCCTAGCCAAGTTCGATCGCTGCCGTGTATAATATGGAGTTGGTTCCGCACCCAGTCCCGAACTCGGCGTCATCCTGACGGCATACCGGGCCTGCTGCAAATCTACCAGTTTCGAAACAAAGCAAAAATCGCGCTGACAGTGAGGCCGTGACTGAAACGTAGCGACTGATGCCGACGCAAGCCCGGGACGAGATAGCCATTCACAACCGAATCAAGCGATCTTCCGGGTTGCGCTGGCGATAAATCGAGCGCCGTTTAGCACGCCCTGACGAGCCGGGCGTATGGGAGTGCCTGATGAACGAAGACGACGTTGAGCGGATTAATCGTAACAGACGTCATTTTCTGACCGTTGCTACGGCGGTAACCGGTGCGGCAGGTGTGGGCCTGGCCGCGATACCGTTTCTCGCATCGCTCAAACCGAGCGCCCGAGCGCAGGCCCTCGGTGCGCCTGTCGAGGTGCCGCTTGGACCGATTCAGCCTGGTGAGCTGGTGAGGGTCCTTTGGCGAGGCCGATTGATTTTCGTATTGCGCCGCACCGAAAACATGCTCGAACGGCTCGACGACCACCTGGGCGAGCTGCGTGACCCGGATTCCGCCGTTGCGGCGCAGCAGCCCGATTACGCCGCGAACGAATATCGCTCTGTACGTCCCGAGTACCTCGTCGTCGAAGGCTCCTGCACGCACCTGGGCTGTGCGCCGCTGGAGGATTTCGAGGTCAGGCCCAGTGAGAACTGGGGCGGCGGATTCTTTTGTCCCTGTCACGGCTCAAAATTCGACCTTGCGGGCCGCGTTTACAAAGGCGTGCCCGCGCCGTCCAATTTGCGGATACCGCCCTACAGGTTCGTCAGGGACGACGTGATTCTGATCGGCCAGGATACGGGAGCAGCGTGATGGCGAGAGTAGAGGCGGAGGTCGGCAAGCCCCAGAACTCACTGATTCGTTGGATCGACGATCGTTTCCCGCTTCTGGAAACGATGCGTTATCACGCAACCGAATATTACGCATCGAAGAACTTCAATGTCTGGTACGTCTTCGGTGTGCTCGCGATGGTCGTGCTCGTCATCCAGCTGGTCACCGGGATTTTTCTGACGATGAACTACAAGCCCTCGGCGGAGGAAGCCTTTGCTTCCGTCGAGTACATCATGCGGGATGTCGAATGGGGCTGGCTCATTCGGTACATGCATTCAACCGGCGCGTCGTTTTTCTTCATCGTGGTCTACCTGCACATGTTCCGGGCAATGCTGTACGGTTCCTACAAGAAGCCCCGCGAGCTCATCTGGCTGATTGGCATGCTGATTTTCTTCGTGCTGATGGCCGAGGGCTTCGCTGGCTATTTGCTGCCGTGGGGCCAGATGTCCTACTGGGGCGCGCAGGTAATTATCTCGCTGTTCGGTGCGATACCATGGATAGGAGAAACGCTCGTCGAATACATTCGCGGTGACTATTCGATTTCGGATATCACGCTGAATCGCTTTTTCGCGCTGCACGTCATACTGCTCCCGCTGCTCCTCGTGGCGCTGGTTTTCGTTCACATCGTCGCGTTGCACGAGGTGGGATCGAATAATCCGGACGGTATCGAGATCAAGGAGCACAAAGGACCGGACGGCGTGCCCCTGGACGGGGTCGCATTCCATCCGTATCACACGAGCAAGGATTTGGTTGCGATCATCGTATTCCTGATGATTTTCTCGGCGGTCGTATTCTTCGCGCCGGAAATGGGCGGTTATTTCCTGGAACATGCGAATTTCGAGCCGGCCAATCTGACGGCGACGCCAGAACACATTGCGCCGGTCTGGTACTTCACGCCGTTCTACGCAATCTTGCGCGCTGTGCCCGACAAACTATGGGGCGCAGTACTGATGGCGGCTGCAATTCTTTTGCCCGTATTTCTGCCCTGGCTGGATCGTGCCCGGGTTAAGTCCATTCGCTATCGTGGCTGGATTTACAGGGCTGCGCTCGCTCTGTTCGTGGTCAGTTTTATTGTCCTCGGTTGGCTGGGGACGATGCCGGCAGAGGGCGTTTATGTTCTCTCCGCGAGGATTTTTACGGTCGTTTACTTCGCTTTCTTTCTGCTCATGCCGTACTACACGACGATCGACAAGACAAAGCCGGTTCCGGACAGGGTGGTCTATCATGGTTAAGTCAAACCGTTGGGCGGCCATGGTCTTCTGTGCCGCCCTGCTTGCGGCGACGTCGGCCCGGTCAGCGGGCGATTCGACGCAAATGGAACATGCCGAGATCGATCGAGGTAACGTCGCTTCGCTACAGCGCGGTGCGCGCAATTTTATGAACTATTGTTCCGGCTGCCATTCCGCAAAGTACGTGCGATACAAGACGATCGGTAACGATCTGGAGCTGTCAGAAGAGCAGCTGATCGACAACCTGATGTTCAATGCGCAGAAGACTTTCGAAACGATCCAGACGGCGATGCCGGCGGACGATGCGGCAATCTGGTTCGGTACGGCGCCGCCTGACCTCTCACTGATGGCTCGTGCGAAGGGTGCGGACTACATCTACAGTTTCTTGAAGGGCTTTTATCTGGATCCGGACAGCCCGACCGGCGTCGACAACCTGATCCTGCCGGGCACGAGCATGCCGCACGTTCTTTGGGAACTGCAGGGCTTGCAGCGTGCCAATTTCTCCGATGTGCAGGAAGACGACGTGCCGGTGCGCCACTTAGAAGGTTTCGAGCTGGTGACCGCGGGCTCGATGGATGCCAACGAATACGACGATTTCGTGCGCGATACGGTGAATTTCCTGGCCTACATTGCCGAACCGATTCGCGCCGATCGCCGCAAGCTCGGCGTGTGGGTGCTGATGTATCTCATATTTTTCTGGATCGTAGCATCGATGCTCAAGAAGCAAATCTGGAAAGACGTCAGCTGAACCGGAAGAGACACCCGGTCACCGAGCGCGAGACCGCACGGCGGGCGGTGTCACCGGAATCCAGACTAGAAACTTTTGACTGTTTTCGAGGAATCGCACGATGGCCGTTATCGCCAATAGACGTTCCGTCATGACGCTCTTTTCTCGGCCGACGGACATTCACAGTCACCGCACGCGTTTAGTGTTGGCCGAGAAAAATATTAACATCGAAATTGCGAACGTACCTGGTCCCGACCTTCCGGAGGACCTGATGGATTTGAATCCGTATCACACGGTACCGACGCTCGTCGATCGCGACCTGGTGCTCTACGATTCCCGCGTGATTATCGAATACCTGGATGAAAGATTTCCGCATCCACCACTGATGCCGGTCGATCCCGTGATGCGCGCCCAATTTCGGCTTGCGCTGTTCCGCATCGAAACTGACTGGTACTCGCTCGCCGAAGAAGCTGACGATACGAGCGATGGCCGCCTGAGCGCCAAGTCACGCAAGCTGCTTCGGGAAAGCATCATACAAAGCGCGGAGCTGTTTGCCGCGCGCAAGTACTTCCTTAGCGATGAATTTTCTTTGGTCGATGCAAGCATCGCGCCGATACTGTGGCGGCTAGCCGTGTACGGCATCGAACTCGGACCCCAGGCGGAAGCGATCGAAAAATACATGAAGCGTGTTTTCGCACGACGATCTTTTCAGCAAAGCCTGACGGAACTCGAGCAGGAAATGCGTCTGTAGGCGCGACGCGCGCTGACAGTTTAGTGAGCCTCGCACTGCGCTGCAGGGGGCTTGCAGACGACCGAATCGGCGTGCGCCGCAATTTCGGCGGGAAAATTTTCGGCGCTAACTCTTCCGTGCACGGAACTCGCTGATTTGCAAGGCGCATCGCATTGTCTGCGTTATGTCATTTTGCAGGCAGAAGCTCAAAACAATGATAAGCTATGCGTATTGCAGAATAACGATAATCAGAAATTGCAATGACAGCGCCCACCCGCTCGAAGAGACCCTACCTCATTCGTGCGATGCACGAGTGGATGGCCGACAACGGCCACACGCCGCACGTCGTAATCGATGCGTCAGTCGATGGCGTTATCGTCCCGCGCGAGCACGTAAAAGATGGCAAGATCATACTCAATATCAGTGCGACGGCGGCGCACAACCTGAAAATCGCCAATGATGCGATCAGTTTTCGCGCACGGTTTTCGGGTACGCCATTCGACGTCTGGGTTCCGATGAAATCCGTCATGGGCGTCTACGCACGCGAGACCGGGCAGGGAATGATCTTCTCGCACGACGCGGAAAGCCAGGACGCTACGAGACCCGCCAAGGCCAGTAGCAGCCCGCGAGCCAAACCGCACCTCAAAATCGTCAAGTAGGGAAACATTCAGACTTCGGCATCGAGCGGCCGAAACGCGTCCCGGATCCACTCCAGCGATACCCCGGTGGCATCATGGCGATCGATTGCGACGACGTCGAAGCGCGTCGGACAAAGCGCGTGCCGATTTTTGCCCAGATACATTGCGGCCGTACGGATGAGCTTTTTTTGCTTGCGGTGGTCGACGGTAAGACCTGCGCGAGCGACACGATTGTTCCGCCTAGAGCGGACCTCGACAAAAACGAGGCAATCACCGTCGGTCATGATCAGATCGATTTCGCCGAAGCGGCAGCGGTAATTCCGAGCCACGAATTTGAGACCGCGGCGTTTCAGGAATCGCAGGGCCCGGCGTTCCGCAGCATGGCCAGCGGACAGCGTGGCCCGAGTCGTCACAGTTCGTTCAGACCATCCGGAGACTGCGCGTTGCCGGGATCGCCGAACTCGAGTTCCGGAGCTGGCTGCTCCTCGAGGCCCGGGAGCGCGACCGGTTCGCCTTTCTCGAACCGGGCAAAGGCGAGGCGTCGCCGAATACGACCGTCATCATCGAGATACAGTGTCCCCGTCGCGCCTTTGAGCTCCTGCATCGGCCCGCTGCGGGCGGCATACAGTGCGGTGATCAGATGGTAAGCGTCATAGCCCATCGCGTGCAGACGCGCCAGACGCCGCTCCTCGGGCCATAATTCGGCATACCGGGCGGGAAGATCTTCGATCCACGGTCGCGGTGCGATGAGCCAGGGCATATCTGCAAATATGACGCCGTTCAGGTCGGCATTCGAGCGCCCATCCAATGCATAGATTGATGACGTTGCATACACTGGCAGGTCGCCGGAGTAGTGAAACCTGAGCTGCGCTTTTAGGAGACGACCGACTGAGGCATCGGCAGCGAGAAAGATGAGGTCGACGTCCTGCCGTCGCCGCGGATCGAACTGCAGTGGGCCGCCAATGTTCGCGCGCAGTCGCTGATACCGGCGCACGCTGCCAGAAAGACCCATCAGGTCTTCGATCGTGTTCGAGAAATCCTGTTCGCCGGGCAGGTAATTGCGATAGTCGAGCAACCGCCCGCCGCGCGCCTCGAGTTCGGTGGAGAAATGACTGAGCACGCGCCGGCCCCAATCGTTATTGGGTACGAGGGCCACGGCGTTCTGTCGGCCGTCCGCAACGGCACGCTCCGCCGCGGCCCGTGCCTCGTCCTCGGGTGCCAGCGCGAACTGGTACAGGCCGGGCGGTGCGAGGGTGTCCTCAGGGAGGTAGTTCAATGTAAGGACCGGCACCGGCACGAGAATGTCGTTCGCGAGTTCGACGACCTGATTCTTGAGGAGCGGGCCGATGACGAATTCCGCACCGTCGGCAACGGCGGACGAATACGCAGCGCTGGCACCGCCTTCGCTGTGAACGTCATAAACGCGGATGACGTGCTCGGCTTCCAGGCTCGCGGACGTCCCGAAGTACGCGCCGAGAAATCCGTTTTGGACGGCATTGCCGGCGGGTGCCGTTCGACCGGACAGCGGCAGCAGCAGGGCCAGACGCTGCGGGTAGCCCATTAGATCGGTATCTGCGACCTGGAACTCTCGCACAATCGTCATGGCCGGATGATCGCTGTAGCTGGTCCGCCAGCGCTCGACGCCATTTATCCAGCCGATGCCCTGCTGTCCAGTAGTGGTCGCGAGCACGGCGAGCGCAAGCCAGCCACGATCAGCGGGATCGAGCGCCAGCTCCATGCCGTTACGAAGGGCGCCGGGATCGCTTGCGAGCAAGCCGCGCCACAGGCGTTGACGATTTTGCGCAACACGCTGCGGATCGCTCAGCCAGAGCTCGCGCTGCGTCATGATACTCACGGCCTTAAGCGGCTCGCGTTGCTGAATCCAGGCATCCGCTCGCAGCGCATCAACGCGCAGACGATGGCGCGGCGGCAGCGTTTCCTGACTCATCGGCTCGAGAATGTCGAGGGCTCGTTCGGGTTCCCCGTCAAAAAGAGCAAGGGCGGCGGTGTCGGTGTTCCACAGCCAGCGGAGCTCAGCGGTCGCCGGGCGTTGCACGCCCGCCAGCGCGCTGCGGGCACGCACCCCGTCGCCAGCCTCGAGCCACTGTTCGACGGCGAGCAGCGTGAGTCGATCGCGTTCGCCACCCGATGCCTCGGCGGCCAGCCCGATATACACACCCGCTGCGGCGGCGTGGTCACCGGTTTCGGCCAGACGTTGAGCGCGTCCTTCACCGCTTGCAATATGAAAACCGCCAAAGCCGGTCGTCTCACACCCGCTGAGGAAGAGTGTCAGGAGCAGCGCGGCGGCTACGCTTGCCACACGAATTCGTTCGCGGGCAGGATAGCGGTGGGCGACAGACGCGTAACCGGATTTGATCAATGGTCTCTGCTCGTTGCTTCAGGGTGAATGGTGCGGTATGAACGGCACACTTTTTGTCGTCGCAACGCCGATCGGCAATTTGGATGATTTGACTCCGCGGGCGCGCCGTACCCTGGCGGAAGTCACTCTCATCGCGGCCGAGGATACCCGCCGGACTCGAAGATTGCTATCGCATTTCGGGATCAAAACGCGGCAAATTGCGCTGCACGAACATAACGAAGCCGCGCGCGTTAACGGGTTAGTTGCGGACCTGTCGGCCGGCAAGTCGATCGCGCTCGTTGCGGATGCCGGTACACCCCTCGTCAGCGATCCTGGCTATCGGCTCGTCAAGGCCGCGCACGAGAACGGTATTACCGTCGTTCCGATACCGGGCGCCAGCGCTGTCGTCGCGGCGCTATCGGTTGCGGGCCTGCCGACGGACCGTTTTTGTTTCGAGGGATTCCCGCCGGCACGATCCGCGGCTCGGCGGAAGGCGTTTACGCTGCTCGCAGGCGAGCAACGCACGCTGATATTTTTCGAATCGGTGCATCGGCTTAAAGACACGCTTGAGGATATGATCGGCGCTTTTGGCGGTGACCGCGATGCCTTCATCGGGCGTGAGCTCACCAAGGTCCACGAACAGTGTGTTTCCGCGACGCTCGACTGCCTGTTGGCCCGTGTGCACGACGAGACGATACCAACGAAAGGGGAGTTCGTTATCGTCGTGCGGGGGGGCGAGCGCGGCAGCGCCGCCGTCGATACCGATCGTCTTCTCGTCGAGCTTGCCGACCGACTGCCGGCGCGCGAGGCAGCGGCCATCGCGTCTCGTGTGACCGGCGTTCGCCGCAATGAGCTGTACCGCCGGGTTCTTGAACTTCGTGCTCGGCTATCCGACTGAGGATCCCGGCCTGTGCAGGAATGCAGTCGGCTGGGGTAAAATCTACGGTCCGAGAAAGCCGGAGTCGGCCAGACAACCGCTGTGCTTATGCCACAGAGGAAAGTCCGGGCTCCGTCGGACAGGGCGCCAGGTAACGCCTGGAGGGCGCGAGCCCATGGAAAGTGCCACAGAAAACAAACCGCCGGGCATCGCCCGGTAAGGGTGAAAAGGTGCGGTAAGAGCGCACCGCGCGACTGGTAACAGTTCGCGGCACGGTAAACCCCGCCCGGAGCAAGACCAAATAGGGGAGTAGCGGGCCTGGCCCGCGCCGCCGGTTCCGAGCGGACTCCCGGGTAGGTCGCTAGAGGCAGTCGGTGACGGCTGTCCCAGATGAATGGTTGTCGAAGACAGAACCCGGCTTATTGCAGGCTCCGGCTTTCTCGACTCTCGATCAGGTAAAGGCCAGCCGCCGGCGGGCGAATCGGATCGTACGCCAACGGGCTCCAGCGCGGGCTGCGCAAAACCGGGCGCGGCGCGCGCAAATTCACCGCCTGTCGCCGTTTCCCGACGCGAAGATCAATGCGAGTCGAATAACGCCGGATAAGCACCTGATTTTACAGGCTGACAGCCTGCCACATTTCGCCCGAATCGGGCCATCGATTTGCCCCTAAGTCTCTGTAGAACAACGCAAATTGGCGGCGCGTGTTGACGCTCAAACGGGCCGAACCTATAGTGTGGAAAAGTGGATAAAAGTGGGAGGAAATGGGCATCGTGCCCGGGATTCGCGCCAGAAGAGCGGAGCCGGGGCCGTCCGCACCGCCGTGTTTCGAGGGGCCACCAAAGTCACGTTGGACGCTAAAGGGCGCCTGGCGATACCGACTCGTTACCGGGAGCGGCTTGCCGCCCGTTGCGACGGCAAGATCGTGGTGACCGTGGACAAGGATTACTGTCTCCTGATTTATCCGCTGCCCGATTGGGAAGAACTTGAGCGCAAGCTGGTCAGGCTGCCGAGCATGCACAAAGTCGCGCGCCGAATCTTGCGAATTATGGTCGGTTACGCAACCGAGGTCGACATGGATGCGAACGGTCGCGTGCTCCTGTCTCGCGAACTGCGGGATTTTGCCGGCCTCGAGAAGCAGGCGATTCTGCTCGGCCAGGGCAACAAATTTGAATTGTGGGACGAACAGTGTTGGATCGAAAAGCGGGACGCATGGCTTGGTGAAGAGGAAGACGGCGCACTTCCTGCGGATCTCGAGTCATTGTCCTTCTAGAACTTATCGCGCGCGTTGCATTGCGATAGGTCCCGGTTCGCACAAGAAGGAATGAGCAGCAACGGACATGTGCCGGTGCTGCTGGGGCCGGTCCTCCGGGGACTGAACATCAAAACAGACGGGCTTTATGTCGATGGGACCTTCGGTCGCGGAGGACACGCATACGCGATTCTTGAGCAGCTCGGCCCCAGCGGTCGGCTGCTTGCAATGGACAGGGATCCACAGGCGATCGCGTCGGTGTCCGAACGCAGGTCGCAGGATCCGCGTCTCGAGGTGATCAAGGGTGAAATTGCTGCGTTGGAAAAACTCACCAAGGCACGCGGTCTGGCCGGTCGAATCGACGGCGTGCTCTTCGACCTGGGCGTGTCGTCGCCGCAGCTCGACGACGCGGGACGGGGATTCAGCTTTCGCCGCGACGGACCGCTCGATATGCGCATGGATCCCGGCGACGGCGTACCGGCATCCGCGTGGCTTGCAACTGTGGATAAAAAAACCTTGACGCGAATCCTTCGAAAATTCGGTGAGGAACCGCACGCAGCACGGATTGCCGGAGCCATCGCCGCAGCGCGAAAACGGGCGCCGATCGAGCGTACGACCAGGCTGGCGGAGATCGTGGCGGATGCGGTGCCGCGACGGAGCGCCACATCGAAACCGCGGCGGCACCCTGCAACACGAACGTTTCAGGCGATTCGGATTTTTATTAATGATGAGCTCGGCCAGCTACGTGCGGGACTGGAACAATCGGTGCGGGTACTGGCACGAGGCGGCCGCCTTTGCGTCATCACGTTTCACTCTCTCGAGGATCGGCTCGTGAAGCGCTTCATACGCGAAGCCTCCAGAGAGCGCGTGCAGTATCGCGGTTTGCCCGATGTCCCGCCTGAATTTCGGCCGACGCTCAAAGCGGTCGGCCGGGCCATCGTGCCCGACGCGGCCGAAGTCGCGGACAATGCGCGGGCTCGCAGCGCGCGGCTGCGCATCGCGGAGCGGCTGTGATGGCGCCGGGCGCGCGACAGCCGGTCGTGCTCGTGATCGTGTTCGCAGCCGTATGCGTCGCGAGCGCGTTGGCGCTGATCTATACGAAGCATGAATCACGAAAGCTGTTCGTAGAGCTCGAAGCGCTCACGCAACGGCGCGACGAACTCCACATCGAATGGGGTCAGCTGCAGATCGAACAGAGTACCTGGGCGACGCATGCGCGTATCGAACACATCGCGAACGACGATCTTTCGCTGCTGCGCCCGAAGCCCAACGAAATTTACGTGGTTAAACGGCGGTGACGCGAGGCGCAGAAACCAAGGCGCGGATCGCACGCCGTTTTGTCACCCGACTGTCGATGGTGTCGGCCTTTTTCGTGCTGGTCGCGGCGGCGCTGATTGCGCGTGCTGTGCACCTGCAGGTACTCAATAAAGACTTTTTGAATCAGCAGGCCGATGACCGGCACCTGCGCACGGAAAAAATCTCTGCACACCGCGGGACGATTACCGACCGCAACGGCGAACCGCTTGCGATCAGTACGCCAGTGGACAGTATCTGGGCCAATCCCACGGAGCTGTCGGCTGCCGTTGACAGGGTGCCTGCACTGGCCAGGACGTTGGGCCTGGACTCGAAACAGCTCATGCGTCGCATCGCCCGCAGCATGGAGAAGGAATTCGTATATCTGCGTCGGCATCTGAGCCCGGAACAGGCCAGCGAAGTGCTGAACCTGAAGCTGCCCGGAGTCAGTCGACAGCGCGAATACCGGCGCTATTACCCGGCCGGCGAGGTCACCGGACACCTCGTCGGGTTCACGAACATCGATGATGAAGGCCAGGAAGGGCTCGAACTCGCATTCAATCACTGGCTCGCCGGGGAGTCTGGCGCAAAGCGCGTGCTGAAGGATCGCCTCGGCCGTTCCGTCGAAAACGTCAAGAGCATACGGCCGCCGCATCACGGCCGAGATTTGCATGCAAGTATCGATCTCAGACTCCAGTACGTTGCTTACCGTGCATTGAAGGCGGCGATCCAGACTCATGATGCGGATTCGGGTTCGGCTGTCGTTCTCGACGTGCACACGGGAGAGGTGCTCGCGATCGTGAATCAGCCCGGCTACAACCCAAACGATCGCGCACAGTTTTCTGCCGAACGCTATCGTAATCGGGCAATCACGGACATCTTCGAGCCGGGATCGAGCATCAAACCGCTGATCGTGGCCGCCGCGATAGAGAGCGGTCGATATCGTCCGAGCAGCATAATCGATACGGCGCCGGGGTCCGTCACGGTCGGGGCGAAGACGATCGAGGACCGGCGCAACCTCGGCCGCGTCAGCCTAACGACAATCCTGGCTCGTTCCAGCAACGTCGGGGTAACGAAGCTCGCGATGTCCCTCGAATCCGAATATCTCTGGCAGACGATGAGCCGTTTCGGACTCGGGGAGCTGACAAGTAGCGGGTTCCCCGGCGAGTCGGCGGGCTTGTTGACCCACTACAGTCACTGGCAGCCAATCAGCCAGGCGACCTTGGCCTACGGGTACGGCGTCTCCATGACACCGCTGCAGCTCGCGCAGGCTTACGCCGTGCTAGGCAGCGAGGGTGCGGCGCGCCCTGTATCGCTGATCGCCGCCGACAAACCCGGCGGCGTAAAGCCGGTACTGAGCCGCGAGACGGCGGTCGCCGTACGGCGCATGCTCGAGGAGGTTGTGCGCCCCGGCGGCACGGGCACCAAGGCGACCGTGCACGGCTATCGCATCGCCGGGAAGACCGGCACGGCCTGGAAATTTGCTGCGGGCGGCTACTCCGAGGACAAGTACATTTCGATTTTTGCGGGGCTGGCGCCCGCGAGCGATCCGCGTCTCGCAGCAGTCGTCGTCATCGACGAGCCATCGGGCAAGCTCTATTACGGCAGTGACGTTGCCGCACCGGTATTCGCGGGCATCATGTCAGAGTCGCTACGCCTGCTGGCCGTCGCTCCCGACGCGGTGCCCGTACGTGACGCGGGCAGCACGCTGCAGGCAATGAGTCGATGAGCATGCCGGCAGAACAGCGACCACTGACGGTGAATCTGAAGGATCTGCTCCGGGGATTCGCCGCGGCGCCGCCGATCCCGGTGCACGGCCTCACGAGCGACAGCCGCCAGGTTCGCGACGGCGATCTGTTTCTTGCCTGCGCGGGCGAGCGCAGCCACGGCATCCGATATCTCGACGAAGCCCTTGCGGCAGGTGCCATCGCGGTTGCCTACGAGCCGAATCTCACGTTCGTGCCGGCTACCGATTCGCCGGTGCCGCTCATTCCGGTCGAGAATCTGAGTTACCGTGTCGGCGACATCGCCAATCGATTTTTCGGCGAACCGTCGAAAGCGCTGCGCGTAGCGGGCGTAACCGGAACAAACGGCAAAACAACCGTAGCCTGGTTGCTTGCGGAGTGCTACGAATCGCTCGGATTCCGCTGCGGCTACGTCGGCACACTCGGCTGGGGCCTCGGGTCGATCGAGAGTCGGGAAGGGCTGACGACGCCACCCGCCGCCGAGCTGCACGGTCTGCTGGCAGGCTTTCGGGATCGCGGAGCAGCCTGCGCTGCGATCGAAGTCTCGTCGCATGCGCTGGCACAGCGACGTGTCGGCGGCGTAACGTTTCGGGGTCTGTTGCTGACGAACTTGACCCGCGATCACCTCGACTATCACGGCGATATGCAAAGTTATGCGGCGTCGAAGGCGCGACTCTTTACGGATTACGCGACGACGCATCGCATCATAAACGTGGACACGGAGTTCGGCGCCGAACTGGCCGGCCGCTTCGCGCCGGACGCTATCACGGTGTCGACGAAGGCGGGCCGCGTGGGTTACGAGGGTCGCTACGTCCTGGCACAGGCGGCGGCGACCACCGCGGGCGCCACGCGTGTCGCAATTGAGAGCAGCTGGGGAAATAATGTCTTCGACCTGCCCTTGGTCGGCGACTTCAACGTCGCAAACGCGGCGCTCGTAATCGCGATGCTGCTCGCCGAGGACGTCGAGCTTGGCGATGCCAGTGCCGTGCTCGCCGGCGCGACCGCGCCTCCGGGACGCATGCAGCGGGTGCCGGGGCCACCTGCCGCACCTGCGGTGTACATCGACTACAGCCACACACCTGCCGCCATCAACGGTGCCCTCAGAGCGCTGCGCGCACACTGCCGCGGCACGCTGTGGTGCGTTTTCGGTTGCGGCGGCGATCGTGACGAGGGCAAACGGCCGCTCATGGGACGCGTCGCCGAGCAGCTGGCGGACCGCGTGGTGCTGACCAGCGACAATCCGCGCGGCGAAGCGCCTGAGCAAATCATCGATGACATTATTGCAGGCCTGCAAACGCCGCAAAGAGCCATTGTGATCGTGGATCGCGCTGCCGCGATCAGCTACGCAATCCGGGCAGCGCAAGCCGGGGACTGCGTGCTTCTGGCCGGTAAGGGGCACGAGGCCTATCAGATCATTGACGACGAAAAACGGCCGTTTTCGGATTTCGAAATCGCGAAGCGATGCATTGACGCAATCGGTCACGATCCAGGAGCCACGCAATGATGGCGCGCCTGTCTGCGGCAGCGGAGTCGATGTCGGGTCGACTGCACGGTTCTGATCGAACTTTTGAGGGTGTGAGCATCGACACGCGCACGATGGTCGGTGGCGAGCTGTTTTTCGCGATTCGTGGGGATAATTTCGATGGCGCCGATTTCATACCGGTAGCGGCTGCAAAAAGCGGCGCCGGAGCTGTCGTCGCCGAGGTCGTCCAGGCAGACATCGCGCAGATTACCGTTGCCGACACGCGCCTTGCGCTTGGCCGTCTGGGCGCCGCCTGGCGTCGCGACAAGCCGACGACCGTGGTCGCAATCACCGGCAGCAATGGTAAGACCACGCTCAAGGAAATGGCGGCGGCCTGCCTGTCCCGAGTCGCCCAGACGCTCGCTACGAAAGGGAATTTCAACAACGACATCGGTCTGCCGCTGATGCTGCTCGACCTCGACAGCGCACATCGGTTCGCGGTTCTGGAAATGGGCGCGAATCACCCCGGGGAGATTGCTTATCTGACTGGACTTGCGCGCCCGAATGTCGTCGTTATAACGAACGCCGGCCCCGCACATCTCGAAGGCTTCGGGTCCATCGATGGCGTGGCGCGGGCGAAGGCGGAGATCCTGCAGGGCGACGAGCGCCCTGATTTCGCCATCCTCAACGCCGATGATCCGTACTTCGCTCTCTGGCGGTCTTTTGTCGAGGACGTCGAGGTCCTGAGCTTCGGCCTCAGCGAAGCCGCGGACGTACGCGCCGATGACGTCGTGGCTGCGGCGGACGCCAGTCGCTTCAAGCTGCGCCTGCGCGAGGGCGCATTCGATGTAACGCTCGGGCTGGCGGGACCGCACAACGTGCTGAACGCCTGCGCGGCGGCTGCAATCGCCAGCGTGCTCGACGTGCCCAGCGATGACATCGTGGCGGCGCTTACGTCGGTCAGGCCCGTGTCCGGTCGCCTCGAGCCGCTTGCCGGCCTAAACGGCGCGACGCTGTATGACGACAGCTACAACGCGAACCCTCGATCTGTGACAGCCGCAGGCGAGTTTCTGGCCGGTCTGCCAGGCGAAAGCTGGCTCGTGCTCGGCGACATGGCGGAACTTGGCGATGACGCCGTTCGTCTGCATCGGGAACTCGGCGAATCGCTGCGCCTGGCCTCGATAGATCGCGTATTTGCGACCGGTGACCTGAGTCGGCACACGGTTGACGCGTTCGGCAACGGCGCGCACTGGTTCAGATCCGCCGAGGAACTAGCGGCGGCGCTCGCCGGCAGCCTCACCGAAAACGTGAACGTGCTCGTCAAGGGATCCCGGTCGATGCGCATGGAGCGCGTCGTCGATGCGCTGCGCGCAACGCGTGCTGTCGTCGGAGAGGACTGATCGTGCTGCTGTATCTGACCAAATACCTGGCGCAGTTCGAGTCCGGGTTCAACGTGTTCAATTATCTGACGATGCGCGCAATCCTCGGCGCGCTGACTGCGCTGCTCATTTCCTTCGTGATCGGGCCGCGCATGATCCAGAAGCTCAGCATCACGCAGGTCGGGCAGCCGGTCCGGGACGACGGGCCGGAGACTCACCTGCTGAAAGCAGGCACGCCGACGATGGGCGGCACGCTGATTCTGACGGCGATTGCCATCAGTACCGTCCTGTGGGCCGACGTCCGCAATCCATTCGTCTGGATCGTCCTGTTTGTCACGCTGTCTTTCGGCGTCATCGGCTATGTCGACGATTACAAAAAGCTCGTGCTCCAAGACCCCGCCGGCATTTCGGTCCGCCAGAAACTGTTCTGGCAGTCGGTCGCCGCGGTTGCGGCAGCCGTCGCGCTTTACTGGTACGCGAACGAGAAGGGCACGCTGGACACAGCGACGGCGCTGCTGATTCCGTATTTCAAGGATCTCGCCGTACCGATCGGCATGTTTCAGATCGCAATCACGTATTTTTTCATCGTCGGGTTCAGCAATGCCGTGAATCTGACGGACGGACTCGATGGCCTCGCCATCATGCCGACGGTCCTGGTCGGCGGCGCGCTCGGCATATTTGCCTACGTGACGGGCAATACCGTGTTTTCCTCGTATCTCGGAATTCCCTACGTGTCAGGCAGCGGCGAGATTCTCGTGTTCTGTGCCGCCCTCGCCGGCGCCGGGCTCGGCTTTCTCTGGTTCAACACCTATCCCGCGCAGGTTTTCATGGGCGATATCGGAGCGCTGGCGCTGGGCGCGGCACTCGCGATCGTGGCCGTCGTCGTTCGCCAGGAGATCGTCCTCGCGATCATGGGCGGGGTTTTCGTGATGGAGACGCTGTCGGTCATGATCCAGGTCGCGTCGTACAAGATGACCGGCCGGCGCGTGTTTCGCATGGCGCCGCTGCATCATCACTTCGAGCTCAAAGGCTGGGCCGAGCCCAAGGTGATCGTCCGCTTCTGGATCATTACGGTCATTCTCGTCCTGATCGGCCTCGCAAGCCTGAAAATACGATGAGCGCCGTGAGAAAAGCCCGATCCCAACACTTGGATCTCGTGCTCGGCCTCGGGGCGACCGGACTGTCGGTCGGGCGCTACCTGCGCCGCAACGGTCTCGATGCCGTGTTCCTGGACAGCCGCATGGAGCCGCCCGGCCTGGCAGCCCTCGACGAGTTGTGGCCGGATGCGAAGGTGCTGCTCGGCGACTGTCCGCTGCCGTCGGGCGTCGATCGGATCATCGCATCGCCCGGAATCTCTGATAGTCACCGGCTCATCAAAGCGGCGCGACGTCGAAAGATCGAGGTCATTTCGGATATCGAGCTGTTCATGCGCGAGGCCAGAGCGCCGATCGTCGGCGTGACCGGATCGAACGGCAAGAGCACGGTTACGACGCTCATTTATCACATGTGTCGAGCGGCAGGCCGCCGCGCACTGGCGGGCGGAAATCTGGGCGAGCCCGCGCTCGACCTCCTGATGCGCGAGCCCCCCGACCTCTACGTCCTGGAACTGTCCAGCTTTCAACTGCAGCGTACCGCGTCCCTGCCGGCGGAGGTTGCCGTGTTGCTCAACGTGACGGCCGACCACCTCGACTGGCATACCAGTGAAAAGGAATATCGCCGCGCGAAATATCGCATCTTCCGGGAAGCTCGTGCGGCCGTCATCAATCGCGGCGATCCGCGCGCTGCGCGCGCTGCAAAGGTCGTCGCGCGCGTCCTGAGCTTCGGTCTGGACGTTCCCGCCACGGGGCAGTTCGGGTTGCGGCGCGAGGACGGCGTGGACTACCTTGCCAGGGGCGATCTGCTGCTCATCGCGACCCGCGATCTCGCGATGGTCGGTATGCACAATTTTTCCAATGCGTTAGCCGCGCTCGCAGCCGGAGAACACCTCGGGCTGGACATGCCAGCAATGCTGCAGGTACTCAGCGAGTTCCCGGGGCTACCACATCGTATGCAGTTCGTCGCGCGCAGGCGGGCCGTCGACTACATCAACGATTCGAAGGCTACGAATGTCGCGGCCGCGGTTGCCTCGATCGCGTCGGTCCCCGGCTCGGTCGTGCTGATAGCGGGCGGCGATGGCAAGGGTAGCGATTTCGACGACCTCGGCCCGGCGCTGGAGGGCAAGCTTCGGGCGGCGGTATTGATCGGCAAGGATGCGAAAAAGATCGCAGCGGCGCTCGACACACTCGCACCGGTGCTGTTCGCAGACGATATGGAATCCGCCGTGGCGCTGGCCACCGCCAACGCCGAGCCGGATGATACCGTGCTGCTCGCGCCGGCGTGCGCAAGCCTGGATCAGTTTGCAGATTATGCGGCACGCGGTGATGCGTTCCGCGCCGCCGTGGAGGCATTGGACTGATGTCGGCTCGCGCCGCAACCATGCCGTTCCCGGCACGGGTCCGAACCGAGCTCAAGCTCGATCCGGCGCTGCTGACGATCGCGCTGGCGCTCCTCCTGGGCGGGCTGGTCGTCCTCGCCACGGCGTCGATCACGGTGTCGGACAACGTGGCCGAAGAGCCGTTTTATTATCTGCTGCGACAGCTTGTAGCCGCGGCTATCGGCGTCGCCGCTGCCGTCGTGTGTCTGTTCACGCCAATGCGCGTATGGCAGAGCCTGAGCCCGCTGTTACTGCTCGTGGGGCTCGCGCTGCTGGTTGCGGTGCTTGTCCCCGGCGTCGGCCACGAGGTGAACGGCAGCAGGCGCTGGATTCGGACTGGCTTCCTCAACCTGCAGGTGTCCGAGCCGGCGCGTCTCGCCGTAATCGTGTATCTCGCCGGTTACGTCGTGCGCCAGCAGCGGGCGCTCAGAGAGCGCTTCGCCGGCTTCCTGCGCCCGATGCTGGTCTTGACGCTCGCATGTGGGCTTCTGCTTGCGGAGCCTGATTTCGGCGCGGCGGTCGTGCTGCTCGCAACCGCACTGACAATGCTGTTCGTTGCCGGTGCGCGCCTGCGGGATTTTTCACTGTTCTTCGGTACCGCGCTCCTCGCCGGAACGGCACTTGCGCTCACGTCGCCCTATCGCCTGGAGCGGTTGACCGCGTTTCTCGATCCCTGGGCCGACCCGTTCGACTCCGGGTTTCAGCTCACGCAGTCCCTTATTGCCATCGGTCGCGGAGAGTGGTTCGGCGTCGGGCTCGGAAACAGCGTCCAGAAACTCTTCTACCTTCCGGAGGCGCACACGGATTTCGTGTTTGCGGTGTACGCCGAGGAATTCGGGCTGGTCGGCTCCTGCATGCTGATCCTGCTGTTTCTCGGCCTGCTTGTACGAATTTTCACGCTGGCAAGGCGGGCGTCTGCGGCGGAGCGATCTTTCGAGGCAAGTCTCGCGGTCGGCCTCGGTGCCTGGCTCGGACTGCAGGCATTCATCAATCTCGGCGTCAACATGGGGCTCTTGCCGACGAAGGGACTGACGCTACCGCTGATCAGCTACGGACGCAGCAGCCTGATCGTAACGCTGATCGCGATCGGCCTACTGCTCCGGGTTCATCACGAACTGACCGTCGACGCAAAGCCGGTCAACCGGAAGCGGGACCGAAGGCGATGAGCGCAAAGACGATCATGATCATGGCAGGGGGCACGGGCGGTCACGTGTACCCCGCACTCGCGGTCGCGCGCGCGCTCGAGGCCCGGGCTCAGCAGGTCGTGTGGCTCGGCACCCGGCGCGGTTTGGAGGCGCGCGTCGTGCCCCAGGCGGGCATTGATATCGAATGGGTGAGCGTGTCTGGCCTGCGTCGCAAGGGCATGCTCGCCCTCCTGCTTGCCCCTATGCAGCTCTGCCTCGCCCTGGCGCAATCGCTGGGCGTCATCCTGCGGCGCCGCCCCTCGGCCGTTCTCGGCATGGGCGGCTTTGTCAGCGGTCCGGGTGGCGTCGCCAGCTGGCTCGCCCGCCGACCGCTCGTCATTCACGAACAAAACGCCGTTGCTGGCCTAACCAACCGTCTTCTGGCGCGTCTTGCCCGGGTTGTGCTGCAAGCCTTCCCGGGCAGTTTTAATTCCCGCATCCCCGCGGAGACCGTGGGTAATCCGGTCCGCGAGGACATCACCACCGTCGCCCCGCCGGCGGCACGCTATGGAAGTCACGAGGGTCCGATGCGGCTGCTCGTGCTTGGCGGCAGCCAGGGGGCGCTGACGCTGAATCGGATAGTGCCCGCGGCAATCGCGCTGCTGTCGGCCGCACGGCGACCGGTCGTCCGTCACCAGTGCGGCTCGCTGACGCGCGACGCCGCGCGTGCCGCTTACGCGGAGCACGGCGTCGAAGTCGAACTCGAGCCGTTCATCGACGATATGGCCGCCGCGTACGCCTGGGCGGATCTCGTGGTGTGTCGCGCCGGTGCGCTGACGGTCGCCGAACTGTGCGCCGTGGGTTTACCGGCGGTATTCGTGCCTTATCCCGCGGCCGTCGATGATCACCAGACGGCCAATGCTCGCGGGCTGGTCGCTGCGGAGGCTGCCGTCATCATCCCTGAGAGCGAGCTTACGCCTGCCGGCCTCGCCGAGACTCTTACCGGCTGGCTGTCCTCACGCGCGGAGCTTGCGGCCAGAGCCGAACGGGCTCACGCCCTCGCGAAGCCGAACGCGGTTGCTCGGATCACTGAGCGTTGCCTGGAGCAGGCGGGGGTCGCAGCATGATCAAACGCATGCGCCGAATTCACTGCGTGCATTTTGTCGGTATCGGCGGCTCCGGTATGTCAGGTATTGCCGAGGTAATGTTGAGCCTCGGATATCGGGTCCAGGGATCCGATCTCAGGACCAACAAACAGATCGCGCGGCTTGAGCGCCTGGGCGCAACCGTATTCATCGGCCACGCTGCCGAAAATATCCGCGACGCCGACGCCGTCGTGGTTTCCAGCGCGGTCGATGAAACCAATCCCGAGGTTACCGCGGCGCGCGAGCGGCTCATGCCCGTCGTCCCAAGGGCGGAAATGCTCGCGGAGCTGATGCGCTTTCGTTATTCGATCGCGGTGGCCGGTACGCACGGTAAGACGACGACCACGAGCCTGATCGCAAGCGTGCTTGCGGAGGGCGGGCTCGACCCGACGTTCGTGATCGGCGGGCGCCTGAAAAGCGCGGATGCGAATGCGCGGCTCGGACAGGGCGACTATCTCGTTGCCGAGGCCGACGAAAGCGATGCTTCGTTCGTGCACCTTAAGCCGATGCTTGCCGTCGTGACGAACATCGACGCTGACCACATGTCGACGTATGACGGCGACATAGAAAAACTGCGGTCGGGATTCGTCGAGTTTCTGCACAACCTGCCGTTCTACGGGCTGGCGGTGGTCTGCACGGACGATCCGGGTGTGAATGCCATCCTTGGCCAGATAGGCCGATCGATTGTCTCCTACGGCATCGGCGATCATGCTGACATACGCGCGCGAGACATCCGATTCGAGGGGCACCAGAGCCGCTTCGAGGTCGTTCGTCCCGGTGACGCGAAACCGCTCCACATCTCGCTGCGCCTGCCGGGTCTGCACAATGTCCGCAACGCGCTTGCGGCAATCGCCGTCTCCGGGGAGCTTGCAATTGCGGACGACGCCGTGATCCGGGCGCTGGAAAATTTCGAGGGCATCGATCGTCGGTTCCAGAATCTGGGCGAGATCGAAGCGCATGCAGGCTCCGTTTTGCTGATCGACGATTACGGTCACCACCCCACGGAAATTGCGGCAACGATCGAAGCCGCCAGAGCGGGCTGGCCAAAACGACGTCTGGTTCTGGTCTTT
Organism: Woeseiaceae bacterium; assembly: GCA_041617855.1. Lineage (GTDB taxonomy): Bacteria > Pseudomonadota > Gammaproteobacteria > Steroidobacterales > Woeseiaceae > UBA1847. The sequence continues at coordinate 6,848 of JBFJOC010000024.1, read as the reverse complement.
CAGCCACACCGTTTCAGCCGCACGCGCGACCTGCTCGACGATTTCGCAACCGTCCTTTCTGCGGTCGACGTCCTGGTCCTGCTCGATGTGTACGCTGCGGGCGAGGCGCCGATCGCCGGCGCGGACGGGAGGGCCATCGCCCGGTCGGTGCGCTCGCGCGGCTCGGTGGAACCCGTGTTCGTAGAAACTCTGGACGCCGCGCAGCAGGTTCTCGAGGAACTGCTCGAGGACAACGATCTCGTGCTGACCATGGGCGCCGGAGATATCGGCGGCTTCGCCGCCGGGCTACCCGACGCGCTTGCCAAATCGCCATCGCTCAAGGTGCGTCGCTGATGGCTGCCGCAATGCACACCGGTCTCGAGGGCAGGCTACTGCGCAATGAGCCCATGAGCCGGCATACCTCATGGCGGGTTGGCGGGCCGGCGGAGCAATTCTATATCCCGGCCAGCATCAGCGATTTGTCGCGATTCCTTGCCGGCCTGGATGCCGATACGCCAATTTTCTGGCTCGGTGTTGGCAGTAATGTCCTCGTTCGCGACGGCGGTATACGCGGCGTCGTGATCGCTGCAAGCCGCATCCTGCGCACGCTCGAGCGTAGCGGAGACCTCGGCGTCACCGCCGGCGCCGGCGTGCCATGCACACAGCTCGCCCGGCAGTGCCTGCGCTGGGGACTGGGCCCGTCGGAATTCTTCGCTGGCATTCCCGGGACGGTCGGGGGCGCTCTCGCGATGAACGCGGGCGCCCACGGCGGTGAAACGTGGGAACGGGTCCGCGCGGTACGGACGATCGACCGCGATGGGAGTGTCCACAGCCGCACTCCTGCGCACTATGCCATCGGCTATCGCAGCGTCACCGGCCCCGCGGACGAATGGTTCATCGAGGCGAGCTTCGAATTTGACCCCGGCGTGGGCGCCAGCGCCGAGCGCCTGAACGAGCTGCTCGAGCGTCGCAGGGCGACCCAGCCGCTGGGACTGCCCAGCTGCGGCTCGGTATTTCGCAATCCGCCCGCGGACTTCGCCGCGAGGCTCATCGAATCGGCGGGGCTCAAGGGCTGCGCAATCGGCGGCGCGGTCGTGTCGCCGAAACATGCGAACTTCATCATCAATGAGAGCGCGGCGACTGCGACAGACGTCGAGGCGCTCATCGAGCATGTCCGGCAACGCGTTCGCGAGACGCATGGCGTCGAGCTGCTACACGAAGTGCGCATTGTCGGGGAGCGACCGGAGTGAGCGGTCAAAACGTTCCGGAAACCCGTAACAGGGTTACCGACGCCGCGGACTTCGGCCGCGTCGCGGTGATGCTCGGCGGGTTCTCCAGCGAGCGGGCGGTGTCGCTCGATACGGGCACGGCCGTCAAACGGGCGCTCGAGGCCCGCGGCGTCGCGGCCGAAGCCTGGGACCCGGCCGCGAGCAGCCTGCGTGATTTCGCCGATGCCGGGTTCGATCGGGTCTGGATCGCACTGCACGGGCCGGGCGGTGAAGACGGCGCCCTGCAGGGAGCGCTGCAGTGGCTGGGCATACCGTACACCGGCAGCGGCGTCATGGCCTCCGCGCTGGCCATGGACAAGATCCGCAGTAAGCAGCTGTTCGCCGCTGTCGGATTACCGACGCCGGCGTTTGAGGTTTTCAGGTCCAAAGGCGATGCAGCGCTGGCCGCAGATCGTCTCGGCTATCCCCTGATCCTGAAACCCGCGGGCGAGGGCTCGAGCGTGGGTATGAGCAAGGTCTTCGAGGCGGATGAGCTTGGCGAGGCTGCCGACCTCGCGCTGTCGTACTCGGGCGTCGCGCTCGCCGAGCGCTGTGTCGTCGGCGAGGAGATGACCGTAGGAATTCTTGCCGGTCAGGCGCTGCCGACGGTCCGCATCGAAACACCGCGAGTGTTCTATGACTACCGCGCGAAATACGAATCCGAGCGCACCAGCTACCACTGCCCCGGCACGACCGATGCCTACGCTGAGCAGAGCTACCGGGAACTCGCGCTTGCCGCATTTGCTGCGCTCGGGTGCACAGGCTGGGGGCGCGTGGATTTCATGGCCGGCGCGGACGGGCAGCCGCAGATTCTCGAGGTGAATACGGTACCCGGAATGACCAGTCACAGCCTCGTGCCAATGGCCGCGGCCGAGGCCGGAATCGATTTCGAGGAGCTCACCTGGCGCATTCTCGAGAGCAGCGTATCCGAAACGCCGGCGCACGGCCGGCAGAAGAGGGCGACCGATGGCGCGTAGGCAGGCACGGCGGCGCAAACCGACAAGGGCACTGCGTATCTGGCGTCCTGCGATTTCTTGGCGGCACGTCGTGACACCGCTGCTTGCCGTGTCCGTGGTCGTGGCGACGTATCAGCTTAGCGCCAGCATGCTCGATCGGCGGATTCGCTCCATCGAGATCCACGGCCCGTTCCAGCGAGTCTCGGCGCTGCAGATCGAGGCGGCGGTCAGCGACGAGCTGGACCGGGGCTTCGTCACGGCCGATCTCGACCGCATGCGGCGCAAAATTGAAGCGCTGCCGTGGATCGATTCGGTGACGGTCGCGCGCCGCTGGCCGAGCCGTATCCGCATCATCGTGACCGAGCAAAAACCCGCGGCAATCTGGGACGAGCGCGGCCTGCTGAACATGCGCGGTGAGCTGTTCGTCACCGACGCGCGCCACATACCGGCGGAATTACCGAGGCTGAGTGGGCCACCGGACCGGGCGAACGACGTTGCCAGCCGATATCTTGCTGTCCGCGACCGACTCATTCCGCTGGGTCTCGATCTGCGCAGCATTCGACTCGATGCACGCGGTGCCTGGCAGATGACGCTGGCGAACGGCGTGCGTGTGCGTCTCGGCAGGCGCCATGTTGCCGAGCGCACGGAACTGTTCCTAGACGTCGTTGCCGACATCATCACGAGTCGGGCCGCAGACATCAATTATGTCGACATGCGTTACAGCAACGGCTTCACGATCGGCTGGAAGGATGGCCTGCAAACGCCGGCCAGCGATCCGAGTGGGTCGAATGAAGCGATGCTCGCATTGCGGGGACGTCACTGAATGTCGAAACGAGACGACAAGAATCTGATCGTCGGTCTCGATATCGGGACATCGAAAGTCGTCGCAATCGTCGGCGAAGTCAATGATCAAGGTGACATCGAAGTTGTTGGCATAGGCACGCATCCCTCGCGAGGCCTCAAAAAAGGTGTCGTCGTAAATATCGAATCCACGGTGCATTCAATTCAGCGGGCCGTCGAGGAAGCCGAGCTCATGGCGGGCTGCGACATTCACTCGGTGTATACGGGAATCGCCGGAAGCCATGTTCGGAGCCTGAATTCCCACGGCATCGTCGCAATACGTGACAAGGAAGTGAGCGCCGGAGACGTCGACCGGGTCATCGATGCAGCGCGTGCCGTTGCGATTCCCGCCGACCAAAAAATCCTCCACATCCTGCCGCAGGAATTTCTGATCGATAATCAGGAAGGCATTCGCGAGCCCGTCGGCATGTCGGGCGTTCGTCTCGAGGCCAAAGTCCACATGGTTACCGGCGCCGAGAGTGCCGCGCAGAACATTGTCAAGTGCGTACAGCGCTGCGGACTCGACGTCGATGACATCGTGCTCGAACAGCTTGCATCGAGTTACTCGGTCCTCACGGAAGACGAGAAGGAGCTCGGCTCCTGCATCGTTGACATCGGCGGTGGCACGACCGACATCGCCGTCTTCCTCGGCGGCGCAATTCAGCATACGGCGGTTATCCCGATCGCCGGGGATCAGGTAACAAACGACATCGCGGTGTCGATGCGCACGCCGACGCAGTACGCAGAGGAAATCAAGATCAAGTATGCCTGCGCGCTGTCACAGCTCGCGAATCCCGATGAAACCATCGAAGTTCCGAGTGTCGGTGAACGGCCGCCGCGACGGCTCGCACGGCAGACGCTCGCGGAAATCGTCGAGCCCCGCTACGAGGAGCTCTACGGTCTGATTCGCGACGAGCTGCGCAGAAGCGGTTTTGAAGAGCTGATTGCGGCGGGCGTGGTCATCACCGGCGGCAGCGCAAAGATGGAGGGCGCGGTCGAACTTGCCGAGGAAGTATTCCACATGCCGGTTAGGCTCGGCGCGCCGCAGCACGTCGACGGGCTCGTCGACGTCGTGCGTAACCCGATCCACGCCACGGGCGTCGGCTTGCTGCTGTACGGCTACGAGAGCCTGGCGCGCCGCAGCAATCGGCCTACACCAATCGGCGGCATAGGCGAAGTCTGGGAACGGATGAAGGCATGGTTCAACGGACAGTTTTGAGGTCTGCGCGACGCGCGGGTCAGGGGTTCGAGGTCGACTAGCGTCGGCTGAGAGTGAGTCCGGCATGGTGCCGGCAGGGAAAACGGGCCAGTGAGTGGCCTGCACGAGGTCTAGAGCGGAGGATGCAACATGTTTGAGTTAATGGATGCGCACAGCCAGAGCGCGGTCATCAAAGTCATCGGCGTCGGAGGCGGCGGTGGCAATGCCGTCGCGCACATGGTTGAAGCCGGCATTGAAGGCGTCGACTTCATTTGCGCAAACACGGACGCGCAGGCATTGAAGAGTGCCCGGGTGCGAACCGGTTTGCAGATCGGCTGCAACATAACGAAGGGGCTTGGTGCGGGTGCCAATCCCGACGTTGGCCGACAGGCCGCCATGGAGGACCGGGACCGGATCCATGAGGTTATCGAGGGGGCAGACATGCTCTTCATCACCGCCGGCATGGGCGGCGGCACCGGAACCGGCGCGACCCCGGTCGTCGCTCAGGTGGCGAAGGAGCTCGGCATTCTCACCGTCGCAGTCGTCACGAAGCCGTTCCTCATGGAAGGTGTCAAACGCATGTCGATAGCGGATCACGGCATTGGAGAACTCGGCAAATACGTCGATTCGCTGATTACGATACCGAATGAAAAACTGCTTGCCGTTCTTGGTGGCGAGACCACGCTGCTCGACGCGTTCCGCGCGGCGAATCAGGTGCTGCAGGGCGCCGTCCAGGGCATCGCGGAGCTGATCACGCGGCCGGGGCTGATCAACGTGGACTTCGCCGACGTCCGCACCGTCATGGCCGAGATGGGCATGGCGATGATGGGTTCGGGATCCTCCTCCGGCGAGGACCGCGCGCGCGAGGCCGCCGAAGCCGCCGTGTCGAGCCCGCTCCTGGAGGACATCAACCTTGCCGGAGCCAACGGCATCCTCGTAAACGTCACTGCCGGTATGGACCTGTCAATCGGTGAGTTTCAGGAGGTCGGCAATACGGTGAAGGAGTTTGCATCCGACGACGCAACCGTGGTCGTGGGAACCGTCATCGACGCCGATATGACGGATCGCATCCGCGTGACGGTCGTCGCAACCGGCCTCGGTCAGGGCACGGCGGTGAGCGAATCGCCGATGCGGATCATTCCCCGGCCGGCGGCCAACTCGGAGCCGAATTACCACGGTCTCGAGAAGCCCACCGTACAGCGCAAGCGCGCCGTCGGCGACGGGCTCTCGGAGCCGACATTGCAGGAGGACCTGCTCGATATTCCTGCATTCCTGCGCCGGCAGGCGGATTAGCGGCTGCCGATAAGCCGCTGGCGCGCCTCGCGCGCGCGGCATGAGACCTCTGCGAGGCCGGCCCGGCGCAGCCAGGCCGGCCCCCTCTGCCCGCACAGGCTGCGTCGCCCTGTAAGGGCTTGAAAAACTGTGATGTTTTCGTAGCCTGTGGTACGCTTGCGCGCGTTCTGGGGATCGACAACAAAGGCACAAAGACGCGGGGCGCGTGGCACCGACGCAACTTCGGTGGGCAAGTCGCCACAGATAACGCGGCCCCGCGACGCCACGGACTGGCCGTTCTCGCGCGAGACGAGACGCTTAGCAAGACTTGATATTTTGGCACGGGCCGCGCCAGCAGCCCGGGCGCAATGACGGGCACAATCGTGGCAATGATGCGACAACGGACCTTGAAGACGGCGATACGGGCGACCGGCGTCGGCCTGCACACCGGCGAGAAAGTCTACATGACCCTCAGACCGGCCGCGGAAAACGCAGGGATTACGTTTCGCCGTGTGGACCTGAGTGAACCTGTCGACATCAAGGCCGATCCGCGGCTGGTTACCGAGACGATGCTGGGAACGACGCTGGAAAGGGACGGTGTCAAGGTCGCCACGGTCAAGCATCTGATGTCGGCGCTCGCGGGTCTTGGTATCGACAATCTGCACGTGGACCTGTCGGCGCCGGAAGTACCGATCATGGATGGCAGCGCCGGGCCTTTTGTGTTTCTGCTGCAGTCGGCCGGCATCGAAGAGCAAAACGCCGCGAAGAAATTCCTGCGCATCCGCAAGAAGATTCGCGTCGAGGACGGCGACAAGTGGGCCGAACTGGTGCCGTTCAACGGCTTCAAGGTCAACTTCGAGGTGTATTTCAACCATCCGGTTTTCAACAAGCTGGCGCAGCGCGCCGAGATCGATTTTTCGTCAACGTCGTTCCTGAAGGAAGTCAGCCGCGCCAGGACGTTTTGTTTTCTCCGCGATGTCGAGGCTCTGCGCGAACGTAACCTGACGCTCGGCGGCAGCATGGATAATGCGATAGTGCTGGATGACTACCGGATTCTGAACGAGGACGGACTGCGCTACGCGAACGAGTTCGTCATTCACAAGATTCTTGATGCCATCGGCGACATGTACCTGCTCGGGCACTGCATCATCGGTGAATTCCGCGCCTACAAGTCGGGGCATGACCTGAACAACCGGCTGTTGTGCAAACTGCTCGCGACAGAAGCCGCGTTCGACGAGGTGACGTTCAGGGATTCGCGCAAGGCGCCCATCTCCTACGTAACGCCGTCCTACGCCTGACGCAGGAGCGGCTTCCAGCCGCGAAAGATTCGCGCCC
>JBFJOC010000023.1:0-35853 GCA_041617855.1 Woeseiaceae bacterium | reverse complement strand
CGCTCGAACGCGACCATCAGCAGGATCACGAAGAAGATGAACGGCAGCGCGTACAGCGTATCCACGAAGCGCATCATGACGGCATCGACGCGGCCACCGACGTAGCCAGCCAACGCCCCGTAGGCGACACCGATGACCAGGCTAACCGCGCTGGCGACGATTGCGACGAGCAGCGTTACCCGGATACCCTGCATCGTTCGCACGAACAGGTCGCGACCGAGCTCGTCGGTGCCGAACAGGTGCAGATTCCCGAGGGTCGGTGCACTGAGAATGTTCCCGAAATCGGTATCACCGTGGGCATGCGGGCTGATCCAGGGACCGACGGCCGCGAGCACGGCGAGCGCAAGAATGACGCCCGCGCTGCTAATGACGATCGTGTTCGCCCGGATTCGCGGCCACGTGCCCGGATTCATTTTTGTCGCACCCGCGGATCGATTACGCCGTAGAGTATGTCAACGACGAGATTCAGGAACACGATGAGCGCAGCATAAAAAATCACAATGCCAAGGACGAGCGTGTAGTCGCGGTTCAGCGCACCGCGCACGAAAAATTGACCGAGACCCGGGATGCCGAAGACTTCTTCGATGACGACGGAGCCCGTCAGCACGGCCGCTATCGCCGGCCCGAGGTAGGAAAGGACCGGCAGCATCGCTGGTTTCAGCGCGTGATAGCGAATCACGGCTAGCCGTCCGAGACCTTGCGCCCTGGCGGTCCGTATGAAATCGCTGCCAAGCACGTCGATCAGGCTCGCGCGCATCAGGCGCGCGATATACGCGATCTGCGGCAGTGCCAGCGCGATGACCGGCAGCACCATGCGCGCACCGCCGCCACTGCCGCTCCAACCGGCCGGCAGCCAGTTCAGTTTGACGGCGAAGGCCAGGACCAAGACGGGCGCAATCACGAACACCGGTATCGAAATGCCGGTCATCGCAAGGCTCATGACGACGCGGTCGAGTAGTGAATTTTGCGCCAGCGCGGCAACGACCCCCGCCGCCACGCCGATGATCAGGGCCATGAGCATCGCCAGCGAACCGAGCCTGAGCGACAGCGGAAATGCACTCGCGATGAGCTCGCTCACCGTGTGGTCGCGATACCGGTAGGATGGACCGAGGTCCCCCTGAACGAGGCCGGTCAGGTAGCGCGCGAGCTGCCGCGGCAATGATTCGTCCAGATGGTAGGCACGTTCGATGTTCACCGCAATGTCCGGCGGCAGCACGCGTTCGGCGTCGAAGGGTCCACCCGGTGCTGCCCGTACCATCAGGAACGCCAGCACAATTACCAACAGGAGCGTCGGAATTGCGCCGAGCAGTCGGAGCAGGGCGTAGCGAAGCAAGGCGTCGTTCCGATGAATCTGCGATTACGGCGTGTTCAGGCTCAGGTGCTGACTGTAATGGTAATCCAGAACGTTGTCTCCCCAGCCTTCCACGCGCGGACTGACGAGATGTTTGCTGACATAGAAATACAGCGGGATGACCGGATGGTCGGCGAGCACGACGCGCTCGGCTTCCTCTAGAAACAGGCGCCGACGTTCGGGATCGACCTGATCGGCGGCACTCTGCATGAGCGCCTCGTACTCGTCACTCGAGTAACGCGGCATGTTCGACGGATTACCGCGTCTTAGTATCGACAGGAACGTATGCGCATCGTTGTAATCGCCGATCCAACTCGAGCGAAACACCTGCGTAATCTCGGCCTGCCGCATGTTCGCAAGCAACACCTGAAATTCTTCGTTGATGAGCGTCGTTTCGACGCCGAGGACATCCTGCCACATCGACCGGATTGCGAGCGCTACCCGGCGCTGCGTATCGGACGTGTTGTAACGAAGCTCGATCTTCGCGGGATTCTCGGAATCGTAGCCGGCTTCTCGGTATAGGCGCTTGGCGAGCGTATTGCGCTCGTCCTGCGTCAGGTCTGCATAGCTCAGACGCCGGGGCGCATAGTTGTCGACGCCGGGCGGCACCCAGCTCCAGGCCGGTGCCTCGCCGCGCCCCATGATGTCGTTGACGATAATGTCCCTGTCAATTGCCATCGACAGCGCCTGCCTGAGCGCCGAGTTGTCCCGAAAAGGCGGCTTCGTCAGGTTGAAACCGTAATAATAGACACCGAGATACGGCGCGACCCGCAACTCCTCCGGGCGCTCTCGCCGGACCTCGTCGAAACTGTCCGGTGGTACGCTGCTCGTGATGTGCAGCTCGCCGGCGCGATAGCGATTGAGTTCCGTCATCTCCTGGGTGCTGACATGGTATTGCACGGAGTCGATTGCCGTATTCGCATCGTTCCAGTATTGATCGTTGCGCACGAGCGTTAGCAGCGATCCGGGCCGCCATCCTTTTAATAAGTAAGCGCCATTGGACAGCAGGTTTCCGGGCCGCGTGAACGCATCGCCGTGCCTGGCGACCGAACCGGGATGGACCGGAAACGTGCTTGGATGCGTCAAAAGACTCAGCAGATACGGTGTCGTCCGGACCAGGCTGATGACGAGCGTCCGTTCATCGGGCGCCGAGACACCTAACGAGGCAGGTTCACGGTCCCCGGCCGTGATTTCCGCGGCATTGACGATGTCTTTCACGAATTCGGCGTAAAACGCGGCCGTCCCCGGATCCACGAGGCGGCGCAGACTGAACACGAAGTGCTCTGCAGTCAGCGGATCGCCGTTCGACCAGCGTGCGTTCGCGCGCAAATGAAACGTATAGGTAAGCCCGTCTTCCGATACGTCCCAGTGGCTTGCCGCTGCGGCGGTGCGCTCACCGTTCGCGGCATAGCCGACGAGGCCCTCGCCGATGTCGCGCAGCACATCGCCCGCCTGCACGCTGCGTGCCCTGTGCGGATCCAGCGACTCTGGATCGGCAGCCAGGCCACGATGCAGCACGTTGCCGGCGACATCGTTGCCGCCGCAACCCCACAGGATCATGGCGCAGCACACCAGAACCGAGACGAATTTCGGCGCGCGTCTCAAGCCCGTCACGCCGACTTCTTGAGCTGCCGTTTCTTGAGATGGATCAGAATCAGCGACACGGCGGCCGGAGTTATGCCTTCCAGTCGCGACGCCTGGCCGAGCGTTGCCGGACGTGCGCTCAGGAGCCGCTGCCGAGCCTCGTTCGACAGCCCGTGGACTGCCGCATAGTCGATGTCCGCAGGCAGCCGCAGCGCGTCCTGCTTTTCGGTCCGAGCGATCTCGCGTGCCTGCCGCTCGATGTAGCCCGTGTACTTCGCAGCAACCTCGATCTGCAGCTGAATCTGTTCGCGGACCTCCTCCGGGAGAACGCGGGCTTCTAGAGGTCCCACCATCGACAGGGCCGTGACGTCGGCATGTCCTATCTCGGGCCGCTTTAGGAGCTCGGCCGCCGTCGTCTCGCGCGTGAGCGGCTGGCCGAGTATGGCGGTGTCGGCCGCGTTCGTCGCTGTCGGTCGCACGACAATGCTCGCGAGCCGCGCCTGTTCGCGGGCGACCTGCTCGCGCTTCGCTTCGAACATCTCCCAGCGCCGATCGCCGACGACGCCGAGCTCGCGACCGATTGGTGTCAGGCGACAATCGGCATTGTCCTCGCGCAGCAATAGCCGATGCTCGGCACGGCTCGTGAACATGCGATAGGGCTCGCTGACGCCACGCGTGATCAGATCGTCGATGAGCACGCCGAGATAGGCCTCGTGGCGCTTTGGATACCATTCGTCGCGTCCGAGGGCCCGCCGTGCCGCGTTGATTCCCGCGAGAATTCCCTGCGCGCCTGCCTCCTCGTAGCCGGTCGTACCGTTGATCTGACCGGCGAAATAGAGGCCAGCAATGTGTTTCGTCTCGAGCGTCGGTCGCAGCTCACGCGGATCGAAGAAATCGTACTCGATCGCGTAGCCCGGCTGGGTCACATGCGCGGTCTCGAAGCCGCGAATCGAGCGCACGAACTCGAGCTGCATTTCGTGAGGCAGGCTCGTTGAAATGCCGTTCGGGTAGATTTCATGCGTATCGAGCCCCTCAGGCTCGACGAAAATCTGGTGGGCAGGCTTTTCCGCGAAGCGCACGATCTTGTCTTCGATCGATGGGCAGTATCGCGGCCCGACGCCTTCGATCGCGCCGGTGTACATCGGCGACTGGTCGAGCGCGCCGCGGATAATGTCATGCGTCCGCTCGTTCGTGTGCGTGATATGACAGGACACCTGCCGCGGATGATCGCTGCGCCTGCCGACAAACGAGAACACGGGCGTCGGCGTGTCGCCGCGCTGTTCGACCATTCGGCCGAAGTCGAGCGTCTTGCCGTCGAGGCGCGGCGGCGTACCGGTCTTCAAGCGGGCGACCGTAAAGGGCAGCTCGCGAAGCCTCGCGGCCAGGCGATTCGAGGGCGCGTCCCCTGCGCGGCCGCCGGCCTTTTCAGTGCGCCCGATGAGTATGCGCCCGCCGAGAAATGTGCCGACCGTGAGCACGACCCTGCGCGCGTGGAATGTGAGACCGAGTCCGGTAACGACGCCCGCTACGGCTTCCTTGTCGATGACGAGATCGACGACCGACTGCTGCACGAGCGTCAGGTTCGCGTAGTTTTCCAAAAGGCTCCGCACTGCACGCCGATACAGCGCCCGATCCGCCTGGGCACGCGTCGCGCGCACCGCCGGGCCCTTGCTCGCGTTCAGCGTGCGAAACTGAATCCCGGCAAGATCGATGGCCGTCGCCATCGCGCCGCCCAGCGCATCGATTTCCCGAGTCAGGTGGCCTTTACCGATGCCGCCGATCGCAGGATTGCAGCTCATCTGGCCCAGCGTCCCGAGGTTCTGCGTAATCAGGAGCGTCCGCGCACCCGCCCGCGCGGCGGCCAGAGAGGCTTCCGTGCCGGCATGGCCGCCGCCAATGACGATGACGTCGTAACGCTCGGACATTGATCAAAGATTGCGCATCGGGGGACGCGCATTCTAATCGATTTGCCGATTCGCGTCCGGGCATGATTCGCACGGGGGCGATCAGGCAATCACTTTACTTGCCGCGCGGATGTCGCGAAGATAGCGCCGCCCCAGGACCCCGGTACCCTATGCTGCGCTACGTTTTCATCGGCCTGCTGCTAGCCACCGCTCACGCAGCGCCGTCGCTTGAGCTTCAGGACTGTCGCCTGAGCGCAGGACCGGGATCTACCAGCGTGAAGGCGCGCTGTGGCATGCTCGAGCGTCCCCTGAATCCTGCAGAGCCGGATGCCGGCACCATCGGTCTCCGCGTCGCCGTCGTTCCGGCGCTGGATCTGAACCCGGAGCGCGACCCGTTCGTGCCGATCGCAGGCGGGCCCGGGCAGGCATCGACACAATTCTACGCGGCCTATCGCCTGGCGTTCGAAGACGTTCGCCGGAACCGGGATATCCTGCTGGTCGATCAGCGCGGCACCGGTGACTCGTCTCCGTTGGATTGTCCGGTCGAGGACGGTGTCGTCGAGGGTGAATTCACGACGGAGGAAACCGTCGAGGCTATGCGCGAGTGCCTCGAAGCCTTACCGCATGACCCGCGGTTTTTCACAACCAGCGTCGCAGTAATGGATCTCGAAGCCGTGCGTCAGGCGCTCGGCTACGACAAGCTCAATATTTACGGTATCTCTTACGGTTCCCGGGTTGCCCAGCATTTCGCGCGCCGCTACCCGAATTCGACCCGGACCGTGATACTCGACGGCGTCGTACCTCCCCAGGTAGCTCTCGGCCCGGAAATTGCGGTCGAGGCACAGCGCGCTTTGGACCGGATATTTGCGCGATGCCGGGAGGACCTCGCTTGTAACGTTCGTTTTCCGGATCTCGCACGTCGGTTTGCGTCGCTCAAAGCATCGCTCGACGACGATCCCGCCGACCTCGAGCTTGCAAGCCCCGTAACCGGACGTCGTGAAGCAATTGAATTCGGCCGCGCGGAGATGGCGGCGGCATTGCGGCTGCTCGCCTACCAGCCCAGCACGATCGCGCTCGTGCCGATGCTCGTTCACAAGGCCGCAAGCGGCCGTCTCGAGCCACTCGCGGCCCAGTATCTGATCGCTGCCTCGGAGCTCATGGATGCGCTCGCGATCGGCATGCACAACGCCATCATGTGTACCGAAGACGTGCCGTTCATCGACGCCGATACCGTCGATCACGAGGCGCTGCGGCAAACCTTCATCGGTGGGCATCAGCTCGAGGCGCTCCAGGCAATCTGCAGCGTATGGCCCGCCGGGCCGCTGGATGCCGATTTGCACGAACCTCTCGATACGGATCTGCCCATCCTGCTGCTATCGGGCGAGGTCGATCCCATAACGCCGCCGCGCTATGCCGAACTCGCGGCGGTCGATCTCGGAAACGCGCGCCACATTATTGGCAGAGAGCAAGGGCACGGCCTGGCAGCCGTCGGATGTGCGCCCGTCATCATTGCCGATTTCATTGCAACCGCCGATATTGAAGGGCTCGACACGGAGTGTCTCGAGCGATCATTCGTGATGCCGTTTTTTCTCGACTATGCTGGTCCCGAGCCTTGATCCGCGCCGAGGAGCTGCACAAGTCCTTTCGTGAGGTTCGAGCCGTGCGGGGGGTGAGCTTCACCGCGCCGGACGGCAAGATCACGGCCCTGCTCGGTCCGAATGGCGCGGGTAAGTCGACGACGCTCAGAATCCTCTACACCGTGTTGCGTCCCGATGCCGGCAGCGCACGCATCGACGATGCGGACGTCGTCACAGACAGCCTCTCCGCCCGCCAGAAAATCGGCGTGCTGCCGCACGGCGCCGGACTGTATCCACATCTGACCGCCCGTGAAAACATTGCCTACTTCGCGCGCCTTTCCGGGCTTGCGCAGAATCGTATCGAGGAGCGCGTCGAGACGCTCGTCGATCTCCTCGAAATCCACGACTTCGCCGACCGCCGCACCCGGGGGTTCTCGCAGGGGCAGCGAACGAAAGTCGCGCTTGCCCGAGCGCTCGTCCACGATCCCCAGAACATCATTCTCGACGAACCCAGCAACGGTCTCGACGTGATGGCAACCCGCTCCCTGCGCGGAATGATTTTGAGGCTTCGTGAAGCCGGGCGCTGCGTTCTGTTTTCGTCTCACGTGATGCAGGAAGTCGCGGCGCTTTGCGACGACATTGTCATCATTGCCAACGGCCAGGTTGCCATCGATGATTCCGCCGACGGCATTCGTTCCCGAACAGGCTGTGACGACCTCGAGGACGCGTTCGTGCGCGCGCTATCGATGGTTGACCCGGAATGATCAGGACGATTGTCACGGTCTTCGGCAAAGAGGTCATCGACAACGTCCGGGACCGCCGCACATTGCTGTCCGCGCTCGCGCTGGGGCCTTTGTTCGGACCAATCCTGTTTGCGTTCGTAATCAACCTGTCCATCGAGCGCTCGTTTTCCATGATGGACCAGGCCCTAATCGTCCCGGTCATTGGTCGAGACAATGCGCCGAACCTGATGCGCTACCTCGAAAGTCGGAACTTCAGTGTGCTCGACGGCCCCGCCGACTACGACGCCGCCGTCACTGCGGTCAAAACGGGCACACAGGATGTCGTGCTGTTCGTGCCCGACGACTTCGGCCGGCACTTCACCGGCTCGCTGCCGGCAACCGTCGCGGTCATATTCGATCAGGCAAATCCGCAGGCCGACCGGGATGCGCGGCGCCTGCGCGACACCCTGGCAGCCTACGATGCCGAGCTCACCGCGCTGCGCCTTCTGGCACGCGGCATCAGCCCATCGATCATCAATCCGGTCAATATCGACGAAGTCGACGTCTCGACACCCAGCGGACGGTCGATCGTCATGCTGGGCATGCTGAGCTACTTTTTTCTGTTCGCACTGCTGATGGGCGGGATGTATCTCGCGATCGACACGACTGCGGGTGAACGGGAGCGCGGCTCGCTGGAGCCGCTGCTGTCGCTTCCGGTCACACGGGATGCGCTGATGCTCGGCAAGATCGCGGCGACCTGCCTGTTCATGGCGCTGTCACTCATTCTGAGCCTTTCCGCGTTTCACGTCGCGCTGAAATTCATTCCGCTGGAGGAAATCGGTATGACGCCGAACTTCGGGATCGACACCGTCGCGTTCGCGTTCGCGATATTGCTGCCGTTCATCCTGCTTGGCGCCGCCGTGATGACGCTTGTCGCAAGCTTCACGAAAAGTTACAAGGAGGCGCAGACCTGGCTAAGCGTCGTGCTCATCGCCCCGACGCTGCCGATCGTCATCGTCAGCCTGCTCACACTGCGCCCGCGTCTCGAATTCATGTTCGTGCCGAGCCTTAGCCAGCACCTGCTGCTCGCAGACATGATCAAGAACGAGCCTGTCAATCTAACCCACGTCACGATCTCCGTTCTGAGTACGCTCGTGATGGGCGCGCTGCTGACCTGGGTCTGCGCGCGGCTGTATCGCCGCGAAGGATTGCTCGGCTGAGAATCGGCTTGCGTATCGGTTGACAATCCCCCCCGTATCTCCATGATGGGAGGCCCTTCCGACAACAAGAACCACTATGGCCTTATTCGCCGAGATCCGGCGGCGCAACGTCCTGAAGGTCGCACTGCTCTATCTCGTTGCCGGCTGGCTGGTTTTGCGCATTGCGGACGTAGGCGTAACGTCCCACGGCTGGCCGGAGTGGGTCGAAAAATTCCTGCTGCTCGTGGTCGCGGTAGGCTTCCCCGTCGCGCTTTCGTTCGCTTGGTTCTACGAGATCACGCCCTCGGGGCTCAAGAAAGCCGTCGACGTCGATCAAACACAGTCCATCGTTTACAAAACCGGGCAAAAGCTCAACGCCGCGGTCGCAGTGCTGCTCGTGCTGGGCCTGGCCGCGGTCATCGCCGATTTATTTTTGCCGGACTTCGAGTTTCTGATTCCCGAACCGGAACAGGGCGATCCGCCGCTGTCGGCGAAGTCGCCGGACGAGATCCGGACGCATACGCTGCCGAACGGACTGCGCATCATCGTCTGGCCGGATCACGACATTCCAAACGTCGTCATGTACAACTTCGTGCGCGCCGGGAGCCGCAATGAGTACCCCGGCATAACGGGCCTGTCGCATTTCTTCGAACACATGATGTTCAACGGCACGGCAAAGCGCGCGCAGGGCGAATTCGACCGTGAGATGACTTCCGCCGGCGGTGAAAATAATGCGTATACGTCGAACGACGTCACCGTTTACATGGATTGGTTTCCGCGCACGGCGCTCAAGGTCGTTTTCGATCTCGAGGCGGACAGATTCGCGAACCTGCGCATCGAGCCCGAGGTCGTCGAAACCGAGCGCGGCGCCGTGCAGTCCGAGCGCCGGCTGCGCGTCGACAACAACAACTTCATGCGCCTGCGGGAACAGGTGCGGGCGACCGCGTTCGTCGCACATCCCTATCAGTTTCCGGTCATCGGCTGGCCTTCGGACATCGATGCCTGGACGCAGGATGACCTCGTAACGTTCTATCGGACCTATTACGCGCCCAATAACTGCACACTCGTCGTCACGGGCGACGTCAAGCCGGTCGAGATCTTCAAGCTCGCCGAGGAGTTTTTCGGACAGATCCCTGCGCAGAAGCCCCCGGCGGCAGTGCGCACGGTCGAGCCCGAGCAAAAGGGACCCCGCCGGGTGTTGATCGAGACGGACGCACAGACGCCCCTGTTGCACATGGCGTTCCACGGGGGCAGCGCGACGGATCCCGAGACGCTGCCTATAACCGTGCTGCTGAACATACTCGTCGGCGGCGATTCCTCCCGCCTGCATCGAATCCTCGTCGAGGACGAGCAGCTCGCCATTGCCGTCGGCGGCTTTCAGGACGAAGGCTTCGATCCCGGCCTCCTGTACTTTTACGCAGTGCTGCCACCCGATGGCGATCCCGATCAAGTCGAGACACGCATGCTCGAAGAGCTCGCTCGCGTTGCGACAGAAAATGTGAGTGCCGCAGAGTTCGAGAAAGCCCGCAACATCATTCTCGCGGACTTCTGGCGCGGCCTGGCCACTATTCGCGGCAAGGCGTCAGCGCTCGGCAATTTCGAGACGTTCAACGGCAGCTACGAAAAACTGTTCGAGCTGCCGGACGACGTCAGGGCCCTGAGCCTCGACCAGCTCAGGGATGCCGCAAGCAAGGTTTTTCGGAGGGCGAACATGACGGTCGGCGTCCTGCGCGCGCCTGCCCCCGTCGACAAGGCCGACGACTGATGATGCGCGTCGCGTTCCGCCTGGCACCGGCCGCAGCGCTGCTGCTGACGGCCGTCTCGGCTATGGCTACCGAGGTAACGCTGCCACCGTATCAGCGACTGGAACTCGACAACGGCACCGTTCTGCTATTGAGTGAGAAACACGACGTACCGCTCATCGGCGTATATGCAGTGCTGCGCGGCGGCGCAATCTCTGACCCGGAGGGCCTGAGCGGCGTCGCAAGCCTGTTCGCGGCTCTGCTCGAGAAGGGCGCGGGCGAGCGCGACGCGGCCGCGTTTGCCGAGGCCGTCGAGTCCGTCGGCGGCCGCCTGGCGGCGAGCGGCGGCCTCGAAACGATTACGATCTCGGGCGACTTTCTTGCCGACCATGCGGAACTGATGGTCGAGTTGCTGGCCGACATGCTGCGTCGGCCGGCGCTCGATGCCGTCGAGATGGAGAAGCTGCGCGATCGCCGGATGAATTTCATTCGCGCCGCAAAAGATTCCAATCTGAATGCGCTAGTGCCCATCTACGGCGATGCGATGCTGTTCGGCGAGCACCCCTATGGCAATCCCGTCAGCGGCAGCGAAACGACGCTCGCGAATATCGACATCGAGCACATCAAAGAGTACTACGAGAATCACATAGGCGCAGATCGCCTGGTCATTGCCGTGTCCGGCGACTTCGACGCCGCATCGATATCGGAGATGCTGGCGCGCGCGTTTGCCGACTGGCGGCCCGCTGCAACGGAAGTCAGAGAGGTTATCGCCCCGGAGCCGCTGCGCGGTCGCACGGTGCTCCTGGTCGACAAGCCCGGGGCCACGCAGACGTATTTCCGGCTGGCCAATGTGGGCGTTGCGCTGGGGTACCCTCGCCGTGCCGAGCTGAATATCGCGAACACGGCTTTCGGTGGGAACTTCAGTTCGATGCTGAACACCGAGCTGCGTATGAAATCCGGGCTGACTTATGGCGTATCGTCCGGTTTCGCGCGCCACAAAAAACGCGGATCGTTTGCAATCAGTTCCTTCACGCGCACGGATGCCACCGTGGAGGCGATCGACAAGGCGCTCGCGGTCCTTGCCGAGTTACACTCGACGGCGCTCGACGCCACGACGATCGACACGGCCAGAAACTACATCCTCGGGCAGCTCCCGACGATCCTCGAGACGGCGCCGCAGCTGGCGCGGCTAATTGCCCGCCTGGAGGTCTTCGGGCTCGACGCCTCCTACATTAACGACTACGGCCCGGCCATTACCGCCGCCAGCGTCGAGAGCGTCGCCGAGGTGATCGCCGAGGTCTATCCCACGCCGGACAATCTGGTGATCGTGCTGCTCGGCGACGCCGAGCTGATTCGCGATTCGATCGCGAAGTATGGGCCCGTCACCGAGATCTCGATCACGGAGCCCTATTTCAGGCTACCGCCGGCCGAAGGCGAAGAGCCGGCGGACCCGGCGAAATGACCGTCCAAACTCCGAGCGGCTAGTAGCCGGCAAGTCCCGGACCGACCGACTCGAGCGCAGCGCCGATGATCAGGACGGTTGCGCCGACAGCTGCAAGCGCGACGCCGGCCGTCTTGCCTGTCGACACGCGGCGGATCTCGACCTGATGCAGCTCGCCCCAGCGAGCCTCCACCACGCTGGCGTCTGCCGCGATACCCCGGATTCCATCATCGCTCAATGCGGTGACAGAGATGATCTGCTCCGTCTCGTCCATGAATTTGAGCGTCACTTCGTCCCCGGGCTTTATGTCGTGAGCAACTGCAGCCTCTTGGGTCGGCGCGACCGACCGCGTGGTCGTGCATGCAGCAGTACAGAGCATGGCTATCATGAGCAGCACGACGATGAAATTTCTGGGGTTCATGGCGACCTCCGTCTTTCGACCTTTTCTATCCTCGCCCAGGCCACGCGCCTTGCCCTGAGGTCGTCATGACGTTGTTCTGATTATTACCTGTGCGCCGGGAAATGGGTCCCGGAGCGCTTATTTGCCGATGCAGAACTCCGCGAAAATGCGCCCGAGGAGATCGTCGGAGGTCACGGCACCGGTGATCTCACCGAGCGCCTGCTGTGCGAGCCGGAGCTCCTCGGCGAACAGCTCGCCGGCACGTCGCGTCTCGAGCGCGGCTCGCCCTGCCGCGAAATGCCGGGCGGCCCGATCCAGCGCCTCGACGTGGCGACGACGCGCCGAGAACACACCCTCTCCCAGATTGCCGGTGCCGGCAATTTCGGCAATCGCGGTGCGCAGAGCGCCGATGCCTTCGCCGGTCTTCGCGGAGAGTCTGACGACAACGTGCCCGTCGTCCCCGTCGTCCGGGAAACCCGGCCGCTCGCCGGTCAGGTCGATCTTGTTGCGCACGATGATCACCGCTACATCCTCGCTCAATGGTTCGTCGATTGCCTGGGCGTCCGGCACGCTGGCGTCCTGAATCCAGAGCGCTGCATCCGCGGTTCCAAGCGCCTCGCGGGCGCGGCGAATGCCCTCCGCCTCGATGCGATCCGGATCCTCCCTGAGTCCTGCGGTATCGACGAGCTCGACGGCGAGTCCGTCGATGTCGATGCGCTCACGAAGCACATCCCGCGTCGTCCCGGCAACGTCCGTGACGATTGCCGTCTCTTCGCCACTCAGGCGATTCATGAGGCTCGACTTGCCGGCGTTCGGCGGGCCGACGAGAACCACCCGGAGTCCGTCACGCAGCACGCGTCCCTGGCTCACCTTGGCGCCGAGTACTGCGAAGGCCTGCCCGCAGTCTGCGACGCGCGCCGCCAGCGCTGCATCGGACAAAAAATCGATTTCCTCTTCCGGAAAATCGATCGCAGCCTCTACGTGCATGCGTAACCGAATCAGCTGCTCGGCCAGCGCGTCGACGGCGACCGAAAATTCGCCGCTCAGTGAGCGCAGCGCAGCGCGCGCTGCCCGTGACGTCCCGCTCGAGACGAGATCGGCTATCGCTTCGGCCTGGACGAGATCGAGCTTGCCATTCAGGAATGCCCGCTGTGTAAATTCGCCCGGCGCGGCCCGACGCGCGCCCAGGTCGATCGCGGCCGACACCAGCTCGGCCATGACGACAGGCCCGCCGTGCCCGTGCAGCTCGAGCACGGATTCGCCCGTAAACGATGCCGGGGCCGGGAAAAACAGCGCAAGGCCGGTATCAAGGTGGTGTCCCGCCCGATCCCGAAAAACCCGATAAGTCGCGGTGCGCGGTTCCGGTAAACTGCCGAGCATGCGCCGGGCGATGGCCTCGGTCGACGGGCCGGACAGGCGCACGATCCCGACGCCGCCGCTACCGGGCGGGGTCGCGCTTGCAACGATCGTGTCCGTCATGATTGTCGCCCGGGCTCTAATTTCGTTTATGAGACCACAGGTATTGCCGTCATGCAGAGCCAGAAAGTCACGTTCGACAACGATGCGGGTGAAACGCTCGCCGGCCTCATTGACGCGCCGGCCGCGACGCCCAGAGCCTTTGCATTATTTGCGCACTGCTTCACCTGCTCCAAGAACCTGAAAGCCGCCCACCATATCGCTCGCGAGCTCACCAATGCGGGCCTCGCGGTGTTGCGCTTCGATTTCACCGGGGTCGGGCACAGCGAGGGCGATTTCTCGAACACGAACTTCACGAGCAACGTCGCCGACCTGATCGCCGCCTGCCGATTTCTGGAAGCCGAGCACCAAGCCCCGGCGCTGCTCGTCGGTCACTCCCTGGGCGGCACGGCTGTCCTCCAGGCCGCCGCCGAGCTGCCCGCGGCACTGGCCGTCGCAACGATCGGCTCGCCGGCCGAGCCTGCACACCTCGCGAAAATGTTTCGCGGTGTGCAAAAAGAGCTTGCCGAGCACGGCGCCGCCGAGGTGCAGCTCGGTAGCAAGTCGTTTCAGATCCGGCGCCAGTTTCTCGATGACCTCGAGCGGCACAACCTGCCCGAGAGCATCGGCCGGCTGAATAAGGCCCTCCTGATCATGCACGCGCCGCTCGACGACACGGTCGACATCCGCAACGCTGCGGAGCTGTTCGTCGCCGCGAAACACCCCAAGAGTTTCGTCAGCTTAGACGATGCCGACCATCTGCTCAGCCGCAAAGCCGACTCCCGCTACGCGGCTCGCGTACTTGCCGCCTGGGCGTCCCGATACCTGCGGCCGGACGAGGAGCCCGACACCCTGAAAGCCCGACCCGGCCACGTCGTGGCCCGCACCTACGCCGACGGTTTCCGCACCGATGTCGCCGCGGGTACGCACCGCCTTATCGCGGACGAGCCGCCCGAGGTCGGCGGCAGCGGCCTCGGGCCGAGCCCCTATGACCTGCTGTCGGCCGCGATCGCGACCTGCACCTCGATGACGCTCCGGATGTATGCGAAGCACAAAAATCTCGCGATGAAATCCGCGACAGTCGACGTTTCACACGACAGGGTGCACGCAGAGGACTGTGCCGACTGTGAAACCGGAGCGGGCAAAATTGACGAGTTTCGTCGTGAGCTTCGCGTCGACGGTGATCTAAACGACGCGCAGAAGAACCGGCTGCTGGAAATAGCGGATCGCTGCCCCGTTCATCGAACGCTGCACGGGGAGATCAAGATTCGCACGAAACTCGTTCGCAACTAGGCGCCGGTTGGCGCAGGTTTTGCTCAGTCGTCGGCCGGCTGCTTCTTCCTGTCCTTGGCTTTCTTGCCGGATTTCTTCATCTTCTCCTCTTTTTCGACGACCTTGTTGATCTTCCATTGCTGCGCGATTGACAGCACCGTATTTGTTACCCAGTAGAGGACAAGGCCGGACGGGAAAAACGCGAAGAAGACCGTGAAGATCACCGGCATGATTTGCATGACCCGGATCTGCACGGGATCACCTACCTGCGGGTTCAGCTTTTGCTGGAAGTACATCGCTGCACCCATGATCAGAGGCAGGATGAAATACGGATCGCGCGAAGAAAGATCCGTTATCCAGAGTGCGAACGGCGCTTGCCGCATTTCCACGCTTTCCAGGAGCACCCAGTAAAACGCCAGGAAAAACGGCATCTGGATGAGTATCGGCAAACAGCCCGCGGCGGGATTTACCTTCTCGCGTTTGTAAAGCTCCATCATCGCCTGACTGAGCTGCTGCCGGTCGTCCTTGTAGCGTTCCTGCAAGGCTTTGAGGCGCGGCTGCAAATTGCGCATCTTCGCCATCGAGCGGCCGCTCGCTTCGGTCAGCTTGTAAAACACGAGTTTGATGAGGATCGTCACGATGATGATCGCCACGCCCCAATTGCCGACGAATCCATGCACCTTCGAAAGCAGCCAGAACAGCGGCTGGGAAATGATTGTCAGCCAGCCGTAGTCGACGGTGAGCTTCAGGCCGTCGGCCAGCTTTTCGAGCTGTGCCTGGAGCTTCGGCCCGATGAAAAGTGTGGTTTGGAAAACGTGGCTCGCACCCGGCGCAACGGTTTCCCGACCGCTAACCACGCTTTGCACAGCGACGTTGCCCTGCACCTGAACCCGAAACACGTGCGGCTTGTTCCGTTCCGGGACAGCGGCACTCAGGAAGTGATGCTGGATCGATGCAAGCCAGCCATTGTCGCTGCGGTACTCGTAGGGGCCCTTGTCGAGCAGGTCATCATGATCCAGCTTCTCGGAGCTGTCGCCGTCGTAGACGATCGGCCCGGCGAACGAATACGAATCGACGTTGAACATCGACCGCTCCTGCTCGCCGGAGCGTCTCAGTATTTGCGTGTATGCATCGCCGCGCCAGGCAACCTCGCCCTCGTTACGGACTTCCTGCTCCACCTCGATCGCATAGCTACCGCGGCGAAAGCGCAGGCGTTTCTCGACCGTGATGCCGTTATCGCCGGCCCAGCGGAACGGCACGAGCAGCTCGTCGCTGCCCGCCATACGATATTCCGTCTGCGGCGTCTCGAACTCAACGGTATGTCCGGGCGCCGGCGCGTCACCTGCCGCGCGCAGTCCGGTGCGAATGAGTCCGTAATTGCCGCTCCCCGGGCTCAAGAGCTCGACGGGCAGGTCCGGCCGGTCCTTGGCGACCGGGTACTTGATGAGAGTCGCGCGTACGAGCGTTGCCCCACGCGCGTCGATTTCCACATCCAGCACGTCGGTCTGCACGCGCACGGTCCGTGCCGGCCGGCCCGTGCCGGCTACCGCCGGTGTCGGACTCTCCTCTTCGGCCACCGGGAGTGCCGATGGCGCGGCGTCCGCATCGGGCAATTCAGGCAGCGCATCGGTCACCGGCGGGGCGTCCCCCGGTTCCTCCGCCGGCGCGGGCAGCGTCGGCTTCGGCCCGTAGTCCTGTTGCCAGGCCTGATAGGTGAACCAGGCCATGAGCCCGAATAACGCCCAGATCAACAGTCGCTGATTATCCACGGGGGATCATTCCTGCGGTCCGGTACCGCGGACCGCCGCCTGACTCAATCGCCGCCAATGACCGGCGAGGCTATCGAAAAGCTGCCGGTTGCTTGCGCGGGTCGCGGCGGGCTGATTCATGACGACGAGGTCGAGACCCCCGAGTACGAACTGATGCTGTCGAAACGACTCCCGCACGATCCGCTTCAGCCGATTGCGGGCCGGCGCCTGGCGGCAGTGTTTCTTCGAAACCGCAAGCCCCAGGCGCGCGTAGTCTTTATCGTTCGGCCGGCACAAGACCGTGAAACATCTGTCGCGACTTGGTATAGCCCGGCGGAAAACGCGGGAGAAGGCGGCCGCTGTCAGGAGCCGGTTTTGCTTTTTGAACCGGTAGAGTGAGCTGCCAACCAACCGCGAGTTGTCGTCGCTACCTATGATACGGCAAGACTTGAACGGGTTACGGCGTCAGACGGGCGCGACCCTTCGCCCGGCGTCGCTTGAGGACGAGTCGCCCTGCCTTGGTCGACATGCGTGCGCGAAAACCGTGCGTGCGTGCGCGTTTGATCTTGCTGGGCTGGTATGTGCGTTTCATAGCTGCTAATCCCGTGTTCTTGCGCGCGCGTGCCGCCAGCGGTCGAAGGGCGGGAAGGGTACTGAGATGGTCTGACAGTGTCAATAGATGCCCGTAAATACAGGAGTTTTGACCGATACCGGTATCGGTGAGGGCGTTTCTGGCAGCGCTCAGAAAACCGGTATAGACTGCCGGCTCGCGAAAGCCAATAACATCGAAGTCGCCTCCCCGGAAACCCCATGCCTGCTGATACCACACTCTGGAAGCGCTGCATCCGGGACCTGAAAGCAGAAATACCGGAGCAACAGTTCAACACCTGGATCCGGCCGCTGCAGGCGGTCGAAGACGGCAATTGCTTGCGACTTCTGGCACCGAATCGTTTCGTCGTGGACTGGCTGAAGGAGCATTACGTCACCCGGATCACGGAGATACTCTCGCACGAGGCGGCCGATGCGGAGCTTGTCGTGGAGGTCGGCTCCCGGCCATCCGCGCCATCGCGGACGTCTCAGAGCATTGCGCCACTTTCCGGCCGCAGCCGCACCGCTTCGGACCCGCCAACGCCTATCGCCTCCCGGCTCAGCAGTTCATTCACGTTTGAAACCTTCGTCGAGGGCAAAAGTAACCAGCTTGCCCGCGCCGCGGCGACTCAGGTCGGCCAGAATCCGGGTACCTCATACAATCCATTGTTCATTTACGGTGGTGTCGGCCTGGGCAAAACGCACCTCATGCACGCGATCGGCAACGTAATACTCGCCAGAAATCCGGCAGCCCGTGTCGCGTATGTGCATTCGGAGCGCTTCGTCGGCGACATGGTAAAGGGGCTGCAGCACAACACCATTGCCGAATTCAAGCGCTCCTACCGTACCCTGGACGCGCTGCTGATCGATGACATCCAGTTCTTCGCCGGCAAGGATCGTTCACAAGAAGAGTTTTTTCACACGTTCAATGCCCTCCTCGAAGGACAGCGGCAGATCGTACTCACCTGCGACCGCTATCCCAAGGAGGTAGCTGGTCTCGAGGAGCGACTGAAATCCCGTTTCGGCTGGGGCCTCACGGTCGCGATCGAGCCACCGGAACTCGAGACCTCGGTTGCCATTCTCATGAGTAAAGCGAGCGCGGACGGCGTAGACCTGCCGGAGGACGTCGCGTTCTTTATCGCGAAGCGGATTCGCTCCAACGTGCGGGAACTCGAGGGTGCACTGCGACGGGTTATCGCCAATTCGCGGTTTACGGGGCGACCGATCGACCTCGAGTTCGCGAAAGAAGCGCTGCGCGACCTCCTGGCGCTGCAGGAACGACTTGTGTCGATCGAAAACATTCAAAAGACCGTTGCGGCTTACTACAAAATTCGCGTCGCCGATCTCCTCTCAAAGCGACGCAGCCGATCCATCGCCCGGCCTCGGCAAGTCGCGATGGCCCTCGCGAAGGAATTAACGAATCACAGCCTGCCGGAGATCGGTGACGCTTTTGGCGGTCGCGATCACACCACGGTACTGCACGGGTGCCGGCGCATCGAAGGCTTACGAGAAACCGAAAAGCGTGTCGACGATGATTATTTGACTTTGTTGAGAACGCTGACAGGATAATGTGGATAAGTCGTGGATAACTCTTTGCAGCAATTTTATCCACAGCCTCTGCACAGGCAGCAGACCTTTCCAGCACCGTTTCGCCACGCTCAAAATAGAGTATAACTTGCTGTTTTTAAAATACTTTTATGAGTTATCCACACGTGGTGTCGGGCCTAATAATTACAACAAAGGAATTATTTCCAACATTTATTAACAGGTGGAACGTATGAAGTTGAGTGCGACTCGGGAAGCACTGCTAAAACCGCTGCAGGCCGTTATTGGCGTCGTCGAAAGACGGCAGACGATGCCGATCCTGTCCAACGTATTACTGATGGCGCGTGATGGCAGCCTGTCCATCACGGCGACAGATCTCGAAGTTGAGCTGGTAGCAGATGCATCGGTCGATGTCGAGTCTGGGGGAGAAATTACCGTGTCTGGGCGGAAGCTCTTGGACATTTGCCGTGCCCTGCCGGATGACGCAAAGGTGGCACTGAGCGTCGGCGGTGAAAAAATGCTCGTGCGCTCGGGGCGGAGCAAATTTACGCTGGCGACACTGCCAGCGGCAGAGTTCCCGACCATCGAGGATATAAAGGCGACGCAGAGCATCAGCATAGGGCAGACGGTGCTGGCGCGGCTGATTGACAAGACGCATTTCTCGATGGCACAGCAGGACGTTCGCTATTACCTGAACGGGATGTTGCTGGAAACGAGCAAGGAAAAGCTACGGGCTGTAGCGACCGATGGGCACCGGCTGGCGCTGTGCGAGGTGTCGCTGGACGGTAGTAAGGCCGGTGAGCACCAGGTAATCTTGCCGCGCAAGGGGGTGCTCGAGCTGGCGCGGCTGTTGACCGGCGACGGCAATGTGGATATCGAGTTCGGTACGAATCACTTGCGGCTGCAGCTCGAAGGTATACGGTTCACGTCGAAGCTCATCGACGGTCGGTTCCCGGAATACGAACGGGTCATACCAAAGGACCTGAGTAACGAGCTGACAGCCGACAAGGCAAGTCTGCGTGGCGCGCTGCAACGAGCGGCAATTTTGTCGAACGAAAAATACCGCGGCATACGCCTGGTAATCCGCGACAGCGGGGTCGTCGTGCAGGCGCACAACCCGGAGCAGGAGGAAGCCGAGGAGGAGCTGGAGGTCAGCTACGGCGGTGACGACATCGAGATTGGCTTCAATGTGAACTACCTGCTCGATGCGATCGGCGCGATCGACGGCGAGGAGGTTGCGCTGTCGGTGCTGGACAGCAACTCGAGTTGCCTGATCCGTGAGCCAGGGGCGGCCGACAGCAAATTCGTCGTCATGCCCATGCGGCTGTAGTAGCGGCGCAGGCGCCTGTCCCTGCCCAGGGTTTCGGCATTCGAAGCACTGCAACGCAAACCGGCCGCAGAAGCAGGCGCCGTAGCCATCGTGGCGTAACAGCGATTGCGTCATGACGCTTGTACGCTTTGCGGCAGAGAACTTCCGCTGCCTGACGGCCATCGAGCTGGAAGTAGCGCCCGGATTCAACATAATTTTCGGGGAGAACGCGTCGGGAAAAACGAGCGTGCTCGAGGCGATCGGCTACCTCGGTCGTGGGAAGTCCTTTCGGGGCGCGCCGGTGGCGGATCTGATACGCCACGGGGCGGAGGTACTGACGCTATTCGGCCGCGTTACGGGCCAGGGCAGGACGTTTAGCCTGGGTGTCAAAAACAGCCGCGCAGAAGGCCTGGAAGTGCGTGTCGATGGTGCGCGGGGCGGTAGCGCGGCAGCCCTGGCAGCGGCGCTGCCGCTGCAAATCGTGGATCCTGAGGTGCATTCTCTGGTAGCCGGGGGCCCGGACGGGCGCCGGCGTTTCCTGGACTGGATCGCGTTTCACGTGGAACCAGCTTATCTGGGTGCCTGGCGGCGCTTTCGCCGCGCGCTGCGGCAGCGGAATGCAGCGCTGCGCGCCGGTGCGGCTACCGCGGAAATCGAGGGCTGGAGCGCGGAATTTATCGGGCTGGCCGCGGAGCTTGATGCGGTGCGGCGGCGGGCGCTGGCGCTCGCGGCGGGGCATCTGGAGCATATGGCCGGTACGCTTCTCGGTACTGGGGTGGCATTCGAATACCAGCGGGGCTGGCCGGCCGGCCGGTCCCTCGCAGAGGCGATGGAGGGAGCCGTCGACCGGGATCGTCAGCTGGGCGGCACCCAGCTGGGCCCACATCGGGCGGAGCTCCGGATCGTCCAGGAGCAGCGTAAAGCCCGCGGCGTCGTTTCCAGAGGCCAGCAGAAGCTGCTGGCGAGCGCGCTGATCCTGGCTGCGGCGGTAACCGTTCAGGAGGCGCTGGAGCGCCCGCTGCTGCTGCTGCTCGATGATCCAGCGGCCGAGCTGGATCGACAGTCGCTCGCGCGCCTGACGACCATGGTAGCGGGGCTGGGCAGCCAGGTGCTGGCGACTAGCCTGCGGCCCGATGACCTCGATTTCGGCGCTGACGCGGCGGTGTTTCACGTGGAACGGGGCGCGATACGGCAGCTCGGCTGAGCCAGCAGCAGCGCTGCTTCGGGCCGCTTCGGTAAGGCTGTAGCGGCCGCCGCGGCGGGCCGGGAAAACACCCGAAAAAACCTTAATAAATAAAGCGTTGGGGCTATTTCGGCCGCCGGATTCTGATACAATGGATCGGTTATGCCACCGGGACACGGGATGACCGACGAAACCGAATATACTTCCAGTAATATCAAGGTCTTAAAGGGCCTCGAGGCCGTGCGCAAACGGCCCGGCATGTACATCGGCGATACCGATGACGGCACCGGGCTGCACCATATGGTATTCGAGGTCGTCGACAACTCGATCGACGAGGCCCTGGCGGGTTATTGCAGCGTCATTACCGTGACGATCCACGCCGACGAGTCGGTCACCATCAGCGACGACGGGCGCGGGATTCCCGTGGATATGCATCCCGAGGAAGGCCGCTCGGCCGCCGAAGTCATCATGACCGTGCTGCACGCGGGCGGCAAGTTCGACGATAACTCCTACAAGGTCTCCGGCGGACTGCATGGGGTGGGCGTGTCGGTCGTGAATGCGCTCTCCGAGCAGCTGCTCCTGACGATTCATCGCGACGGCAGGATCTACCAGCAGGAATACGAGCACGGTGAGCCAAAGGCGGCATTGGCGGTCGTCGGCGATACGGACCGAACTGGCACGACGCTGCGGTTCAAGCCCAGCTCGAGGACGTTCACGAACATAGAATTTCATTACGAAATCCTGGCCCGTCGCCTGAGAGAGCTGTCGTTTCTGAACTCCGGCGTGCGCATCCGGCTGGTGGACGAGCGCGATGAGCGCGAGGACCTGTTCGAATACGAGGGCGGCATACGCGCATTCGTCGAGCATCTGAATCGCAACAAGACGCCGGTGCATCCGAGCGTCTTTCATTTCGCGGCGGAGCGTGACGACGTCGGCGTCGAGGCGGCGCTGCAGTGGAACGACGGCTATCAGGAAAACATGTTCTGCTATACGAACAACATCCCGCAGCGGGACGGGGGCACTCATCTTGCGGGCTTCAGGACGGCCTTGACGCGGACGCTGAACAGCTACATCGAAAAAGAGCTCAGCACCAAGAAAGACAAGTTCACCCCGTCGGGCGACGATTCGCGGGAAGGCCTTACCGCAGTGCTCTCGGTCAAAGCGCCGGACCCGAAGTTTTCGTCACAGACCAAAGATAAATTAGTTTCATCTGAAATTAAAGGCATCGTAGAACAGGTAATGGCAGAGCGCCTCGAGGATTTTCTGCTCGAACACCCCGCCGAGGCCAAGGCCATCGTCTCGAAAATCATCGAGGCTGCCCGCGCCCGTGAGGCTGCGCGCAAGGCTCGCGAGATGACCCGACGCAAGGGCGCACTCGACGTTGCCGGTCTCCCGGGAAAACTTGCCGATTGTCAGGAAAAAGATCCGGCGCTCTCCGAGCTGTTCCTCGTCGAGGGCGATTCGGCGGGCGGCTCCGCGAAACAGGGCCGCGATCGGCGCACCCAGGCGATCCTGCCGCTTAAAGGCAAAATTCTGAACGTTGAAAAGGCGCGCTTCGATAAGATGCTGTCATCGGCTGAGGTCGGGACGCTCATAACGGCGCTCGGGTGCGGTATTGGTCGCGACGATTTCGATCCGGACAAACTGCGCTATCACCGCATCATCATCATGACCGACGCCGACGTCGACGGCTCGCATATCCGTACCTTGCTCCTGACGTTTTTCTATCGGCAGATGCCCGAGCTGATCGAGCGTGGCCACGTTTACATTGCACAGCCGCCGCTATACAAGATCAAGAAAGGTAAACAGGAGGTGTACGTCAAGGACGATACGGAGCTCAACAACTACCTCTTGAGCTCGGCGCTCGAGGGAGCCGAGCTGTACGTCAACGCGGCGGCGCCGCCGCTGTCGGGCGTGGCCCTTGAAACGCTGGCCAAGGAATACATCGCGGTCGAAAACATCATCAGGCGGCTTGCCAGTCGCTACGATGAGGTCGTTTTACGCGTAATAAGCCGGCTCCCGGCCGTGACGCCCGCGATCGCCGAGAGTCTGGACAATCTCGAAGCGTGGACGTCCGATTTCTCGGCCGCGCTGCCGAAACTCAGCGGCGACAGAGCAACCAGCGGCAACGGCGGCAGCTACTCTGCGGACCTCGAGCGCGGTGCCGAGGACGGTGAGGGTGTGCGGATTGCGATCACACGTATCCAGCACGGCATTGGGGCGACGCGGTATTTGCCGCGCGAGTTTTTCGACACCAACGAGTACACTCACATCAGAAACCTCGCGGAAAAGCTGACTGATCTCGTGGGCGAGGGCGCGTTCATCAGGCGCGGCGAACGGGATGCCCCCATAACTGACTTTGCCGAAGCCATCGAGTGGCTCATGGGGGAGGCACGGCGGGGACAGTCGATCCAGCGCTACAAAGGGCTCGGGGAGATGAATCCGGAACAGCTCTGGGAAACGACGGTCAATCCGGAAACGCGCCGCCTCATGCAGGTCAAAATCGAGGATGCGGTCAAGGCAGACGAAATATTCACGACACTGATGGGCGACCAGGTAGAACCGCGCCGGGAATTTATCGAAAAGAATGCGCTGACGGTATCGAACCTCGACATTTGATCTCGCTACCGCCCGAGCGTCGATACGAACCGACGTCGCGATTCGGCTAACCGGACTCAAGCTGACCGAAAACCGCCGGAGGATCAGCGCCAAGTGACCCACAAGCGACGCTTTGTGCACGCCGCGTTTTTGTTCGCGGCACCCGTTATCGTTGCCTGGTTTGGCCTGAGCGTCGCCGCGGCGGTTGCGCTGGTAGTGCTGCTGCTTGCCTGGCGCTGGGCCATTACGCTTTCCGGCATCACGATGCCGGAAAAAACCCCGCCACTCGTCCTCGAGACCATAACCGCCAGCCATTTCGTCGAAAAGGTCCGCTGGTGTATGGATCGCCTGGGACTCGACTACGAGGAGCGACCAAGCGGCGGCACACTAGGCGCGTATTTCCTCGGCCGGACGGTGCCGCAGCTTCGGTTTCGAAGCGGGCTCGTGCAGTCCGTGATCGGTAATTCGCCGGAAATTCTTCGCTATCTGTGGGGCGCATACGGCAGCAGCGAGGGTGTCGATGGCCGGTTCCTGGAGCCGACCGAGGAACGACGGATGCTCGAGACGCGCCTGGATCGCTACGGCGCCAACCTGCAGGTCTGGATTTATCATCACCTGCTGCCCGATCGCCAGCTGACGCTGCGCGCCTGGGGCGTCAATAATCCCGACGTCCCCGCGTGGCAGCGGGCCGCCCTGCGTGTCCTGTATCCGCTGCTCGCCTTTCTTATTCGCAGGTCGTTCTCGATCACTGACGACAATTTTCGCAAGGCCGTGCGGCATATCGAAGCGCTGCTCGCCGAGATCGACGAGCGCCTCGACGACGGACGTCTTTCCATACTGGGCGGCGACACGATCAACTACACGGATATGTCGTTTGCGGCCCTGTCCGGGTTGTGGCTGCAGCCGGAGAATTACGCTCGCGGCAAGGCGGCCACCGTCCGGATAGCGCGCAGCGAAGCGCCGGAGGCCATGCGTGCAGACATAGAGCGCTGGCTCGGCGACTATCCGCGAGCAGCAGAGTTCTGCGCGCGGCTCTACCGCGAGCAGCGCTGACGCAACCCGCCGCGCGGGCAAACTTCTGACTCGGGGGCCGGTCGAATTTTGCCCAAGGCCGCCACTTCCTCGAGGTAAACGGCATGAAATCAGCCAGCATCGTGTGCACCGTCCTGCTGGTCTCGGCATGCGCGGCGACAGGGCCCGACCGGGATACGGCCGTTCGGGACTTTATCGCGGTCAACGAGCTGTCGGAGGCGGACCGGATCGAGACAACATCACGGGATAGCCAGGATCTTATCGGCGACCGGTTTCTGGTGTATATGACGCGCCGCGGCAGTTACCTGATCGAATTCAACAGCCCGTGCAGGGCAATTCGCGAGCGACGCATCGTTCCGGATACGCGCTGGGATGCGCGCTACATCCGACCCAGGGTCGACACGCTGAGCGGGTGCCAGATCAAACGGATATATTCGCTGAGCGAAAGCCAGTATGACGAGCTCGCGAATCTCGGTGACGCACCGGGCGATCGGCTTTGAGAACGAACCTGGAGCCATCAGGCTCTCCGCTGCAAGGCGAGTTGGATCATCGCACAGTGCGGCAGGGGCATCGCGAAATTCTGAAGCACAACGGGGACAGATTGTGAGACAGATGCTTTTTATATCGCTTGCAGCATGGATCGTGACCGGATGCGTACCACAGGAAACCGAGGACAGTGGAGGGGCGGAACTGCGCTCTGGCATCGATCTCGAGTACATTGATTGGAGCGTCGACCCCGGCAATGATTTTTTTGCGTTCGTCAACGGCAAATGGCTGGAGATTACCGAGATTCCTGCGGATAAGCCGTCGTTCGGCAGCTTCGAGATCTTAAGGGAGCAAAGCCAGGAGGATGTTCGCAGGATCATAGAGGCCTCTGCGAGCGGTGATTTTCCGCAGGGCAGCGATGAACAGAAGGTCGGGGACCTGTTCCGGTCGTTCATGGATATGGATACGCGTAATGCGAAGGGCTTGGCACCGCTCAAAGCCGAGCTCGAGCGGATCGATGCGATACAGGATTATGCGGCTTTAGCCGTGTATTTTGGGTCCGCATTAAAGCGCGGTTTCGAGTCGCCGTTCGTGCTTTCGCAGTTCGGCGACATGAAAAATCCGCAGTACTACGGCATTTACGCGTATCAGGCCGGGTTGGGCCTGCCCGACCGCGAGTATTACCTCAGCAGTGACGAAAAATCGGCGGTATTGCGTAAGAAGTACGTGGCGCATATAGCGCGGATGTTTGAGCTGGCTAAGCTCCCCGACCCCGAGCGCTCCGCGGCAGCGATCATGGTGCTGGAGACCCGGCTTGCCGGAAAACAAATGCGCAAGGAGGATCTCAGGGACTTCGCGAAAAACTACTCGAAAGTGCGGCTTGGCGAGCTGGGGGTGCTCATGCCGAGATTCAACTGGAGCGGCTACGTTGACGAAGTCGGCATTACGGAAATTGACGGGCTGATCGTGCTGACAGGCGACTACATGCGCGCGCTCGACGAAATCCTCGTCGACACGAGTCTCGATACCTGGAGGATCTACCTGAAGTGGGGTGCGCTGAACGCTGCCGCGGATCGCCTGACGGCGGAACTCGACGACCAGAATTTTGAGTTCTATGGGAAAACCCTGGTCGGCATTCAGGAGCAGCGGCCAATGTGGCGCCGTGGCGTCAGTCTCGTCAACAGAACGCTTGGTGAGATCGTCGGTCGGGTCTACGTGCGTGAACATTTCCCGCCTGAGGCGAAAGATCGCATGCTGGAGCTCGTCGACAACCTGATCAAGGCCTACGAGGTCAGCATTCGCGATCTCGACTGGATGAGTGACGGGACTAAGAAAGAGGCACTCGACAAGCTCGCGAAATTCACACCGAAAGTCGGCTATCCTGACAAATGGCGCGACTATTCGGCCGTGACGATTCGAGCTGATGATCTCTACGGCAATATCGAGCGGGCCAACATCGCAGAATACCGGCGTGTGCTCGACCGCCAGGGCGGGCCGGTCGACCGCGAGGAGTGGGGCATGACGCCCCAGACCGTGAATGCCTACTACATGCCGACGCTGAATCAGATCGTGTTTCCAGCGGCGATTCTCCAGCCGCCGTTTTTCGACCTGGAGGCGGACGATGCCGTCAATTACGGTGCCATCGGCGCCGTCATCGGACACGAGATCGGTCACGGTTTCGATGACAAGGGCAGCACCTTCGATGGCGACGGCATGCTGCGCAACTGGTGGACCGATGCCGACCGCAGCGAGTTCGAGGCGCGCACGGCCACACTGGTCGAACAGTATTCCTCCTTCAAGGTGTTCGACGATCTCAATGTCAATGGCGAGTACACCCTTGGCGAAAACATCGGTGACCTCGGCGGTCTGAGCATTGCCCTGCTGGCCTACAGGCTTTCGCTCGGTGAACGGGATGCCCCGGTAATAGACGGCTTCACCGGGGTGCAGCGGGTTTTTCTCGGCTGGGGGCAGGTGTGGCGAAACAAGTATCGGGAGGAGGCACTGCGCCATCGGGTAGCGACGGACTCGCACTCGCCATCACGCTTCCGGGCAAACGGCACGGTACGCAACGTGCCGGAGTTCTACGAGGCGTTCGACGTCGCGGCAGGCGATGCCCTGTATCTGTCGCCGGAGCGGCGCGTCAAGATCTGGTGACCGTGTAATGCGCGCAGGACTAGCGGCGCGCAAAACGGTCGCCAAAGAAGTCACCTTCGTTCCAGGTAGGCCGGTTATCGGCGTTGCCGATGATCGTCCCGATGCGAACATTGGCGCGCGCAAAGCGTACCGCCGATTCCCAGTGCACCGGGCGGTTGAGGTCATCGGATGGCCGGTGGTAGTGGTTCAGACGGAAATCCTCCTCGAGCGAGGCACCGTCGATTGTGGGATCCGCGGAGTCGAAACCCGGTACGAGGAACGTTGCCGGTATGCCTTTGCGGACGAAGGAAAACTGGTCGCTGCGGATGAAAATTGTCTCCTGGGGCTTCGGGTCCTCTGCGAGCTTCAGGCCTTCCGCTGCGAGCGCACGCTCGACGATCCTCTCGAGCGAGGAATGTTCGGCGCCGAAGGCAACGACGTCGGCGAGCGGATACAGGAACAGCGGCATGTCGAGGTTGACGTTCGCAACCAGCGACTCGGTAGGTACGGTCGGATAATTAGCGAAGTAATCCGAACCCAACAGGCCACGCTCTTCGCCCGTGACCGCAATGAACAAAACGGAGCGCCGCGGCGGTGACGCCGAAAATGCGCGCGCAGTCTCGAGTAGCAACGCGACGCCCATCGCGTTGTCGTAGGCGCCGTTGTAAATCGCGTCGCCGTTCTCGGGAACGCCGATGCCCAGATGGTCGAGATGCGCCGAGTAGACTACGTATTCATCGGCGAGTTCGGGGTCCATCCCGCGCACGATGCCGATAACGTTCGGGCTCGTTATGCGCTCATGATTGGTCCGGCGCGTCATCGAGACCTCGAAACCGAGGGGCGTCGATGCGACCCGGCCGGCCTCACCCGCAGCACGCGCTTCGGTAAAGGATATCCGCGTGCCCTCGAAAAGCTTCGTCGCGGCGTCGGGGCTGATTGTCACCGCCATCTCTATCTCCGGAAAATAATCGGCAGCGTGACCGGCGATGTCGACCCAGGTCATCGACGGGCGGGTTCCGGCCTGCTTACGAATTCGCTCCCAGGGATACGTATGTTCCTGATAGGCCGACCTGAGACCGATGACGCCGACGGCGCCGCGGCGCACGGCCTCTGCCGCCTTGGTTCGTGAGGATGAATAATAAGCACGCTCGTTGTGCGGAAAGGTCGCGGGTGCCTTGCCCAGAATCGCAACGATTTTTCCCTCGACGTCGAGCCCGTCGTAGTCCGAATAACCCAATTCCGGGGCGTGCACGCCGAAGCCGGCGAACACGACTTCGGCACGCACGGAGTTCGCCTGCCGAACCTTGTCGCCCGCGGTGACGTAGTCGCCTGGATAGGTGAAAGCGACGTCGCCACTGTCGCGATGAGCCACAAGCGCCGTGCTGTTACCGTCGACGCGGTAGGAAATGAGCGGTACCTGTTGATACCAGGCGTCGTCGCCCCCGGCTTCGAGGCCCGCCTCGTGAAACCGCTCGGCAACGTATCGGGCTGCGGCGTCATAACCGGGCTCGCCCGTCATCCGGCCCTCGAGGGCGTCGTCGGCCAGATACTCCAGGTGCGCCTCAATGCTGGCTTTTTCAAGCGAGGCCAGTGCAAGGTCGATTTCGGGCGGTGCGGCCGGTGTGCGTGTTTCGCAGGCGGCGAGAACGAGCACGACGAGGGCGGCGGATGCGACCTTGCAGGACGTCAGCATGATTCGTCACCGGGAAAAGAACCCGTCGCCGGGGGACCCGCGGCCGCACGCGCCCGCTCCTGGTAGACGCTGCTGATCTCGAGCATCTTCGTTTCGATCCAGTCCTGCACGAGTAAATTCGTTTCGCGCGGCGGCCGGTCACCGGGATCGATCGGGGGACCTATACAGAACCGCACGGTCCCCGGACGTTTGTGCCAGCCACGCCGCGGCCAGAAATCGCCGGCGTTCTGCGCGACGGGCACGATAGGACACCGGGCCTCCTTAGCCAAGGCCGCGCCGCTCACACCGTAGCGCTGGGTTTCACCCGGCGGCATGCGCGTGCCTTCCGGAAAAACCGTGACCCAGGATCCCTCTTTCAAGCGCTGCTTGCCCTGGTCAATCACCTGTTTCACGGCAATCCGCCCGGCGCGGCGATTGATCGCAATCGGTTTGAGCGCGAGCGCGATCGCCCAGCCGAACAGCGGTATCCACAAAAGCTCTCGCTTGACGACCCACGTCGTGCGGGGAAATTCGACGACCTGGACGAGGGTCTCCAGAGCCGTCGTGTGCTTGATCATGATCACGCTCGGCACACTGGGCAGATTTTCCTTGCCTTCGACGACAACGGTAAGGCCGCAAAAAAATTTTGCGGACCAGACTGCGAGACGGCACCAGCCGACGGTCATCGCCCAGTGCCAGCGCGCTGGACCCCAAAAAGTCAGAATCACGAGCGCGCCCGCTGCCAGCGCCGTCACGAACAGAAATGTCGTATACGAAATAGAGCGGAGCGTAAGCATCGTCGCGTGTGCTGCGTCGACGTCAGGTGACCGACAGGCGTGAGATGTCCGCGACGTTAAGGAACAGGGCCCTTAGCGCGCGAAGGAGCGCGAGCCGGTTATTGCGAATTGCCTCGTCGTCGATCATAACCATGACGTCATCGAAAAAACGGTCGACCGGTCCCCGCAGGGCAGCAAGAATGGTGAGCACGGCGGTGTAATCGTGCTTTTCGAGCAGCGGCGCGACCGTATTGCGGGCGCCATCGAGGGCCTCACAGAGCGCGGCCTCCGCGGGCTCTCCGAGCAATTTCCTATTGAGCTCCGGCAGTTCGGGGTCGCCCGCCTGGCGCAGGATATTACGGATGCGTTTATTGGCGGCCGCGAGACTCTCGGCACCCTCGAGCGAGAGAAAGGCCTGGACGGCATAAAGGCGGGCGCGGAAGTCCACCAGCGACGTGGGTTTCCTGGTCATGACGGCATCGAAAGTTTCGGTAGCGAGGTCGGGGTCCGCGTCGAGGAAATAATGCCGTAGCCGCTCGGTAACGAAGTCGTAGAGTTCGTCGACGTCGGTTTTTTGCGCAGGCTGCACGCGTAGCGCTTCGGTGAGCAGCGCCCTGAGGTCGAGATCGAAGTCGCATTCAATCAGTATGCGAACGATACCGAGCGCGGCTCTGCGCAGCGCGAACGGATCGCGATTCCCCGTCGGTTTCTTGCCGATTGCAAACACCCCGGTAATCGTATCGAGCTTGTCGGCCAGTGCGAGGATGCGACCCGGAGCCGTGGTCGGCAGCGCGTCACCGGCAAAGCGCGGCAGATACTGTTCGCCGATTGCCAGACTGACCTCGGCACTCTCCCCGTCGGCCTCGGCGTAATAGCGACCCATGGTGCCCTGCAGTTCGGGAAACTCGCCGACCATCCCGGTAAGCAGGTCGCATTTCGACAGCATCGCTGCGCGCTCGACAGGCGCCGGGTCCATTGCGAGCGCGCCTGCGAGAAAACCGGCAATCGAAGCTATGCGCACGCTTCTGTCGTGCAGGCTGCCGAGGCCTCGCTGGTACACGACCTCGCGCAGTTGTGCTTCCCGGGCCGCCAGCGGCGTCCGCTGATCGGTGTCCCAGAAAAACGCCGCATCGGCCAGCCGCGGCCGGATCACGCGTTCGTTACCGTCGCGCACGGCGCCGGGATCACGGCTTTCGAGGTTCGCAACGGTGACGAACAACGGCAGCAGCGCGCCGTCGGCGGCGGCCACGGGGAAATACCGCTGGTGTCCGGTTAGCGTCGACACGATGACCTCCCGCGGCAGGCGCAGGAAGCCCTCGTCGAAACGGCCGGTGAGCGGCACCGGCCACTCCACGAGTGCGGCAACTTCGTCATACAGCGCTTCGCCGTCGACGATGTGGCCGCCGGCGCGTTCGGCCTCAGCCTCGACGCCCTCTTTGACCAGCGCGCGGCGGCGTTCGAAGTCCGCAATGACCCGGCCATCGGCTTCGAGCTTAGCGAGGTAGTCTGCAGGTGTCGTGATCTCGAGAGGGCCTGCCGAATGAAACCGGTGCCCTCTCGTGTGTCTGCCTGCAGCAACGCCCAGGACGGCGCCGTCGACAACCTCGCTGCCGTACAGCATGATGATCCAGTGCACGGGGCGGACGAATTCGGCGTCGCTGTCACCCCAGCGCATGCGCCGCGGCATCGGCAGCGACGCCAGGGCCCGCTCGATCAGATCGGGCATGAGCGCCACGGCGTCCTGGCCGCGTTCCGCGCGCTCGAAGACCAGCCACTCGCCTTTTGACGAGCGCGAGCGATCCAGCTCGGCGACGTCGACACCACATTTTTTCGCAAATGCGGTAGCGGCAGGGGTCGGCTGGCCGGCGTCGTCAAAAGCGACGGAGACGGGCGGGCCCTTGAGCGCTACGTGGCGGTCCGGCTGACGTCTCGCCAGCTTGTCGACGATGACCGCCAGGCGCCGCGGGCTTGCGTAGCTTCGCAGCGGGCCGTGATCGAGATTCGCATCGTCCAGCGCCGCTGTCACGTTCACCGTGAAGGCGTCCATAAGGGAGCGTAATGCCTTCGGCGGCAGCTCTTCGGTGCCGATTTCGACCAAAAAATCGTCGTCGCTCATGATGCCCGATGCTTCGTGGCGGCGGAGTCGAGCATCGGAAAGCCCAAGGATTCACGGCTCGCGTAATAGGCTTCCGCGACCGCTCTTGCGAGAGTGCGGACGCGCAGGATGAAGCGCTGCCGCTCGCTCACGGAAATTGCCTGCCGGGCATCGAGCAGATTGAATACGTGCGAGGCCGTGAGCATCTGCTCGTAGGCGGGCAGCGCGAGGCCGAGCTCGATGAGCCGCTGGCATTCGAGCTCGGCATGGTCGAATGCGATGAACAGCGATTCGATGTCCGCCTCCTCGAAATTGTATTTGGACTGCTCGACTTCGTTCTGGTGATAAACGTCGCCGTAGGTTATGCGGCCGAGAGGACCGTCGGTCCAGATGATGTCGAAAATACTCTCGACATCCTGCAAGTACATTGCGAGGCGCTCGATTCCATAGGTGATTTCGCCGGTGACGGGTCGGCATTCGAGACCGCCGATCTGCTGGAAATACGTGAACTGCGTGATTTCCATGCCGTTCAGCCAGACTTCCCAGCCGAGTCCCCAGGCCCCCAGCGTCGGGGACTCCCAGTTGTCCTCTACGAAACGGATGTCGTGGACGAGCGGCTCGATGCCGATGGCCTTGAGCGAGTCCAGGTACATTTCCTGGAAATCGGCCGGCGATGGCTTGATGACGACCTGGTACTGGTAGTAGTGCTGCAGGCGGAACGGGTTGTCGCCATAGCGGCCGTCGGTAGGCCGGCGGGACGGCTGCACATAGGCGGCACTCCAGGGCTCGGGACCGACCGCGCGCAGAAACGTCGCGGGATGAAACGTGCCCGCGCCCATTTCCTTGTCATAGGGCTGCATGACCACGCAGCCGCGCTCCGCCCAAAATTGCTCGAGTTTCAGAATCAGGTCCTGGAAGCTCGGCATGTCGGGCGGTCGAACCTTGCTCATCGGGATCCGCCGGGTGTGAAAGCCGCGCAGTATAAAGGTTTTTGGATTTGGCCGGCAGCCGCGCTTGCCGGGCGATACTCCGTTCGCAGGGCCCCCGCGCCGGCATTCGTCCCTGCGATGGCCGCATTGCGGCGCATTAATTGCAGGGACGAACACGGCCCCCGGCGGCGGTCCCTGGCGTGGGAGCGGCATCTTGCCGCGACTCCCGGTCGTAATCGATCCCGCACGGCCCCCGGCGGCTGAGCGTATCGCGGCAGCGGAAGACATACCCGCCGAAGCCGCAAAGTCGGCCTTCGCCGGAGACGCGGCGTCCAATCCGGTGCAAATGCCTGCAGAATGCACTATTCTGGGGCGGCTGTTGCGGGTCGCGCACTGTTTTGGTGCGCGCGGCCGTACTGTTTTGGGGAAAAAATGCGATAAAACAATGGCTTAGCGGCCAAGCTGAACTGGCACAGATCGTGCAAAATGTCCCGACAGCGCACCCGGCACCCCGGGGTGTTCTCGTGCACAACAATCAGGAGGAACAACATGAAGCCCGCAGAGGTACTCGACCTCATCAAAGACAAAGAGGTCAAATTTGTCGACTTTCGTTTCACGGACACGAAAGGCAAAGAACAACATGTAACCGTGCCCGCCCACGTCGTCGACGAAGACCTCTTCGAGGACGGCAAGATGTTCGACGGCTCCTCGATCTCCGGCTGGAAAGGCATCAACGAGTCCGACATGATTCTGATGCCCGATGCGGCGTCGGCCGTGCTCGACGTGTTTTCGGACGAGACGACGCTGAATCTTCGCTGTAACGTCGTTGAACCGTCGACCATGCAGGGCTACGATCGCTGCCCGCGCTCACTCGCCGAACGCGCGGAGGCCTATCTGAAATCGACCGGCATTGCGGACGTTGCTTACTTCGGGCCGGAAAACGAATTCTTTGTTTTCGATCACGTATCGTGGGACGACTCGATGCAGGGCGCGTTCTACAAGGTCGATTCGGAAGAAGGCGCCTGGAACACGAATCGCAGCATCGAGGAAGGTAACGTCGGACACCGACCGACCGTCAAGGGCGGCTACTTTCCGGTTCCGCCCGTGGATTCCCTGCATGACTTGCGCTCGGCAATGTGCCTTGCGATGGAGGACATGGGGCTTACCACCGAGGTGCATCATCACGAGGTCGCGACGGCAGGTCAGGGCGAAATCGGCGTCAAGTTCAACTCGCTGGTTCGCAAAGCCGACGAGGTCCAGATCCTGAAATACGTGATCCACAACGTCGCGCACGCATACGGGAAGACCGCGACGTTCATGCCGAAGCCGCTCGTCAATGACAACGGCAACGGCATGCATGTCCACCAATCGCTCGCGAAAGGCGGCGACAACCTGTTCACCGGCGACGGCTACGGAGGACTATCGGATACGGCGTTGTTTTATATCGGCGGGATCATAAAGCATGCGAAGGCCCTGAACGCGTTCACGAATCCGGCAACGAACAGCTACAAGCGCCTCGTGCCGGGATTCGAGGCACCCACCATACTCGCCTACTCGGCACGCAATCGTTCGGCATCGATTCGTGTGCCCTGGGTAGCGAACCCTAAGGCCAGACGCTTGGAGATTCGCTTCCCGGATTCGATGGCGAATCCGTACCTCGCGTTTGCGGCAATGCTGATGGCCGGACTGGACGGCATCCAGAACAAGATTCATCCCGGTGAGCCGCTCGACAAGGATCTGTACGATCTCCCGCCGGAGGAGGAGAAGGAGCTTCGCCACGTCGCGTTCTCACTGGACGAGGCGCTGGCTGCGCTGGACAAGGACCGCGGGTTCCTGAAGGCGGGCGACGTTTTCTCTGACGATCTGATCGACGCCTACATGGAGCTGAAGATGGAGAACGTGACGCGCCTCAGGATGACGACGCATCCGGTCGAATTCGACATGTACTACAGCCTCTGACGGGCCGGGCATTCTGTGAGCCGGGCGGGATTTTGCCGCCCGGCCACTAGCCCGAAATTGCCGTGCGCGCTATGCTGAGTTCATGGAAAAACGCCCGCTACTGCTGCTCGCAGGCCTGCTCGCGAGCGCCAGCCTCTTCGGCCAGGCCTATCGCTGGGTCGATGAGGACGGCGTCGTGCACTACTCGGACCGGCCGGTTCCGGGCGCTAAGGAAATTCAGCTGCCCAAGCATCAGCGTCCTCGGCCGGCGGCTGTGCCGCGCAGCGTCCCGCCAGCTGCCGGCCAGCAGGCAGAGGAGGCAGTACCACAGGAGGCTGCGCCGCCGTTTCGTTATGAAAGCCTCGAGATCGGTTCCCCGGCGGCCGAAGAGACGTTATGGAATATCGAGGGCGTCCTGAACGTATCCCTGAATCTGACGCCGCCGCTGCAGACCGGCCACCAGGTGCGCGTGTACTTCGACGGCGAGCCTCGCATGGTCCAGGGAACGAGCTTCCAGATTCAGGAGGTCTGGCGTGGCGTGCACAACATCCAGGCCGAGGTCCTGGATGCGAACGGCAAGCTCATGATCCGCAGTCGTCCGAACCGGTTTTACGTGCAGCAGAACACGGTGATTCGGCGACAGGGAGCTATCGCCCAGGGGCAATAGGCCCCGGAGAGCCTGGATCGCCGCCCCCGGGCGGCAACCTGCTAGCGGAGCAGGCGCAGCATATCCTCGATAACCTGAGCTCCGCGGTCATTCTTCTCGACCGAAACCTGATCATCATCGGCGTCAATCCCGCGGCGGAGAATCTCCTCGGCATCAGCCAGCGCCGTGCGTTGGGCTCTGCGCTCTTGCGTTTGGTCGACGACGAACCCGAGCTGCGCGACATATTGAGCCGGGTTCTCGCCACCGGGAACCATTTCGCGAACGAGCTCAGACTCGGTCCGAACGAGGTTCATCCCGGGGAGCGAATCGTCGATTGCCGCGTGTCGCCGCTCGCCGGCACGAGCCCGATACTGCTCGTTGAAATGACGGACGTGACGCGACGCTCGAGAATTACGAGGGAAAACGCGCTCCTGATTCAGCATGGCGCAGGGCGCAAGATGATTCGGCAGCTGGCACACGAGATCAAGAATCCCCTGGGCGGCATTCGCGGTGCGGCACAGCTGTTGG
>JBFJOC010000022.1:0-37480 GCA_041617855.1 Woeseiaceae bacterium | reverse complement strand
TGCCGACCATG
Source organism: Woeseiaceae bacterium (assembly GCA_041617855.1). GTDB lineage: Bacteria > Pseudomonadota > Gammaproteobacteria > Steroidobacterales > Woeseiaceae > UBA1847. The sequence continues at coordinate 37,469 of JBFJOC010000022.1, read as the reverse complement.
GCCGGCATGGTCGGGGCATTATCGGGCGTCATGCTGGTCACGATATTGACACGCCGCGCGGCACGCGAGGTCGAGTTTCTCGAAGACTCGCTGACAATGGATCACTGAGGAAAAACGTATGCGTAAACGTCAAATGACCATGGGGCAGGAGGAAGAAGGCGACGATATCAACATCACGCCGATGCTGGACGTCGTATTCATCATGCTAATTTTCTTTATCGTAACTGCCTCGTTCATCAAGGAAGCAGGCATCGACGTCAACCGTCCCGATGCGCCGACGGCAGAGCGTCAGGAAGATGCGAATATCCTTGTTGCAATCAGCGCAAATGACGAGATCTGGATCGATCGGCGCATGGTCGATCCGCGCGCGGTGCGCGCCAATATCGAGCGCCTGCATGCGGAGAACCCGAAGGGCTCGGTTGTCATCCAGGCAGACAAGAAGTCGACGAACGAAATGCTCGTCGTCGTCATGGATGCTGCGCGCCAGGCGGGCGTTTATAACGTCTCAATTGCCGCCAGAAACGAGTAAGGAATCGACCGGCGGCAGAACAGGAACTGCGGGTAGGGACTGCGGTCGAAATTGGATGCGGTTCCGTCCTGACGGCTAGCGAGCGACAGGCGTCGCCGAGGAGTGTTAGAGAATGATAGGCCGATATGCGTTTTCCGTCGCCATTGGCGTTGTCGTAACGCTTTCGCTGCTTTTTATCATGCAGCTTCTGATCGCAACGGGCCAGGCGGCGCTGACCAAACCGCGTGACCGCGCAAAACTCGAGTTTGTCCGCGTCAAGCGCAACGAGGCGATCAGTACCGAAGACATCCAGCCGGAGAAGCCGCCCAAGCCACCCGAGACGCCGCCTGAGGTCCCGCCGCAGGAGATGGACAATATCGACCCGAATGCGCCGACGATAAACGTGCCGCCGCCGACGGTGTCGGCCGAGACCGACATCGGCGGTCCAGGTGCTATGAACATCGCCGAGGGCGATTATCTGCCGATCGTGCGCGTGGCGCCGGTGTACCCAGCGCGCGCGCTCTCGCGCGGGCTCGAGGGCTATGTCGATCTTTCGTTCACGGTTACGACCGCTGGAACCGTGCGTGATCCGATCGTTCTGCATTCGACCAGCAGCCTGTTCGAGCGTGCGGCCATCCGTGCGGTGCTGAAATTCAAATACAAACCCCGTGTCGTCGACGGCGTACCGGTCGACGTGCCGAACGTCAAGACCCGAATTACGTTCAAGATCGAGGAATAACGCTTTCGCGGGAGTCGCTAAACGCGGGCCGGCATCGAAGAGGAAGTAGACCGCCATGCACAGCAAATTTTGTTCACTGTCGACGCTGAGCCTGATCCTTTTATCTGGAGCGCTGGCATACACGCCTGCGGCAGCACAGGATCAGGAGCAACCGCCGGAACAAAAGACGAAACAGGCCCAGGCGGTCAGCAAGGAGGTCTACGATCGCATCCAGAAGGCCCAGGAGCTCGTGGACGGAAAAGACTATCGCGGCGCGCTGCGAACTCTGGACAATCTCTACAACCCCGACAAGCTGACGGAATACGAGCAGGCGAACGTGCTGAATTACATTGGCTTCGTCTACTACAACATGCACGATATTCCGAATGCGCTGCGCACCTACGAACGCATGGTCGCGATTCCGAGCCTGGAACCGCAGATGAAAAAGCAGACCATGTATACGCTGGCCCAGCTCTATACGATGCAGGAGCAGTATTCGAAGGCGTTGCAGACGCTGGATCAGTGGTTCCTGCTGGAGACGAATCCGGCGCCCGAGCCGTTCATTCTCAAGGCGCAAAACCTGTACCAGGTGCAGCGCTACAAGGAAATGGTCCAGCCGATCGAGAACGCGATGCGTGTCGCGCGGGAGCGTGACAAGGCGGTCAAGGAAGACTGGTATGTGCTGCTGAATTTCGCGTACTTCCAGGACGAGAACTACCGGAAAGTCAGGGACATCCAGAAGATCCTGCTGCAGAATTGGCCGAAGAAGCGCTACTGGTTTTCACTGGCCGGCGCGTTCACCGAACTGGGTGAAGAGAGCAATTTGGTAAATGCCTACGCCGCCGCATACGACCAGGGTATGCTGGAAAAAGAATCGGAGCTAGTGACGATGGCGCAGCTGTTCATGCAGCGCGAGGTTCCGTATAAAGCTGCGCAGCTCCTCGAGGTGGAAATGGCATCCGGGCGCGTGGCCAAGAATGCCAAGAATTACCGGTTGCTTTCGCAGGCATGGACGCTGGCGCAGGAAGATGAGAAAGCCATTCCGGCACTCAAGGAGGCGGCGAGACTCAGTAACGACGGCGAGCTGGACGTTCGTCTTGGCAACGCGTATCTGAACATTGGCGAATACGACGAATGTGTCCAGGCAGTCACCGCCGGCCTGCGGAAAGGCGGGCTCAAGAGGACGGACAACGCACAGATTTCGCTCGGCATGTGTCTGTACAACCAGCGCAAATACAGCGGGGCGATCAATGCGTTCGAAGAGGCTGCCAAGACGCCGCAGTCCCGGCGCGTCGCAAACCAATGGATCACGGTGATCAATGCCGACGTCGAGCGCAATCGCCAGATCCGGCTCGCCGAAGAGGCCGCGCGCAAGAAACGTCAGCAAATCGAAGAAAAACGGGCGAAGAGCGCGCGAGCCTGAGCGGTTAGCCAGCTTCGTTCGTTAGCAATTCTCGGACGGCTAATTGCATCGCATTGACGGTCTCGCGCCGTCCTGACTAGAATTGCGCGCCCAATCGGCCTGGAACCGCATCGATGCCCACGATTACGTACATCACTCCGCAAGGCGAACGCCACGACGTCGAAGTCGAAAACGGCTATTCGGTCATGGAGGGCGCCATAAATAACAGCATCGACGGAATCGTCGCGGAGTGCGGCGGTGCCTGCGCCTGTGCCACCTGTCATAGCTACATCGACGAAGCCTGGCTGGACAAGCTGCCCCCCATGGACGATATGGAGGACAGCATGCTCGACGCCGCCTTCGAGCGAAAGGACAACAGCCGCTTGACGTGCCAGATCGAAGTTACGGACGAGCTCGACGGACTCGTCGTCCACGTTGCCGAAAACGAATACTAGGGCCCCGACCGCATCGGTTCGCCAGATAGTGCCGGCGGGCCGGACCCTGCGGCAACGACGCTCCCTTCAGCGCAGCCCCGTTTCGAGCCGGCCGATCACCATGCGCTGAATCTCGCTCGTCCCCTCGTAGATTTCCGTAATCTTGGCGTCGCGAAAATACCGTTCGACCGGCAGCTCTTTGCTATAGCCCATGCCACCGTGGATCTGTATCGCCTGATGCGTCACGAACATCGCCGTTTCGGACGCGAACAGTTTCGCAATACTCGCATTGAGCGTATTTCGCGCACCGGTTCGCTTGCTTTGTTCCTTTGCCCAGGCCGCCTGCAACATCAGCAGACGGGACGCTTCGATGCGCATCTTCATATCGGCAAGCTTCGCCTGGATGGCCTGGAAACTGCCGATCGCCTCGCCGAACGCCTTGCGGTCTCGTGAATACTGCAGCGCTGCGTCATAGGCGGCTTGAGCGATGCCGAGCGCCTGCCCCGCAATGCCGATACGACCGGCATCGAGCACCGTCATTGCGATCTTGAATCCCTGGCCTTCCTCCCCGATGCGATTTTCGACAGGACAGCGATAATCACTGAGTTCGATCTCGCAGGTCGCCGAGGCCCGAATACCGAGCTTGGGCTCCGACTTGCCGCGGTGAAAGCCGGACTCCTGGGTATCGATGATGAAGGCGCTGATGCCGGCGGTGGCGCCATCGGCGTGGGTCGTCTGCGCAAAGAGAACGATGTACCTGGCGACCGGTGCGGACGTAATCCAGGATTTCTTGGCATTGATTGTGTAATGACTGCCATCGGCAGACAGTTCGGCCCGTGAGCGCATTGCTCTCGCGTCGGACCCGGACTGCGGTTCCGTGAGCGCATAGGCGCCGTTCACGTCGCCCGACGCAACCGGCGTGAGGAACTGCCGCTTTTGTGCTTCGCTGCCGTACTCGAGCAGCGGTACGCCGTAAAGCGAGTTATTGACGGATACGATCGTGCCGTGGGACGCGTCCGCAGCGGATATCTCGGTCATTACCAACGCATAGCAGATGGAGTCGAGTCCAGACCCACCGTACTCCTCGGGTACCTCGACGCCCATAAAACCGAGTTCACCGGCCTTGCGAATCGTCTCGGTTGGAAACTCGCCGCTTTCATCAAACTCCGCGGCAACCGGCGCGATTTCGTTTTGGGCGAACTCGCGCGCCGCGTCCTGGATCATCTGCTGGTCTTCGCTGAGTGCAAAATCCATGGCTCAACTCCTGAATTCGCCGACAGTATATCCGCACGGGCCGCAGGTATTCATACCACAGAATGCGTAAGCGACGGCCGCCGCCGTTTAGACGTTGTCGAGAATTCGGCTTAGAATCGGCAGGTCCCCGCACGGGCGCGGGGCGCTCGGCGGACGCGCGAGGCCGCAATAAAAAGGAGATGAAAAATGGCGATACAAGTAGGCGATAAGATGCCTGCCGGAACATTCGGTGTTATGACCGGGGATGGGCCCGGCGCGGTCACGACCGACGAGCTTTTCAACGGTAAGAAAGTGGTGCTGTTCTCCGTCCCCGGGGCGTTCACTCCAACCTGCTCGGCCGACCATCTGCCGGGCTTCGTCGAGAGTGCCGACGCAATCCTCGCCAAGGGTGTCGATACGATAGCCTGCATGGCCGTGAACGACGTTTTCGTCATGGATGCGTGGGGCAAGGACCGGGGCGTCGGGAACAAGATCGAAATGCTCGCGGACGGCAACGGCGAATACGCAAAGGCACTCGGGCTCGAGATGGACGCGTCCGCGTTTGGGATGGGCATGCGCGGGCAGCGTTTCGCCCTGATCGTGAGCGACGGTACCGCCAGTCACGTCGCGGTGGAAGAGCCGGGCAAATTCGAGGTCAGCAGCGCCCGGGCGATTCTCGAGAAGCTCTAAAAGACCGCGGCGGCCGACGCGACGCGCCAACGACGCATCCCGCAGCCCGGAAGAGCAGGAATTGGGGCATGGCTGAGTTTGCCACCGTCATCGATGCGGCGACGCTGGCGGCGAATCTCGCCGCTCCAGGTTGGCTCGTCATCGACTGTCGGTTCGATCTCAAGGATCCGGCCGCCGGGCGCGCCGCGTGGCTGGATGCGCACATCCCCGGAGCCATGTACGCGGACCTCGACAGTGACCTGGCAGGACCCGTGACGTCCCATTCGGGGCGGCATCCGTTGCCCGCTGTGGACGCGCTGATCGCGACGTTCTCGGGCCTGGGGATTGACGGTCGCACGCAGGTGGTTGCCTACGACGATGCAAGCGGCGCGATCGCGGCCAGAGCTTGGTGGCTCTTGCGGTGGCTGGGCCATACGCGTGCTGCGGTGCTCGACGGCGGGTTCGCCGCGTGGCGCAGCGATGAGCGTCCCGTCGAAGCCGGCGCGGTAACGGTCGCACCTCGACGTTTTCGTGGCAGTGTTCGCGCGGATGCCGTGATTTCGACACCCGAGGTGCTGTGCGCGCTGCGACCCGAATCCGACTTCCAGCTCGTCGATGCTCGCGATCCGGCCCGGTTTCGCGGTGAGACCGAGCCGCTCGACGCCGTGGCCGGGCATATCCCCGGCGCCGTGAACCTGCCGTTTGCGGCGAGCCTCGATGCAAAGGGTCGCTGGCGCCGTCGCGAAGAACTTGCACAGCTCTGGGCCGAGGTGCGGCAGAATTCGCGATCCGGCAATTGGGCGGTCATGTGCGGCTCCGGCGTCACGGCGTGCCACCTGGCGCTATCGGCGGTCGCGGCCGGCATCGCGGAGCCGCGGCTCTACGTTGGCTCCTGGAGCGAGTGGATACGGGACCCGGCTCGCCCGGTCGCAACGGGCCCCGGTTAGGCCGACGCGCCCTGTAATTCGCGGTCCACGACCCATAGCAACCGCCGGCGAGGTCGGGGGCATCGATCCTGCCGGATGGACATACGCCGTGGGAACGGCATAGGGGCGGCGGTTGCGGAACGGAAGTGAACTCAATACGGCAGACGGGTGTCGGATAAGCTCGCGCCGGCTGCCGATACGGGTGTTTAGTTTGCTAAACAGAAGGCCTCGTCCATGAAGAAAATGTATTTAAAACAGATTTTTATAATACTTATCTCAAGTGGATTAGTAGCCTGTGCGAGCGCTGGGACGGAGCCGACCGACGCCGACTCCGCGCGCGAATCGCGGGGTTCCGATTGCATCTCGGAAGGGACTGTCCGAGACTACAGGGTATTGGACGAGCGCAATCTGATCGTCTCCGGTGCCGGGCGCCGCAAGTATCATGTCGTACTGAGCCGGCGCGCGCTGGGCCTGCGGTCTTCCTGGAGCATCGGGTTCGTGACGCGAACCGGCGTGATTTGCGGCGGCTTCAGCGACGTCCTGGTGAAAGACGGGAGCTTGCAGGACAACATCCGGATTCTTAGCATTCGCAGATTAAGTCCTGAAGATGAAGAAGATTTGTTGATTCGGTTCGGCAAGAAAGAACCGGACGAGGAACAAACCCCGGCGCCCGAGCCCGTCGACAGCGCCGAGGTGGAAGAGCTGGACTGAGCCGCCGCCGCTCTGCGGCGCACGGTTCGGTCACGCAATCCGCAATCTCCGTGCGGACCCGCCCGGCTGGCCGGAAGGCTGGCCGGGTTTTTATTTGCGGTGGCGATGGCCAGCTGCGGAACGCTTGCCCTCGCGGGCGATCGACTCGACAATCCACCGTTTTTCCATTCGGGGAGCGCCATGGCGATGAGCGCGAACGCAGCCCCTGACGAGGGCGAGAGTTTGACGGGCAGCAAGATACAGATCAGCGCAGCGCTGCGCGACGTGAAGTACGAGATTCGCGGCCAGTTGGCGAACCGCGCCTACGAGCTCGAGCGGCGCGGATACGAAATTATCTCGCTCAACATCGGCAACCCCGGGCTGTTCGGCTTTCGCACGCCGGAGACGATGCGGCTTGCGATGATCGAAAACCTCGGGCAGGCTGAAGCGTACTCTCACCAAAAGGGCATCTTCCCGGCGCGGGAGGCCGTTGTCATGCAGCAGCAGGACCGCGGTATCCTCAGCGTAACGACGGAGGAGGTCTTTATCGGCAACGGCGTCAGCGAACTCATCGACCTGGCGCTGCGCGCGCTCGTAAACCCGGGCGACGAAGTGCTCGTGCCGAGCCCCGACTATCCGCTGTGGTCGGCGGCCGTATCGCTCAACGGCGGTTGCCCCAGGTACTACGATTGTGCAGCGGACAGGCGCTTCGAACCGGACCCCGCGGAGATCGAGGGACTCATCACTCCGCGCACGAAGGCAGTTGTCGTCATCAACCCGAACAATCCGACGGGCGCCGTATACGCAAGAAACACTTTGCTGGCGCTGCACGAGCTGGCCGCCCGGTACAACCTGGTCCTGCTTGCTGATGAAATCTACGACCAAATGGTTTACGAGGATGCCGAGTTCGTGCCGCTCGCCACGCTCGGAAGCGACGCCGTCTGCCTGACCTTCTCGGGCCTGTCAAAGGTGTATCGAGCCTGTGGCTACCGTGTCGGCTGGTGCGTTTTCAGCGGGGATCTCGACCGCGCGGCGGATTTTATCCACGGAATGGAACTGCTGGCGGCGCTCAGACTGTGCAGCAATGTGCCCGGCCAGTGGGCGGTGCAAACAGCGCTTGGCGGCTTCCAGAGCATTCGAGAGCTCGTGCGACCGGGCGGACGCCTTTACCAGTCACGCCAGACGGTACTCGAGCGCGTTGGCGCCAGCGATTTCCTGAGCCTCGTCAAGCCGATGGGCGCCATGTATGCGTTCGTCAGGCTCGACGATCGCTTCTCGGGCCATCTCGACGACCAGCGCTTTGCCCTGGAACTGCTTGAAGACAAGCACGTGCTGGTCGCGCCGGGCAGCAGCTTCAATACCCCCTACACGAACCACTTCCGGATCACGACCCTTCCGGATTCCGAGACAATCAACATCGTCTTCGACAGGATCGAGGCTTTGCTCGAGCAACGCGCATAGGTCATGACTGCCTGGCTCGCCGATGCCGTCGATGCCGGGGCGGAGATCGTCACGGCGAATCGACGGCTGGCCCGCCACCTCGGCACCCTGTACGGCGAGCAGCAGGCCGCACGCGGCCGGAGCGTCTGGCGGACACCGGCCATCCATGCGTGGCCGGACTGGCTTAGCCGGCTGATCGATCGATCCGGCGCGTCCGCCGATTTGCCGGCACGGATTAGCCCCGCTCAGAGCGAGATCCTTTGGGAGCGCGCCTTGCGGCGTCAGATCGAGGATCCGCTCGTCCGCACCGCGTGGCTCGTTCGGCAAATGCGCGAAGCCTGGGATCGGCTATGCGGCTGGCAGGTTCCGCTCTCCGAATGCCGGCGTGCCGCAAGAACCGCCGACCAACACCTGTTCGCACGCGCTGCAACCGACTACACGATGCTGCTCGTGCAGGATAATTGGATCGATGACGCCGGTTCGGCACGGCTCGCGATGGGGCTCGTGTGCGCCGGAAAGGTGCGCGTGCCGGCGCGGCTGGTCCTTACCGGTTTCGACCGCCTGTTTCCTGCAGCTGCCGATCTGTTCGATCGGCTGCGGGACGCGGGCACGGATGTACAGAGCTGCGCCTCCGTCGTGTCGAAGCCGCAGCGTCATCTCGCGGCTTTCGAGACCGAAGATGCGGAGTTACGCGGCGCGGGTGCGTGGGCGCGAGCGGTTGTGGAGGCGGACCCAGCATCCCGCGTCGGAATCGTCGTCACGAACATCGCGGAGGATCCGGCCGCGGTAGCGCGCCTGGTCAGGGAAGGTGCGGTTCCGGGCTGGCAGTACGCAGCATGCACGCTCGCAGGGCAGGTCAACGTGTCCCTGGGCAGCCGCCTGAGCGACTTTCCGGCGGTCGCCGTCGCGCTGCTGGCGCTGCGCTGGCTGGTCGAGGATGTGCGCACCCGCGATGTCAGCCTGCTGTTGACGAGCGCGCTGCTCGGAAGCGGCGTCGACGGGGGCAGGGCCCGCCTGGAGCTGCGGTTGCGCGAGCTGCCGGACCGATACTGGACGCCGGCCAGGTTGCTCGGCGCGCTGAGCGGCCATGGAGCAGCCGACGATCAAGCGGACTGGCAGCAGCGAATTACAGCGTTCGGGACAACGCGGGGGCGCCTGCCGCGGCGGGCACCGCCGTCCGCCTGGGCGGAGCTGTTTGATGCGACGCTCGCCGGGCTCGGCTGGCCGGGACCGGGCCGCCTCGACAGCGACGCTTTTCAGCTGGTCAATCGCTGGCGCGATCTCCTCAACGAGTTCGCAAAGCTGGAACTCGTCAGTCCGTCGATGTCCTCGCGCGACGCGTTACGGCGGCTGTCGGGCATGGCCGCCGGCACCACGTTTCAGACCGAGTCGGCGCGTGCGCCCATACAGGTACTGGGGCCGTTGGAGGCCGCCGGTATGCAGTTTGATGACCTGTGGGTATCGGGACTGAGCGAAGCGAACTGGCCACCGCCAGGACGCCCGTTATCGCTCCTGGCCGTCAAGCTGCAGCGCCGTTACGGGATGCCGGATGCGGAGCCCGCGGACACGCTCGACTATGCGCGACGGATCCTCGACCGGCTCGCGAACTGCGCAGCTCGCGTGACCTTCAGTTATGCGCGCTCCGATAGCCACTCCAACGACCATGTCGTGACAGGACTGCTGCGGTCGCTCGAATGCAGCGACGCGACCGGCGCGGCAGATCCGGGTTGGCACGCGAGCGCCTTGCGCGAGCAAGCCGACCCCCCAGAGGTCACCGCGGATCCCGTGCCGCCCGTCGCGGCGACAGAGCATTTGCAGGGTGGCGCAACAACCCTACAAAGACAGCTCGAGGAGCCGTTCTCCGCGTTTGCATATGGCCGCCTCGGTGTGCGACCGCTGCGTCCGATTATGACGGGACTTGCGAAACCGCTGCGCGGCCGGCTGCTGCACGATGCGCTGCACCGGCTTTACGAAGACCTGCCAACCCGCGACACGATCGCCGCATGGACGTACGACGAGCGCGAACGCCGCTCGCTAAGAGCGGCTCACACGGCCGTCGCCGAGGACCGTCGTTTCGCCGATAGCATTCTCCGCGAGCTGTACGATCTCGAGCGCGGTCGCGTGGCCAGGCTTCTGCAGGGCGTCGTCGAGCTCGATGCAAACCGCGAGTTTGCAGCCGTTGCGGGCGTCGAGCTGTCCGTCGATGCGCATATCTACGGCGCCTCACTGAGGCTACGCCTCGACCGGATCGATCGGCTCCTCGACGGCACCGTGCTGCTCGTCGACTACAAGTCCGGAGCTTACAAGTCCTTTCTCGATAAGCAGGGCGAGCCGCGAAACATCCAGCTCGTCGTCTACGCCAACGCCGTCGAGGAATGCGTCTCGGGCCTTGCTCTGCTGCATGTGGATTCACGCACCGTCACGATCGACGGCGCGGGTGCCGGCTTTGATAAGGACGACGCCTGGGTCGAGACGCTCGATGCCTGGAGTCGACGGCTGGAAGCTGCCGTAACAAAGCTCCTGGCAGGCGACGTGCGAATCAATGGCGGCTGGCCGACACGGAGGGCGCGGCCACTTTGCCTGCTCAGTCGCATCAACGAGTTGCAGCATGTTGTCTGAACAGCAGCTGGACAGAGATGATGCCCAGGCCCGCATCGCCGCGCTGGATTCTTCACGATCATTCATCGTGCAGGCACCGGCGGGTTCCGGCAAAACCGAACTCCTGATTCAGCGCTACCTCACGCTACTTGCGACGGTGGACGAGCCCGAGGAGATCCTGGCCATCACGTTCACACGCAAGGCGGCCTCCGAAATGCAGAGTCGCGTACTTGCTGCGCTGAACAGGGCGGCCGCCGAGGAAGCGCCGGCCGAAGCGCACGCGCAGGTGACCTACGCTGCGGCGCGGCGCGCGCTGAAGCGCGACGCCCAGCGTAACTGGATGCTGGTCACAAACCCGCGCCGCATGCGCATCCAGACGCTGGACTCACTCAATGCCACGATCGCGCGCGCGCAGCCGATCACCGCCGGCAGCGGCTCGGCCGGCAGCGCGGTTCTTGAGGGCACGGCGATGCGGTTCCTGTACCGAAATGCGGCCGTTCTGACATTCGATCAGCTCACGGAGCAGAGCGAGTATCGCGATGCCGTTCGTGACGTACTGATGCACCTGGACAACGACTCGGCGCAGTACGTCGACTACCTGACCGGCATGCTGGCGACGCGGGACCAGTGGCTGCCGCTTATCGGCAGCGGCACCGCGGCGGCTCGAGCGCCCGATGGTCTCCGCGCGGCAGTCGAGCAAAACTTGAAGTCCACCGTTGTCGACCATCTGGATCGGACCCGTCATCTGTTTCCCAACGACCTTTGCGACGCCGTCCTCGAGTCCGGACGCTACGCGGCGGGGAAGCTGCGGGATGCGCGGCAGGCCAAGCATCCGATTCGCGTGCTGCACGGGGTCACGCACCTCGAGACACTGGTGGAGGAACGCCTCCAGATTTGGCAGGGCATCGCGGAGCTGCTCCTGACCCGAAGTGGCGACTGGCGCAAGAGGGTCGACAGGTCGCTGGGCTTTCCGCCCGGCGACGACGGCGAAAAGCAGGCTTTCACCGAACTCCTGCAGGCACTGCGCGGTGCCGACGAGCTGCGCGAATCCCTCGCGGACACTCGACGATTGCCGCCCTGTCAGTACAGCGATTCGCAGTGGTCCGTGTTGCTGTCGCTGTTCCGACTGTTACCGCTTGCGGTGACCGAACTGAAGCGGTTGTTCAGTGAACAGGGCGTTGCAGATCACATCGAGGTTGCGCTGGGCGCGGCTGCGGCGCTCGGCAGCGCGGAAGCGCCGGGCAACGTCGCGCTGCTGCTCGATTACCAGCTACGGCACGTCCTGGTCGACGAAATGCAGGACACGTCGACAGCCCAGTACGAAATGCTCGGAGCACTGACGGGAGGCTGGGAGCCCGGCGACGGTCGCACGCTGTTTTGCGTCGGCGACCCAATGCAGTCGATTTATCGGTTTAGAAACGCCGAAGTCGGGGAATTCCTCGTCGCCCGCCGGTCGGGGCTGGGCAACGTGCCGCTGGAGCCGCTGATCCTGCGGCGCAATTTTCGCTCCGGGGAAAACCTCGTTCGTTGGTACAACGACACGTTCGCCCGGGTCTTGCCCGCTCGAGACGACGCAATACGGGGCGCGGTGTCCTACGCGCGTGCGAGGGCGGTGGATCAAAATGCAGGGCAGGGTACCTGCGTGGTGCATCCGCTTCTCGGCGCCAGCGTACGCCGCGAAGCGGAAGCCGGCGCCGGAGTGGTTGCCGAAATACTCGCGCGTTATCCGGAGGACAGCGCCGCGGTGCTCGTGCACAGCCGGACCAATCTTCCCGCGCTGCTGGCAGAGTTTCGCGAACGCGGAATCGACTATTCGGCAATTGAAATCGACCGGCTAACCGACCTGCCTGAAATCATCGATGTTCTTGCGCTGACGCGGGCGCTGGTGCATCCGGGGGATCGCGTTGCCTGGCTCGCACTGCTGCGTTCACCCTGGGCGGGATTGGACTGGTGCGATCTGCATAGGCTCGTACTCGATGCCCGGAACGAGACGATCTGGGAGCTGCTCGACGACGATGAGCGGATCAATTCGCTTTCGGCAACAGGGGCCGGCATCGCCCGCGATTTCCGCGAGCGTTTGCGGCCCTTGCTGGCAGCTGACCGGATGCGCTCATTACGTGATCGGGTGGAAGCGGCCTGGTTTATCCTCGGTGGCCCGGCCCTGCCGCCGAAGCCGCAGCTCGTCGAGAATGTTTACCGGTATCTCGACGTGCTCGGCGGCCTGGAGCGGGCCGGCGGTCTCGCCGATGTCGCGGAACTCGATGCGGCGCTCGACGGTGAACGGGTCTCGAACGAGTCCGGCGGAAAACTTCAGATCATGACCATTCATCGCGCCAAAGGGCTTCAATTCGACCATGTCCTACTGTACGGCCTTGGACGCCGGCCGGGCAGGGGAGAACACGCCGTGCTGCGCTGGTTCGAACATCTCGATGCCGACGGCAACGCAAAAATGATCTTAAGCCCGGTCGGCCCGACCGCGGAGGTCGAGCACGACCCGATCTATCGCTTCATTCAGCAGGCCGATGCCCGCAAAGACAAATTCGAGCAGGGCCGGCTGCTCTATGTCGCCTGCACGCGAGCGCGAAAATCCCTGCACCTGCTTGGTCACACTCAAATCAGCGCCGACGGATCCGAGGTTCGTCCGCCGCCTGGGAGTACGCTCCTCAGCCTGCTTTGGCCTGACGTGCGCGCGGAATTCGACACCGCGCTGCGCTGCCCGGGTTCGGCCGATGATCCGGAGCCGGACGGCTCGTGGCTTACGCCTCGACTTGCGCGCCTGCGCGAGCCGTGGCAGCTGCCGTCACCCCGACTTTTGTCCGTTATCACCGAGCAGCCGGATGTTGCCACCAGTGACGAGATCGTCGACTTTTACTGGGTCGGGAGCGGCGCGAGAACCGCGGGCATCATTGTCCATCGTTGGCTGCAGCTCGCGGCGCAGGACGCCGCGTCTCTGACGCGACCGGATACCGGCGCGCGGCGGGCCATGTTCCTACGCTGGCTCCGCGAGGCCGGCGTCGGCCCGACATCCGTGGCGCCGATCCTAGATCGCGTCGACGCGGCGCTCGACGCGGTTGCCGGTGATCCGCGTGGACGGTGGCTGCTGTCCGGAGACGGACACTCCGAGCTGGCATTGACCGGCAGCCGGCACGGTACGCTCGAATCGGTTGTCCTCGACCGCGTCCGTATCGACGACGACGGCACGCACTGGATCGTCGATTACAAGACGAGTACTCACGAGGGTGGCAATCTCGAAGGGTTTCTCGCGGCGGAGGCAGAGCGCTATTCCCCGCAGCTCGGCAAATATGCCGAAATGTATCGGACGTTTGCGGCTGCGCCGGTTCGCTGCGCGCTGTATTTTCCGCTGCTGACAACATTCCTCGAGATCGAGGTGTAAGACAGCTCCGGTTTCCGAGCGGCAGCAAATCCCGTTTGCTGCCCTTGTTGCACGGCCGTGTCCCGGGACTACAGTCGTCCCTCCAGCCGCAGTTCTCGCTGCCCGCGTTCGTTCGGTGAGCCAAGGAACTGCAGCTGTTGCCGGAGCGATGCGGGCGTCGACGGTTTTGTAGCCAGCTGCGCGAGGAACCGATAATTGCGATCCGCTTGAAGTTCGAAGCTGCCCGCTATATCCACGACGCCGTCCGTGTCCTCGACGCTTGCGGTGATCCCGGAATCGCGCGTGAAGAACTCCGCACGATAGCCGCCCAGGGAGGCGCGATCGACTGGCGGCAGGACCAGGTCGGACACGGTCAGCACGCCATCCGCTGCCACCGGCAGCCCATCACGCAGCGCCAGCCTGTCGAACCGCAGAGTCGCGCTGCCGCGTAGCCCGCCGATGCCTAGCGGCTTTTCCAGGGTCTCTAACGGCAGGGATCCCTGCAAATCCGTGAATGCCACGCGGCCGGTTGCCCCAACAGAGATCCGACTCTCGAGCAAACCGGCGCCAGGGCGCGCCTCTACGTCGACCTGAAACCGTCCTTTGGCCAGCGCGAGCGGTGCGGCGCGCCACTTCAGGTTCCGCAGGTACGCGCCGTTGACCATGGCCTCAGACGCCGTACCCTGCCAGATCGATCCGCTAATACCGCTCAGCACGATGCCGGGCGGGGCGAACCAGCGATAGGCTGTTTGTGCCGGAAAAAACGCAACGGCGGCAATGGCGAGGGCGACGATCCCAACCGCCAGGTAGCCCAAAGTGCCGCGCATTAAAGCGCGCGCTCGAGGGTCAACGTTGCGTTGACTCTGCCGGGTCCTGTACGGCTCGAGGCGGATAGACTACCGGACTGGACGTGCATCGCATGCTGGCTGCTGAGATCGCCAAGCCACAGCACGAGATCGTCGAACGCGACATTTTCGAACTCCACGCGGATCCCATTGCTCGTCGTCGGCTGGGAACGCTTGAGCGCACGATCGAGGCCACGCGCGCGCAGCGTTTGGTCCACGATCACGACCGGCGTCCCCTGGCTGGCTATGGCACCCGACGCCGGACCGCTGCCCGCGGACTTGGCCAAGTTTTTCAGTGGTCGCAGCTCGGCGAGCGAGCGCTCCCAAGTTGCAACGCTCTCGACGAGATTGCGGTGCCGCTTATCGAAGGGTAGCCACACGAGCGCATACACCAGCGCGACCACGAGAATCAGTGCGCCCGTGGCGACAAATATTCGCTCGCGCATCGCCAGTGATTCGAACCAGTCTCTCATGCGCCAGCCTCGCGAATCTGAATACGACTGTTCACTTTATCGCCAACCTGATCTGTCGACTGGATAGACGCAGCAAAACGCCCGGATGCGCTAACCGTTCTCTGAATATTGTCGAGCGTCGCGACATCCGGGGCGGTCAGTCGAACATCGATAACGCCTGCTCGATAACTGATCGCTTCAACCTCCGTGGTGCCGTGTTCCTGCAAAGCCCGCCCGAGAGCCTCGAGCGACGGGAGGAAAACCTGGGGTGCTGTAGGCGTGCCGAGGCTGCGCCTAATCGAATTCACGGTACCAACGGGGTCCATGACCTCGCGCGTATCGTTCGGTCGAATCTCACGATACTCCGCCGTAAACTGTGCGCGCAGCGACGCTTCCTGACGGCTGAGCCGAAAGTAATCCACACCCTTCGCAACAAATCCGACCACGGCCAGCACGACGACCAGAACAGCCGCCTTGCGCCAGGGACGAAACGCGCTGCCGAGCTCGGTGCGTGCGCCGTAGGGTCCCTGGAGCAGGTTAACGCCGACGCGCGTCGCCGCCGTCACAGCCAGGCGCGGCAGTACGCCGTCCGGGAGCACCTGTACGTCGACGCTGTCGAGTTCGTGGCGCAGCGCATCCCAGTCATACTGGAAACGTCGCTCGTCGGCGGCCTGGCAAAAAACCAGCAGGTGGGTCGCAGGTCTATTGGTGGGCTCCACGTCGGTCCCCTCACTGTCCCCCGCGTCGAGGTATCCGGCCGCCGCCAGGGCGTCGCTCGGTTTCACGTCCTGCATGACGAATTCGACATCGGCACCGTCGTTGAACATGATCTGGCGGCCGGCGACCAGCAGACTGAGTGTTCCGGGAATACGCGCGAGTCCGTAGTTTTCCGGAACCAGTCGGTTGGGTTCGATGCCCGCGGCACGCAGCGCCGCGAGCCAGACACGCATTTGCTCGTGCGCCACGACCGCCGCGGGAATCATCCCGCTGTCCCGCCGTCGGCCCGCGGCGAAATGCAGGTTTTCAACATCGTCGGCCAGCTGCTCCTCCAGGGCGAAAGGCAGCGCGGCCTGCAGTTTCGCGCGGCTCCGAACCGGAATCTGCACGCAGGTCGTCAACACGGTCGTCGCGGGAACGAGGACAATTGTCGGACGCTTGGCTGCCTCCGGTGCAGCGTCGGCCAGCGCGCCCTTGAGCGGCGGACCTTGCCGCGTGCCGCTGTCATCCACAACGATCCAAGCGACGTCCTCACGGACATCTTCGCCGAGCCGAATGACCAGAAATTCCGCCATTGTTCAGGTCGTTCCCAAGCTACGCAGTATCGGCGTCACGTCGCCACGCGGACCCCGCTGCAGCACGCTGTAATAAATGATGCGCACGGTATCAATCCGCACGACCACCTTCAATTGGAAAAACTCACTCGATTCCGCGAGCTGATTGAGGACCTCGGGAGTTACGAGGGATGAAAACGCGGTACCCAGGTCCGAAAATCCCGCGTCCGCCCTCTCGGCAATCAGGCTTTCGACATCGCCAGCCGTCATGTTTTCATCGAGCGATTGTAATACGGCGGGCGTCGCGGTATTTACATTGACTGCCGTACGGCCGGGTAGCGCTACGATATGCGGCAATAGCGTGTCCAGACTGGCTTTGTCGATGCCCGCCAGGGCGGCAAATTCGCTTGGGGACGTCAGTATCAGATTCGCCGTTCGATAAGGTGGTGTCATGCCCGTGTAAATCGGATCCTCCGCACCGTCGGGAAATTCGGCGTCCTGATCTGCGTCGACCCAGTCTGCGGCGATGCCGGCGAGGCCCGGATCGATTCCGAGGGCAAAGAGCAGGCGTCGGAACTGTTCCAGCGCATCGCTGTCAACCGTGCCGTTCTGATCGACCAGGTTGTTGATGTTGAATCGCCCCTGCAGGTCTTCGATGGAACCGAACAGCTCGCCACCGTCGATCGGAAGGCCTGGCAGATCGGTGGCCCAGATCTCGCCTAGGTGATCGACATCGGAATCCTCGAGATCTTGGCGCAGGATTCCTTGCACCCAGCTTTCGGCCCCGAGTGCGACCTGAATCGCCTGCTCGCGAAACAGCATGGCCGACGTGCGCCGCAGGTCCAGCGCGTTATCCCAGGCGAGCGTTGCGGCAACGGTGCCGGCGAGGGCCGTAATCAGCATTGCAGTGATGAGCGCGACGCCCTTGCTGCGTTGCCGGGCGCTCCGGGCATGCGTCATGGTGCCACCTCGAGCAGGCGCCTGAGTTCGCCCTCGTCGCCGAGGTTCAGCACAATCTCGACGGCCCTCGGGCGCATACGCAAAGCCGAGTCGTCTGTAATACCGGCCGGGGGCCACACTTCCGTCCACTCGCCGTCAGCCTGCAGATACCGGAGTATCACGGACTCCACATCGTCCAGCAGGACCGTCGCGATCGGTTCATTTGCAAAAGTCCGGTCGAGCACGTTCCAGTGGTAACGGAGCAGCTCGTTGTCCTCGACCCGATAGGCGGTACGCTGCAGGGTCCCGCGGGGCAGCGCAGCGGGATTACCCCAGCCACCGCGGGTCAGCTCCAGCGCAAACTCCGCAGAAAGATCGCTCCGGAGCGCTGGTGCAAGCTGTTCACCGAGTTCCAGACGCACGGGCCGCGGGGCGGTCTGCAGCAGATCGTCGGTCAGTAATCGCAGCGTGCGCTGCACTGCCTGGAGGCGATCCATGCGCTCGGTCAGCAAATCCGAATTCGCCAGCGTCGAACCCAGAGTCATGTACGCAAGCAGCGATAGAACGCCGAATACCGCAAGCGCGACAAGGACTTCGATCAGCGTAAACGCTCGGCAGCGGGTCATTCGCGTACTCCGACGGAGTCGGGCCCGAGGGACCAGGCACGATTCGCCTGCCCCGGAGGGACAGGCTCGCCGATGAAGCCGGTTACCGTGCGAATCGACGCGTCGCTGCCCGGATACGTGACCGACACATCGACGCGAAACAGGTCTTCAACGCCCGTCTCGGAAACGACGGCTCGCCACGCCCAGGTAACGTTCGCGAAATCGACCTCACCGCTCGACGTGCTGACTTCCGGTACGACGTTTGCAAGCCTCAGCTCTGTTATCTTGTTTTGCGCGATCCAGCTCGCGTAGGTTCGTTCGCGCATCGTGTTCGAGGTGTCGATCATCTGTCCGACGCTCGCGGCAACGGCCGTCAGTGAAAACGCGACGATCGCCAGAGCAACCATGACTTCGACGAGCGTAAAGCCCGTATGGCGCGGCCGGGTACCCTGCAATTCAGCTCTCTTCACGGACGATCTCAAGCATCCCGGTCACGTCACTGTCGACGACGACCAGCTGGTCATGAGCATCACGGGACAGATGCAGTTGGAAAGGCGTCATGTCGCCGCTCGAAAAGATGAAAACTTGCGGCGCGTAATTCTCGCTTGGCGAGGCATAATTGTTCTGCTGCTCGTCGTCGTGATCGAGAGATTCCGGCTCGGACGCGAGCAGCACCCGCTTGTCTTCGAGAAATAGCGCGAGCTGAATGTCCGTGGGAAGCTCTCGCAGTCGCAGCACATCGTCTCCCAGGAGCTCATTCCAGCGATCGACCACGGGGTCGTACTCGACGAAACGATAGCCCTGCGTCATGACTTCGAGGCCGAGCTCGCGCCCCTGCATGACCGCTTCGTCCTGTGCGAGTTCGACGAGCGACATCAGGCGCCGGGCCTCCGTCTGCAGGTCGCGATCATCGCTCAAGATTCCGACTGAGAGAAGGGCAATCGACGTCACGGTCGCGATGATTACGACGACAACGAGGATCTCGATCAGCGAAAATCCGGAAGCCCTGCGGCGGCTGTTCATAGCGGCGACACGCCCGGTGCGCGGTGGGCCCCTAGTCGAGATCCCAGTTGCCGATGTCGGCGTCGACGCCTTCGCCGCCGGGGCGCCCGTCACGCCCGAGCGTGTAAACGTCAATTTCACCGTTATTGCCCGGATTCAGGTACAGGTACGGGTTTCCCCAGGGATCCGTCGGCAGGCGCTCGAGATACCCGCCCGGCTTCCAGTTCCTGACGTTCGGGTCCGCGGGCTTCGTAACGAGCGCCTCGAGACCCTGTTCGCTGGTCGGGTAGGCAAAATTGTCGAGCCGATAGAACTTCAGCGCGTTTTCGATGTTGGCGATCTCGGCCTTGGCTTTGGTGATCTGGGCGTCGTCGACGCGACCGATCACGTTGGGCGCAACGATCGCAGCAAGAATGCCGATGATGATCACGACGACCATAATCTCGATCAGCGTAAATCCTCGCGCATGGCGCAATGGCCACTTGACAGCTCGGCTCACAATCCGTACTCCGCAGAAACGCCCAAGTTGACTGGCTGAAGATGTAAACGTCAGTATATCAAACATGGGGTTACGCAAAGGTGAACCCGGTCACCATCGCGCCGCTCTCGCGAGGCGCTGGGTGTTGCCGGGCGCGCTGGCGCTGCTCGCAGCCGCGTTCACCGCGCTGGGAGATGCGGGGCGTGTGGCGTTGCGATTCGAGCGCAGCGCGATAGCTACCGGTGAGGCGTGGCGACTGCTCAGTGGGCATTTGGCTCACCTGGGTACGCAGCATTTGGTGCTGAATATCGCCGGGTTGCTGCTCGTCTGGTACCTCGTCGGTAAGCGCTACACGCGCGCGGAATGGCTCGTCGTCGCGCTGACTGCGGCCGCCGGCGTCGATCTGGGGCTTTGGTTCCTGGAGCCAGGATTGCAGTGGTACGTTGGCCTGTCGGGACTGCTGCACGGACTGCTGGCCGCCGGTCTGATTGCCGGTCGGGCACAGCAGCGGACCGAAAGCGTCATGATCGGCAGCGTGCTTGCGGGCAAGCTGTTGTACGAGAGTCTGATCGGTCCGCTACCGGGTTCCGCGGACGCTGCGGGTGGACCGGTCGTCGTCAGTGCGCACCTGTACGGTACGCTCGGCGGGGCATTTGCGGCAATTCTGATCCGGGCCTGGCGGTGGTATCCGGCACGCGGTCGTCCGCGCATACCTGACGACTGACGATTCTGTTCGTGTATTCGCATCGAGTCGGGTTACCCTTTGCGGCTGCGTCGCTAACTGGGAGGCATACATCTTGACGTTCGCAATGGTTTTTCCAGGGCAGGGGTCCCAGGCGCTGGGCATGCAGGCCGATCTTGCGCGTGATTATTCTGTCGTTAGCGATACCTATTGCGAGGCGAGTGACATTCTGGGTTTCGACATTTGGGCGCTCGTACAAGAAGGACCGGCCGAAAAACTCGGCGCGACCGTCGTCACCCAGCCGACGATGCTGACAGCCGGCGTCGCGGCCTGGCGCGTTTGGAACGAAGCAGGCGGCGTGGCGCCGATGCAGCTGGCCGGTCATAGCCTTGGCGAATACAGCGCCCTCGTCTGTGCCGGTGCCGTCAGTTTTTCTGATGCGCTGCGCGTCGTCGAACGTCGGGCACAGCTCATGCAGGAAGCGGTGCCGGTCGGACGGGGGTCGATGGCAGCAATCCTCGGGCTCGACGACGAGACCATCGTCGGCGTCTGCGCTCGCGCTGCCGACGACGGCATCGTCGAGCCTGTGAATTTCAATGCCCCCGGTCAGGTCGTCATCGCCGGCGACTCGGGGGCGGTTGAGCGAGCAATCGAACTGGCGAAAGCCGAGGGTGCAAAGCGTGCGCTTCCGCTGCCGGTGAGCGTACCGGCTCATTCGTCTCTGCTGGAAGACGCCGGCGCGCTACTGGCGGAAACGTTGGCGGCCACGGCGTTCACGGCACCTGAAATTCCAGTGATCGCAGCGTCGGATGCGAAGCCTTACATTGACGGCAACGATATCCGCACACGGCTGGCGCGGCAGGTCCATACGCCCGTCCTCTGGGCTGCCACCGTCAGGGCACTGATCGCTGCCGGCACGCGCGCAATTATCGAATGTGGCCCCGGTAAGGTGCTGGCGGGACTGATGCGACGCATCGACCGTGGCGTACGTGTCGCCGCGATTGACGGAAGCGACGGGCTCGCAAGGAGTCTCGAAGCGGTCGAAACGGCCGCACAGGAAAAACAAGGGGAAACGTCATGAACCGAGTTTTCGACAGCGGAATACTCGATGGTGAGATCGCCCTCGTGACCGGGGCCTCGCGCGGGATCGGCGCATCGATTGCCACGGCACTCATTGATGCCGGTGCTCGCGTCATCGGCACGGCGACGAGCCCTGCTGGGGCCGACGGCATCTCCCGGGCTCTCGGCGACCGAGGCCGGGGAGTCGTGCTTGACATCGCGAATGACGAATCGGTTGCGGCCGCAATGGCGGAAATCAGTAACACCGACGGCAGCCCCTCGATACTCGTGAACAATGCCGGCATTACGCGTGACAATCTGCTGATGCGCATGAAACCCGAAGAGTGGGACGCGGTGCTGGCGACGAACCTGAGCGGTCTGTATCGCGTGTGCAAGGCTTGCCTGCGGGGGATGATGAAGGCGAGGCACGGGCGCATCATCAACATCGCATCGGTGGTCGGCCTGATGGGAAATTCGGGGCAATCGAACTACGCAGCGGCGAAGGCCGGGATGATCGGCTTCTCGAAGTCGCTTGCGCGGGAAATCGGGTCCCGAAACATCACCGTGAACGTCGTCGCGCCCGGCTTCATCGATACGGACATGACGCGGGTCTTGCCTGAAACCCAGCGCGCTGACCTGCTGGCGCAGATTCCACTCGGCCGGCTCGGCGCCGCAGAGGAGATCGCAAGCAGCGTCGTGTTTCTGGCATCACCAGCCGGTGCGTATATCACCGGCGAGACGATAAACGTAAACGGCGGCATGTACATGCACTGAAGAAGCGCATTCATAGCCGGACAGACCGGAGCGCGTTTCTCTAGATTGCCATGGTCGATTCACATACAATACCGAGCCACGTGCGGACAGGGCCTTGGATTATCAAGGACTTACGGCTGTTTTGGGGGTGGCGCGGCGGTAATCGGAGGCCGCCTGCCGGGCGATCGGGGACCCGGGATCAGTGAGCGACGGGCCCGGCAAGGCTTCCGCCGGTATATTTGGACGAGTCGTCTCAGGAGACACGAACATTATGAGCAGTATCGAGGAACAGGTAAAAAGCATCGTCGCCGAGCAGTTGGGCGTTAAGGAAGACGAGGTGACGAACGATGCTTCTTTCGTCGATGATCTTGGCGCGGATTCACTCGACACCGTCGAGTTAGTGATGGCGCTCGAAGAGGAATTCGAAACCGAGATTCCAGACGAAGAAGCCGAAAAAATAACAACAGTTCAGCAAGCGATCGATTACGTCACGGCCCGCGCCGGGGACAGCGACAGCTAAGGCTCGATGCGCGGCGGGAACACGCCGCGCAAACCAGAATCACCCGGCTTCGACGGCATTTCGGCCGGCTGGAAATACCTTGAAAGAACGACGAGTTGTCATCACTGGCATGGGTATCGTCTCGCCCGTTGGCAGCGATTTGGACGAGGCCTGGGGCAACGTTCGCGACGGTGTTTCCGGGATCCGGCTGATCGAAGACTTCGACACCAGCACGCTGCCGACGCGCATCGGAGGCACGGTTCGAAATTTCGACGTCCAGGCCTATCTGAGCCCCAAGGATGCTCGTAAGAACGATCCGTTCATTCACTACGGGATCGCCGCGAGTGTCACTGCGCTCAGGGATTCTGGCCTCGAAATCAACGAAGCTAATGGGGGACGGGTCGGCGTCGCGATGGGCTCCGGGATCGGGGGCATCAAGTTCATCGAAGACAATCACGACCGAATGCTTGCCGGCGGCGTGCGCAAGGTTTCGCCGTTTTTCATCCCGGGCAGCATCATCAACATGACCTCCGGCGCCGTCAGCATCATGCAGCACATCAAGGGGCCGAACATATCCATCGTGACGGCTTGCGCCACTTCGGCCCACTGCATCGGATTCGCCGGGCGCTGCATTACATACGGGGATGCCGATGTAATGGTTGCCGGTGGCTCCGAGTTTGCCACCACGCCGCTCGCGATGGCCGGCTTTTGCTCAGCGCGGGCCATGTCGACCCGCAATGACGAGCCGACACGCGCCAGCCGGCCATTCGACCAGGACCGCGATGGGTTCGTGCTGAGCAACGGCGCCGGCTGCATAATTCTCGAAGAGCTCGCGCACGCTAAGGCCCGCGGCGCGCGCATCTACGCGGAGCTCGTAGGCTTCGGAATGAGCGGCGACGCCTATCACATCACGCTGCCGCCCGCAGACGGGGACGGCGCCCGGCGGGCGATGGCGGCGGCCATCCGCGACGCGGGAATCGACGCCGCTGACATCGATTACCTGAATGCGCACGGCACATCCACGCCGGCCGGCGACGTCGGTGAATCGGTGGCGATTCGCCGCGTGTTCGGCGACGCGGCCGATTCGCTGGCCGTCAGTTCCACGAAGTCGACGACGGGTCACATGCTCGGCGCAGCCGGCGCAGCCGAAGCGATATTCTCGATTCTCGCGCTCCGCGACCAGGTGATACCGCCGACGATCAATCTCGAAAATCAGGATCCCGCCTGCGATCTCGACTATGTGCCAAACGTTGCCCGCGAGGCCAGGCTCGACACGGTCATTTCGAATTCCTTCGGTTTCGGGGGCACGAACGGAAGCCTCGTCTTCCGCTCCTTCACTTGACCCACGTTTCGTTGACCGAACCTCCCGGCCAGTGCACCGTGACCGCGCTGCGGGCACCGGTCGACCTGCTGGCCCTGCATCGGCGGGCTCCCGAGCGCTATCCGTTCCTGCTGCAGAGCA
Organism: Woeseiaceae bacterium; assembly: GCA_041617855.1. Lineage (GTDB taxonomy): Bacteria > Pseudomonadota > Gammaproteobacteria > Steroidobacterales > Woeseiaceae > UBA1847. The sequence goes on along the minus strand of JBFJOC010000022.1, from coordinate 13,431 downwards.
CTGCGGTCAACCGGTCCACGGGGCGCTTCGACCTGCTGTTTCTTGCATCGGACGAAGCGCTCGTGCTCGAGCGAGGCAGAGTGCTGGAGGCGCCATTCCCGACCTCGGAGACCCGCTTCCTGGCGGCTCTGGACCGCTGGTGGGCCGCCGAATCGCGAGCAGCGACGGCACTCGAGCTGCCGTTTACGGGCGGCTGGTTCCTGTATCTCGGCTATGAACTCGCCGGCGAGGTTGAACCGAGCCTGCGCCTCGAAGCAGATGGCATCCTGCCAACGGCCTTCGCCGTCCGGTGTCGGGCGGCGCTCATTCGGGACCGCTGGCTCGATCGATACGTGCTCGTCGCGGAGCCAGAGGGTGTCGATGCTGCTCTCGTTGAGGCAGACATAGCGGCACTCGGGGAACCGGTGCCCCGAAGGCCCCGGGCGCGGATCGGGCTGTTTGCGACTCGCGAAGATCCCGAGGCGCATTTTCTCGACGCCGTAGAGCGCGCGAAACGCTATATCGCGGCGGGCGACATTTACCAGGCCAATCTGTCCCGCGGCTGGCGCACCGAAATCGAGCCGGGCCTCCGCGCCGCCGATGTGTACGCCGGACTGTGCCGAACGAACCGGGGACCGTTTGCCGGTCTCGTGCGCTGGCGGGATGTAAGCATCGTATCTTCGTCGCCGGAGCGGCTGCTGCAGGTCCGCGACGGCCGGGCCTCGACCCGTCCGATCGCCGGTACGCGACCGCGCTCGACCGACGCGGATGCCGACCTCGATTTATCGGCCGAGCTGTTCACGCATCCGAAAGAGCGCGCCGAACACGTCATGCTAATCGACCTGGAGCGCAACGATCTGGGGCGAATTTGTGAGCCGGGAAGCGTTGTCGTGGACGAGATGATGGTGCTCGAGAGTTACGCCCACGTGCACCACATCGTGTCGAACGTCAGCGGCCGCGTGCGCAAGGACGTCACGCCCGGAGCAGCAATTCGGGCGTTATTTCCGGGCGGCACGATTACGGGCTGTCCGAAAGTCCGCTGCATGGAGATCATCAACGAACTCGAAACCGGCCCGCGGGGCGCCTACACGGGCTCGTTCGGGTACCTGAATCTCGACGGCAGCATGGATCTCAATATCCTGATTCGGACGATCGTGATGCACCCGCACAGCCTCACGCTGCGTGCTGGCAGCGGCATCGTGGCCGACTCGGATCCGCGAGCCGAACTCGAGGAAACGCGCGCCAAAGCGAAGGGCCTGCTCGAGGCACTCCGTTGACGAGTGCCTGGATAGCGAATGGGCGCCCTGTCCATTCGGTCTCGATAGAGGATCGCGGCTATCTGTACGGCGACGGCCTGTTTGAAACGATCGCCATTCGTGGCGGAGCGCCACGATTCTGGGACTCGCACCTTGCGCGCTTGCGAATCAGCTGCGAGCGTCTCGGCCTGTCGCCGCCGGACGCCGAAACGTTGCGTGCCGACCTCGCTGCGGCCTTGTTGGCCGCCGAGATCGACACGAGCTGCGCAACCGCGAAGATCGTCGTGACTGCCGGTCCGGGTCCGCGGGGCTATCGCCGCGCGGCGAACGTCGCGACGCTGCACCGTGTCGGCGCGTTTGCTGCTCGGCCGCTGGCGCGGGAACACTATGCGAAAGGCGTCACTGTCCGTGTGTGCCAAACCCGCATTGCGGCGCAACCACGCCTCGCGGGCATGAAAACACTCAATCGTCTCGAGCAGGTCCTTGCCCGGGCGGAATGGACAGACCCGGCTATCTTCGAAGGGCTGCAGCTCGCTGCAGACGAGCATGTCATCTGCGGTACCATGAGCAACGTGTTTATCGTTACAGCTGGACAGGTCGCGACGCCTGCACTGACGCAGGGCGGCGTCGCGGGGATCATGCGGCAGGAGGTACTGTCGGTGCTTGCCGCGCACGAGACGGACTGTGCCGTGCGCAACATTTCGCTCGCGGAACTCAAAGCAGCGGACGAGGTGTTCCTGACGAACAGCCAGTTCGGCCTTCTGCCGGTGCAGCAGCTCGGATCCCGACGGTTTGCGGCGGGTGCGACGACTCGCAATCTCATGGCGTCGCTTGCGCAGCGCGGCGTCGTGGAGTGTGCGATTTGAGACCGCTGCGTGTCGCCATCAGCGCCGCAGTCGTGGCAATCGGCCTCGCCGCCGCGGCCACGGGGTGGATGGTTTCCGACTATCTGGAGTCAGACGTCAGCGTGCCATCCGACGGGGCACGCTTCGAGATACCTAAAGGCGCGAGTTTCGGCGAAATCAGCCGGAGCCTGGAGGCCGCCGGTATCATTCGCTGGCCGCGGCTATTCAGCGCATATGCCCGCGTATCGGGCCAGGCCGGCTCGGCACAGGCCGGTGAATACCTGATCGAGACCGGCACGACGCCGAAAGAATTACTGGACCTGTTCACGAGTGGTCAGGTTCTCCTGTACTCGTTCACCATCGTCGAGGGTTGGAACCACCGCGATTTGCTCGCCGCCCTTCAGGCGCATCCGCAGGTCCGGATAACGCTGAGCGAGGAGGACTGGCCTGCGCTACTCGCGGAGCTCGGCGCTCCTTCTACCCATCCGGAAGGCCTGTTCCTGCCGGAAACCTATCGTTTCCCAAAGGGGACCCGCGACCGCGATGTGCTTCGCCAGGCCTTCCGGCAAATGCGGGATGCGCTGGAGCAGGAGTGGGCGGTGCGCGCAGCCGATCTTCCGATCAGCACGCCGTACGAGGCCCTGATCCTTGCGTCGATCGTGGAAAAGGAAACGGCACGCGCGGACGAGCGCGAGCGAATCGCCGGGGTGTTCGTTCGACGACTCGAGAAGCGCATGCGTCTGCAGACCGATCCGACAGTCATCTACGGAATCGGTCCGGACTTCGACGGCAATCTGACGCGCCGGGATCTGCAGACGGATACGCCCTACAACACGTACACGCGGCACGGGCTCCCGCCGACCCCGATTGCGCTGCCGGGGCGGGCCGCGATCCGGGCGGCGCTGCAACCGGCCGATGGCAGCGAGCTGTATTTCGTCGCAACTGGCGAGTCTGACGGCAGCCACCGCTTCTCGGCCACGAAAGAGGAGCACGACGCCGCGGTGGCGGAATACCTGGCGCGGCTGCGCAAACGCGGCCGCAGCGACTAGTTTCAAGCGGAATGCTCTACGCAAACCGTGCGGTGGCAAAATACGGCTCGTGAGTCATGATCGGGAAAGTTTCAGAATGCAGCGCGGCAAATTCATCACATTCGAGGGTATCGAGGGCGTCGGCAAGTCGACGAACATCGAGTTCTTCATGCGAGCGGTAGAGGCACACGGTCATACCGTACTGAAGACGCGCGAGCCGGGCGGCACGCCGACCGCTGAACGCATTCGTGAGCTGCTGGTGCAGCACGGGGACGAACCGCTGCCCGATATCGCCGAGCTTCTGCTGATTTTCGCCGCGCGCGCCCTGCACGTGAATAACGTCATTCAGCCCACCCTCGCCGCGGGCACCTGGGTCATTTGCGATCGGTTTACCGACGCCAGCCGCGCGTACCAGGGCGGCGGCCGTGGCATTCCGTTAGCCGATATCAATCAGCTTGCCGACTGGGCACACGGCGATCTCGCGCCGGACCTGACGATACTCCTGGATGCGCCCGTCGAGACGGGCATGGAGCGTGCCGGGCACCGCGGGGCGCCTGACCGTTTCGAAATCGAGCAAAGCGACTTTTTCGAGCGCGTGCGCGAAACGTACCTGAGTCTTGCCGAAGGCGAGCCCGAGCGTTTCGTCGTCGTGGACGCGACGTCGGACCTCGCAACGATGCGAGAGTCGATGCAGGCGATTGCGGCGGCCGTCGCCGCTGGGCGCTAACCGCGTAGCCAGAGTGGACGCGGCAGTGGACATGCCCTGGGTCCGGGTATTCGCAGACGGCTGGCGTCGGCAGGCGGCGTCAGGCCGTTTGCCGCACGCGGTTCTGCTGGCCGGGCAGGCCGGCATCGGCAAGCGGGCGACGGCCGCGTGGATGGCGGGACTGAAGCTGCACATCGAGGGAACTCGTGACGTTTCGCAGTACCCGCCGCCGCGTATCGAGCATCCGGATCTCCGGTGGCTCCGCATTCCCGAAGACAAGCTGACAATCGGTATCGATCAGGTCCGCGAGCTGATCGAGGACGTGAACCTCACCAGCCATGCCGGCGGCGGTAAGGTCGCGGTCATCGACCCGGCCAATGCGATGACCCGGGACGCAGCGAACAGCCTCCTGAAAACACTTGAGGAACCGCCCGGCGATGCACTGCTCATCCTGATTGCGGACCGGCTCGGCCGGCTGCCGGCCACGATTCTGAGCCGCTGCCAGCGCGTCAACCTGGTGGCGCCTGGGCAGGCGGAGGGCCTTGCCTGGCTCGATGCCTTGAAACCCGGCCAAGACTGGGCACCGGCGCTCTCAGCAGCGGGTGGCGCGCCGCTCGCCGCCATCGACGCAGCAGGCCGCGTCGACGTGGAGGCCGCGATGGCGCGAGAGCTGGCGGCCGTCGCGGCCGGGACCGAATCGCCGGTGGACGTCGCCGCAGCCTGGACCCGGGTGGGCGCAGCCGGCGTCTTGGAATGGCTCGCGCGCCAGATCCAGAGTACGATCGTGCTGCGTCTAGGCGGCCCGAAACCGGCGCTGACGGGCCCCATCGACGAATCTGTGCTGCAGCGCATGGACACGCGAAATCTGTTTTGCTATCTAGACATAATCAACCGCTTACGGGGCCAGGCGGCCGGGTCATTCAATCCGCAGCTGACGCTCGAGGCGCTGTTGATCGATTGGGCGAACGGACTTGAAGGTATTCGGCAGGAGCGCATGCCCGAGGCAATGCGGCTTGCGCTGGCAGACGAGGTGAACCGATGAGCAAACCCGGACTTTTGACCCTGACGATCAAGGACAAGAGTGCGCTGTATCTCGCGTACATGCCCTTTGTGGTCAATGGGGGCCTGTTCATTCCAACGAACAGCTCATATCGGCTCGGCGACGAGGTCTTCATGCTGCTGAACCTCATGGGCGAGGATGAGAAAATCCCGGTGGCCGGTACGGTCATCTGGATGACGCCAAAAGGCGCACAGGGGAAACGGACCGCGGGTATCGGCGTGCAGTTCAGCGATCAGGACCAGGGAAACACGCAGAAAAAAATCGAAAACTATCTCGCCGGTGCGCTGGGCGGCGAAAAACCGACGCACACGATGTAGTCGGGAGCGGCGTCAGGCGGAACTACTGCTGATGCCGCCTTCGAGCACGTAGGCCTGAAAGCCGCGCTCGCTCAAGATATACGCGCCGGCTGAGCTACGTCGGCCTGTGTCGCAGCAAACCACGTATTTCCGATTCGGGTCGAGCGTGCCGATTTTCAGGCGGATGAAATACAGCGGGATGTTGATTGCGTCGTCGAGATGCTGATTATCGAACTCGCTCGGTAGCCTTACATCCAGCCACTGACCGCCCTCGCTGATGATCTTCCGGCCGGTCTCGTAATCGACCCAATCCAGCATCGGCTCGTTGAGCAAGGTCTTGAAATCTTCCTTGCCGAGACGCATGACAGACCCGTCGGTCAACATCGTTATCGTGGCATTGCGCTTCGCGTCGGAGATCAGCGCCTCCTCCCCGAACGTATCACCCACCTGCAGCTCCGCCAGCCGAATACCCTCTTTCGACAGCGGAGTCTCGCGCGTCACGATCGCTTTGCCACGGGTCAGCACGTAAAAATAATCGCCTTCCGCGCCCTGCTTCAGGATGACGTCGCCCGCGTTGTAGTTGATCTGCTGCATGCGCATGAAGATCGCCTGAATATTTGCTGGCGGAATCTTGTGAAAGGCCTTCGTCTGCAGCAGCATCGTCATCCAGTCATCGCCGCCGCCTGCGTCAGCCTTGCCGCGGAGATCCGAGACCTCATATGAACCCGTCTGGTCCCACGTGAGCATGACGTCAAGCAGATCGCTGTCGATCGAAATGAATTTCACGCGATCGCGCCCGCGCGCAGAGACGCGGCGCGGGTACACGGGCGAAACAGGATTGCGGGCCTCCTCGGTGCCGCCCTGGATCGTCTCGAGCACTTTGCCCTGATCGACGAGTTCCAAAGTTCCGGACACGACGTAAAACGTGCGCTTCTCCGTGTCGCCTTCCTTGAACAACAGCTGGCCGGGCGACAGCTCGCGCAGCTGAACCTTGCGAGACAGCGCAGCCAGGTTGTCCCGCTTCAGCCCGTCGAGCGGAGAGAAGTTCTTGAGCAGCTGTGAACTGACCTGCTCATCCGTCATGTGAAATCCTGTTATCGCTCAAAGTGGCCCCAGTAGCTGCCTTGCGGCCGCGGGAGTTCGAATTCGAAGCTCTCAGATTGTCCGGTATTCTAGGCGTAATTCAAGCACTTCCCCTACGGCCGCGCGCCGACATCGTGATGCGCCGCACAGTTTCGGCGCTGATTCGTGACTTCGCCTCAAGAAATCGCCTCCCATCCCGGATGCGGCCTGAATCGCTCCCCGTGCTCGCCTGCGAGCGCGTCCAGTCGCGCAATCACGCCGGCGACGCCGCGCTCCCGCGCATAGTTGATCGGCCCGCCGCGAAACGGCGCAAAACCGGTGCCGAAAATGATGCCCGCATCGAGCAGATCGGCATCGCTCACGACGCCGTCGTGCAGGCAGGCGACGGCCTCGTTCACCATCGGCAAGATCAGCCGATCCTGAACATCGGCGGGCACCTTCGCGCCCGTCGCACGCGGCTTCCGCGCTTTGCCGTCCTCCCAGCGATAGAAACCCTGCCCGGACTTGCGACCGAGCTGGCCCTTGTCGACCATCGCCACCAGAGCATCCGGCACGGGTCGGTCCATCGCTGCGCCGAGGACCCGTGACACGTGCAGGGCAACGTCGATACCCACACTGTCGACCAGCTCGACCGGCCCCATCGGCATACCGAAGTCCTCCGCTGCGCGGTCGATGTCGATCAGGGGTACGCCGGATTCGGCCAGATGCAGAGCCTCGGCCATGTAGGGGGCGAGAACCCGGTTCACGACGAAACCCGGCGAGCTCGTACACTCGAGCGGCAGCTTGGCGACCGCTTTGACAAATGCAAATCCCGCGTCCAGCGCCGCCTGCTCCGTATCGGCGCAGCGAATCACCTCGACGAGCGGCAGCTGCGCCACAGGATTGAAAAAGTGCAGGCCGATGAAGCGCTCGGGCCGCTTCAGCACCGTGCGCAGCTCCTCCAGGCGAATACTGGACGTATTCGTCGCAAGTATCGCCTCGGGCTTCATTGCGGCGTCGAGAGTCTTGTACAGGGCCTGTTTGGCCTCGAGATTCTCGAAGATTGCCTCGATGACGAGATCCGCCTTCGCAACGCCGGTGCCCGCGACATCCGCGTCGAGCCTTGCGGCGGTGGCCTGGCGCTGGCTGGCATCACGCACGCGTTTGGCGAACAGCTTGTTCGCGCGCTCGATTGCCGGCGTAACGTATTTTTGCTCACGGTCCTGCAGCGTGACCGTCAGTCCCCTGAGGGCGCACCATGCGGCGATGTCGCCGCCCATCACACCGGCTCCGACGACGTGGACGTGCTCGATGGGCGCCGCCGCCTTGCCGCCCTGTCCTTTGAGGCGGTTCTGCAGAAAAAATACGCGTACGAGATTGCGCGACGTGCTCGTGCACATGAGCTCTGCCATCGATCTCGCTTCCGCGCCGTAACCGGACTTCGGCGACGCGCCGTGGTGCGCCCAGAGATCGACAATCGCATAAGGGGCAGGGTAATGATCTCTGCGAACCCGGCCGGCTACCTGCTTCAACAGCAGTTTCTTGACGATTGGCCGCAGCACCGCGAGCCCGAGAAGACGCTCGAGAACCGGCGCCCGCTGCTTCGGTGGCTTCGTGGCGATGAGCTCTCGGGCAGCCTGGCGCCAATTGTCCTCGGTGGCAATCCGATCGATCAGGCCGATGCGCCGGCCACGATCGACGCTGATCGGCTTGCCGGTAAGCATCAGCTGCATCGCCGGTCGCACGCCGAGGAGCTGCACGCTGCGGACCGTACCGCCGAATCCCGGATGTATCCCGAGCTGCACCTCGGGCAGGCCGAGGACGCGCTTGTCGCTTGCCAGGGCCAGACGGTAGTCGCAAGCCATTGCCAGCTCGAGGCCGCCGCCGAGCGCAAAGCCATTGATCGCGGCTACTGTCGGACAGTGCAGCGCCTCGATACGATCCAGGATCTGCTGGCCGAGTCTGATCAGCTCGAACGCCTGCTCGGGCGTATCGATCTTTGTGAACTCGTTGATGTCGGCCCCCATCACAAAGCCGTTTCGCTTGCCGGAATGAATCACGAGACCGCGCGGCGGCGCCGAGACCAGCGGTCGCAGGATGTCGTCGAGGCCTTTTAGCACCTCGCCGGACAAAACGTTGGCGCTGGCATCGGCCTTGTCGAGCCGTAGCCAGAGTATGCCGTTTGCGTCGGTCTCAACGCTCCAGTGCGGTGATGGCATGGTTCAAGTCTCTCCGTGGTTACGTTGTCGGCCGCGCACAGATCATTCGACGGTGAAGTCGCAGACCAGCGGTAAATGGTCGGAAAAACGGACCTGGGGAATTTCGAAGTTACAAACGCTTATACCGTCCTGGTACAGGATGAAGTCCAGCTCCTTACGCGGCGCCCGGCTCGGATACGTCGGCAGGCCGTCGACGTTGGCCGACGTCAGCCCTGCCGCACGCATGAACAGGTAGATCTCGTTTTCACCCCAGAATGTATTGAAGTCGCCCGCGACGATTACGGGCTTTTCGGTGTCGACGATCAGGTCGTACAGACGCCGAAGCTGCAGGTGGCGATGCCTGTATTTGAGCGAGAGATGCACGAGGAAGACGGCGAATTCCTGCATTTCGAGTTCGATGATCAGCCGTTTGATCCCGGTATTGAAATAATGGAACTTCTCCCCGTGAACACGCTCGGCCGCCATGAACGCATTTCCCTGTTTGCGCACGATGGGCAGTATCTGATTGATCGACCGTGTGCCGTACTTTGTCTCGTACGATGTATTCATGCCCAGATCGGCAGCGATGCTTTCCGCCTGATTCACCTTCCGGCTGCGAATCGATCCCGTATCGACTTCGACCAGGCCCACGATATCCGGGTCCACCGACTTGATGAAGGCAGTAATGTCGGGCAGTACGGTCTGGTTCCCGAGAACGTAGCCGGCGCCGGGCCAGGGCATATGCATGCCCGGACCGCCCCCGACTGCGTAGCGAATGTTGTAGAGCAGTAGTCGCATCAGCAGCTGACGGGATTCCTGTACGAGGCGCCCAGCGAAGCGCCGGTGCGGCGTACGATACAGAATCGCTCCTGGCAAGAAAACCTGCCCGAAAAACGTGCTGGGTACCGGCGACCAAGGCAGGAATTGGATACACTACGGCCAGAATCGACGGAGGAGGCTTACCAGTGTCGGAGAGCAACCCCATCAGGGTGTTCGTCACTCACACGTTCGAGGAGAGCGACGATTACCTGCGCATTTTCGAGTTCCTGGAGAGTGACCCGAGATTTTTTTACCTGAACGTCAGCAAACCGGAAAACGTACCGATGAGTGGCGGTCTGGACGCCATCAAGGAAGAGCTGCTAAAGCAGATCAAGGAGGCCGAGGCGGTCATCGTCTTGCCCAGCGCATTCAGCGCTCGTCCGGATCTCGTCCGCTACATGATGGACGTCGCGAAGGCGAACAAGACGGGCATGATCGCTGTGCGCCCCTATGGCGGTCTCATGGACACACCGGAGGAGATCGTAGAGCGCGTGCAGGAACATATCGAATGGAACGAACGCGAGATGGTCGACGCGCTGAAGCGGCAGGCGCGCGGCGAGGACACGTCGCGCTGGGAAGTCATCGATTTCCCCGGGTTTGAACCCGACACGAACGCATAATTTGGCTGCCACTTCGGGCAGCGTGCAAAAAACCTATGCGACCGTTGATCATTGCGCATCGTGGAGCCTCAGGCTATCTGCCGGAGCACACGTTGCCTGCGAAGGCACTCGCCTATGCGATGGGGGCCGATTACCTGGAGCAGGACGTCGTGGCGACCCGGGACGACGCGCTCGTCGTGCTTCACGATGTGCAGATCGACCGGGTCTCGGACGTTGCTTCGAAATTCCCGGAACGGGCGCGGCAAGACCGTCGCTATTACGTGCGCGACTTCGATCTCGAGGAGCTGCGCACGTTGCGGCTCAGCGAGCGCGTCAACGCGGACGGTACGGCCGTGTATCCGGGTCGCTTTCCGGTCGGTCGCGGTAATTTCACAATTCACACGCTTGCCGAGGAGATCGAGCTGGTTCAGGGTCTCAACGCGGCCACGGGCCGAACCGTCGGAATATATCCGGAGATTAAACGACCGGCATGGCACCGCGATGAGGGCATCGATATAACGCCGCTGCTGCTCGAAGAACTGGAGCGCCACGGCTATACCGATCGCTCCGATTCCGTGTTTGTCCAGTGTTTCGACAAGGACGAGCTCGCGCGAATTCGTGGGGAGCTCGGGTCGCCGCTGAGGCTCGTTCAGCTCATCGGGGAAAACGCCTGGCGGGAATCGAAAACCGACTACGATGCCTTGCGCACGCGCGCGGGTCTGCGGCGGCTTGCGGACACCGTGGACGCCGTCGGGCCGTGGCTGCCGCAGCTTTACGCGCTGGATGCCGCGACCGGGAACCCGACGCCCGGACGTTTTGTTGCCGATGCTCACGACGCCGGCCTGGACGTGCATACCTACACGCTGCGCGAAGACGAGTTGCCCGACGGCTTCCGGGCGTATTCGGACCTGGTGCGATTCAGCGCCGAAGAGCTCCGTGTCGACGGCCTGTTCACCGATTTTCCGGACGTGACGCGCCGATGGATCGACGCCGAGCTGCCGACCGCGCAGGTCACAAGATCCTAAATAACTTTAATTTAGTTTGATAATTATATGATTATATTGGTTTTTAAAGAATTATTCTGCGTCAGCTGCGGTACCTCACGCTGCCGGCAGCCGCGACTTTCCGAGCATTGAGAACTCAGTCCTTTTTCGCTCCCCGAATCCGCATATGCTATACGCATGCTCGCCGAACTCTCGCACAATGATCTCCTGCTGATCGTCGGCGCGTTTGTGCTCGGCTGGCTGCTTGCGAAGATCGGGTCGCGGCTTGCGCGCCGGCGCGTCGCGAGGCGTGACCCGAAAGACAATCGCATTCGCGAGCAGGCCGCCGAGCTGCGCATCGCGCAATCGAACGCTCAGAAATCAGCAGAGGCGCTCGAGGCCGTCACGGCGGAGCTCCGCGAGGCCCGCCTCGACATTGAAAACCGCGATACCGTGATTACCCGCCAGCAGACGGAAATGGCGACGGTCAACAAGGACCTGCGCGATGCGGTTGCCAAGACACGCGAGCTGCGCGCCGAACTCTCGGATCGCGCGACGGAGAATCTGAAATCGGAGGCCAGGCTGCGGGAGGTCGAGACCGAGTTGTCCGTCGCGCATGCGTCCCAGGACATGATTGCCACGGGTGTGCTGGACTACGAGATTGCCCGCGCCAGCGAAGATGCCGAGGCGGACGACGTGCGTACGCAGGACGCCGACAGAAAATCGCGCGAGGGCTGACCGATACCCCCTGTGTCGCACCGTGGGTGACTCAACCGGCCGACACCGTCACCCGGAACCTGCTGTGCCGCCACGCCGCGTACAGGACGAAAAAGTTGCACTGCATGATCAGCGACGCGACCCATTCGATCACGTTCTCGGCAGGATCCTTATTGGCCAGAAACAGCGGCAGTAACGCGTTGATGACGCCGAGCACGCAGGGTAAAGCGCAAATCCAGAGCATCAGGTGAGCGAGGCCACGTAGCTCACGGTCGGGCTCTCGCCGAGCAATATGCACGAGGCCCCGCGCGGCGAAAATTTGCGCGAGCCAGGTGCCAAGAAAGTAGAAATACACGCCGATGCGACGCATGAACTCGTAAAACGGCTGTTCGGTGCCCAGGAACGTAACGTACAGAATGAGCGCCAGCGCACCGGTATACCCGCTCACCCGGAGCCAGGTCGTCGACACGGGCCGATCCGGCCGCAGCGCGCGCAGCCACATCGCCGTGAGTTGCCACAGAATTGCGAGCAGTACCGCCTGCGGGAACATCGATCCTCGGAACATGAGCGCCCCGGGCGGTTCCCGGCCGGTGGCGCTAATCGATACGCAGCCGTCCAGGTACGGATTGCATCGGGGCAGGACATTCGCCTCAACGCCGAGGAGAAAGGCGGCATTGATACCGACGATCGGCACGCAGCCAGCGAGCAGGGGTAAGGCCCGGGGAAGCATGGGCCGAAGTGTCACAGCTTCCGGAGGCGCTGCCAAATAGGTGCGATCGCACGCGCCTGACTCGAGTTCGGCTACAATTAGAGAGTCTTCCAAAAAATAAGACAAAACAGGGGGTTAAGATGGGAATCGTCGATTTGTGGCTGCCGATACTGGTGTCGGCGGTGGTCGTATTCTTCGCGAGTGCCGCCGTGTGGATGGTGCTCAAATGGCATAACAGCGATTTTCACCGCACCGGCGACGAGGAGGCCGTGCGCGCCGCGCTCAGGGGCAGCGCGCCGGGCATGTACACGGTGCCGTACGCAATGACACCGGAGGAACGCAGCGATGCGGCCCTCATGCAGAAATTCGAGGAGGGTCCGGCAGCCTATATCACGGTCGTGCCCAGCGGTGCGCCGACCATGGGTGGGAAGCTCGTCGCCTCGTTCCTGTTCAACGTGTTCGTCGGCATTCTCTGCGCATACATGGCGACACGAAGCCTGGCTGCCGACGCCAGCTATCTCGACGTGTTCCGCATCACTGGAACGACGGCATGGATCGCCTACGGCGTCGCCTACATCCAGGACGGCATCTGGTTCGGAAAGCCATGGCCATCGGTGGCTAAGAACCTTCTCGATGCGCTGATTTACAGCTTACTGACCGGGGGCGTGTTCGGTTGGCTGACCTGATGTCAGCACGAGGCTTGCGATGAAGAAACGGGGGGTGTCAAGCCCCCCGTTATGGGATGTCCGCGCATAACGCGCTGCCGATCGCGTCAGGCGGCAACCTCGATGCGCCGCGGCTGGGCCTTGGCCTGCTTTGGAATCGCGATCTCCAGCACCCCGTTCCGGTCGTTGGCCTTGACCTTGTCGGCATCGACCGTGTCCGGGAGGATGAAGCGTCGATGAAAACGACCAATCCCGCGCTCGGCCCGGCGCTGCATCATTTTCTCGTTCTCGGCCGGCGCCTGAGCATAGCGCTCGCCGGTGATCGTCAGCACGCCGTTATCGAGCGTAATTTCGACGTCTTTCGGATCGACGCCGGGCAGATCGACGAACAGCTGAAACCGGTCGTCGTATTCGAGAATGTCGACAGGCGGTATCCAGGTCGCGGTCGCAGAGCTGCTCTCGGTATCGCCCCAGGAGTTGAAGAGGCGATTGATCTGATCCTGCAGAGC
>JBFJOC010000021.1:0-38825 GCA_041617855.1 Woeseiaceae bacterium | reverse complement strand
GTAGCTCAGTTGGTTAGAGCAGGGGACTCATCAAAAAGGTGCGGCTGCGGCGAAAGGCGCAGCATGAACGGGATGAATTCAGGGGAACCTTAGCAGTTCGGCTGATGGCAACCCTGAGCCAAGCCGGCGGTGCACCGCCGGAAGGTGCAGAGACTACCTGAGAACTTCAGTGTTCTTAATGACAGGCTTGAGCGTCCCGCCCCTAACAATTCGGTTGAGGGTGATGAGATAGTCCGCTCCGCTCAGAAATGGGCGGCTAAAGTGAATCCCTTGGTCCCAGGTTCGAGTCCTGGCGGGCCCACCAAATCAAATGCTCGCGTCCCGTCGTCCGGGCAGGGCACACATTTCGCAGCAATTGCCGTGCTTGCCCCGCTCTTGACTCGGCGAGGACATTTAAAGCGCAGCGGAGCTGCGCATTTCGATCTGCTTGCCGCCCTGGGCTTTGGACCCGATCGGCGAAAGCGCAAGATTTCAAATGTCACGAATCCGGCGGGCACGTCCGCAATCATGTAGACTTTCGATGTCGGATTCTGGGACGTTCGGGAGGCCAAGTGATGAATGTGCGAGTTTGGATTACTGCCCTAGCCCTGGTCTGGGTACTGGGATGCGAGAAGACGTCGGAGGATGTCGCGGTGCAGCCGTCGACACCGGAGAGTAGCGCGCAGCCGTCGTATCCGGATGTCAGCGCGCAGTCGTCACTCACGCGCCACTGTTGCGACGAAAGTCTCAGCAACTGCGATCCGGAGCCCACGAAGAACTGTGCTGCCGATCCCGAAAGACCCGTCATCAATTGGGAATAATTAGGCTGCGGCCGCTGTTCCGCAGGCGTCGCAGCAGGCCAGCGAATCGGCGATTCCGCCATCTGGTCAATCGGAGGTCTCCATTCATCCCGGAGCTAGATGAGCTCTGACGAACTGCGCTTGACCTAATTCAGAGGATTCTCGCCGGCGCGAATGCGACTTTGAACGCTCGGCCGATGACCCGGGCCTGAAGAAATTCGCAGGACAAATAACGGGAGCAAAGGATGAGCGAGCGCAAGCGAATGACGGGCGCATCACCTTGTCCTCGGCTTCGGCGTCATCCTGGATACGAGTATCCGAACTGCTCTTGTAGCTGCTTTTGGCGGCGTGGCGAAGGGGCCGGCATTCGGTTTTTCCTTCGCGCCGACGCCATTGACCATCCGATCGCGCAACGACGCCGAACAGTGAATCACTGTCCGGCGATCGTTGGCGGGAAGCGGATATGCTGTATTTCCAAGACGAAAGTTTGACATAAGCGACAAATTCGATTTCCACATTGCGTATACGTACCGCATTGGATGCCTCTCGTGGAGCCGCTGCCAAAATGTAGTAGTGTGAGACCCCCTAATGGTCTCGTTCCGAAGAATTAAGCATCGAGAGAATTTACGACGTGGAAAAGCCAAAACAAATGACGATTGCGCTGTTCGTCATAATCGCCGTGGTCGTAAGCTCCTACGCCCTGGCCGCCGGCCCTGCGTAGCGGCGTCCTTCAGGCACTTCCGGCATTGCTGTTCATCTCTTCGCGGTCGACGACTAGCGATTCCCACACGGATCCAGCATTCGTAACTTCCGAACGCGACAAGCCATCACCCTGCGTCAATCCCGCGTGCTTCGCGAGCGGCTTTTGGCCAACAGAACTGTACTGTAAAACGCGCAGCTTATGAAACCAGCGGAGTCTGCACGCGTTAAGCCGACCAGACTCGACGGCCGTCCGAACGGCGCAGTCCGGTTCGGTATCATGCGCGCAACCCGAAAATCGGCACCGTACCGAAAGCGCCGTTATCTCGACAAACACGTCGTCGATGCCGTGCTCGAGATCGACAAGCTGGAGCTCGCGCATCCCCGGCGAATCGATCAGCCAGCCGCCATCGGGCAGCGGGCGCATAGACCGCCCGGTCGTCGTATGCCGCCCCCGCTGGTCAGCCCCGCGGACTGCCTGCGTCGCGATGCTGGTATCGGTCAGGGTCTTGATCAAGGTGGATTTTCCGACTCCCGATGAGCCGAGCAGGGCGACGGTCTGCCCAACTGGACACCAGCGTCGCAGGACCTCGGTGTCCGCGGCGCTGCGGACATCGAGTGCCTCAAAGTGCAGGCCCGGCGCGGGGCGGGCGGCTGCTTGAACGAACTCGGCAACCGAGCCGACGGTGTCCGCCTTCGTGAGCACCACCACCGGATGTACGGCAGCCCCGTTCGCGATTGCCAGGTAACGTTCGAGGCGCGCAACGTTGAACTCGCGGTTTGCCGAGGTCACGATAAACACGGTAGCGACGTTCGCGGCGATGGGCTGGCGTGCGGCTCCCGTACCCGCTGCGCGGCGCTGAAACAGGCTTAGGCACTCCAGACACGACCTCACCGTGGGTCCGCTGCGATCGATCAGCACCCAGTCGCCGACCGTTACCGAGAGTCTCGAGCTTGTGCCGCTCAGCTGAATCCCGCCCCGATAGGCGGCGCCGATCACCTCGACACGATCGCGATGCACCGCAACGATACGTGCGGGCTCGAGTTCAGGTTCTGAGCCTGCGCCAAGCTGCTGCGCGAAAAAATCCCGCCAGCCGAGCGCATGCAGCAATCTTCCGTCTACGAATGTCATCCTTCCGCTGAAAATTCTAATACGCAGCGACGCGGAGTGGTCTACACTCGGCGGCAACGCTGCGATAGAGAGGTGACATGACCGTCGCACTGGTAACCGGCGCGAGTTCCGGAATCGGCGCTGCAATCGCGATTGCATTTGCCGAAGCAGACTGGAACGTCATGGCTGCCGGTCGGGACGAAGCTCGTCTCGACGAGGTCGCCGAAGCGGCCGACGAAATTGCCACGTGGGCCGGCGAACTGGGCGGCTCCGAGGACTGTGACGAACTCGTCGCCGATACGATCGACGAATTCGGACGCCTCGACTGCCTCGTCAACTGCGCCGGCATTCTGCTGCCCGGGAGTGCCGAAGAGACCGACGACGAAGACTGGCGTGCGACGTTGTCCATCAATCTCGATATTCCGTTCTACCTGTCCCGCGCCGCGCTGCCGCATCTCATCGAGTCCGGCGGCAGCATCGTGAACATCGCGTCTGACTGGGGGCTGCGGGCCGGCGAGCGCGCGGCCGCCTACTGTGCGAGCAAGGGCGGACTCGTGTTGCTGACTCGGGCAATGGCGCGGGATCATGCGGCGGACGGTGTGCGTGTGAACGCCGTGTGTCCCGGCGACGTCGACACGCCGATGCTGGCGCAACTGGCCGAAGATTTCGACGGCGACCTCGACAGCTATCTCGAATCGCTCGCCAGCGAGAGCCCGAACGGGCGCATCGCGGATCCTGAAGACGTCGCGTCCCTCGTCGTGTACCTCGCCGGCGAAGGCGCGATACACATTACCGGCGCAGCGATACCGATCGACGGAGGTTCGTCGGCGTAGGCTGATCGGAGACATTCCTTACGAGAAAGGGGACATTCCTCATTTCTCCCAACGCAACGAAAATAAAGAATGCCCCCTTTCTCGATTCAGCCCTGTTTGTGCGCGAAGCCAAGACCGACGCCAGCCGCGACGAGGAACGCGCCGGACAGCTTGTGGCGCAGGCGGGCGTACCGCTGCAGCAGCGTTCGCGCAACGTCTGCCGACAGGGCCCACAGCGCGTCGCCGGCAGCGATTACGCCGAGAAATACCGCGGCCAGTACCACCATCGGCCACGCCGACAGCGGCGCGGCAGGCAGAAACTGCGGCAAAAAAGCGGCAGTGAACAACAGCGTCTTCGGATTAAGAGCCGCAATGAGGCAGCCGCGCCAGAACATCGCCGGCGCTGCCGCGACGGCTTCGATAGCCTCCAACGGCGCCCGCCAGCGGCGAATTCCGAGGTAAATCAGATAGGCGACGCCCAGCCAGCGTATCCAGTCGAGTGCCCGCACCGCGAACTCGATGACGGCGGCCAGGCCAATCACGACGAGCACGAGCTGCAGCGCCACGCCGGCTGTGGTCCCTGCGACTGTCGTGAGGCCGCTTCGAAGCCCGTAGCGAAGGCTGTTTGCGACAATCAGCGCAACGTTCGGCCCGGGAATGAGGACCAGTATTGCCGTCGCGAACCCGAGCAACACGGCGTTGCCGAGCATGTCAGCGTCGCCGCCCGGCTGCCCAATAGCGCAGCAAAACAAAGCCGAACAGCATGCCGCCGAGATGCGCAAAGTTCGCCACGCCCGGCGCGTTGCCGCTGACGCCCAGATACAGCTCGAGCAATCCGTAAAAAATCACAAAATACTTCGCCCGCATCGGGATCGGTGGAAAAATCAGCATCACCGTGCGATTTGGAAACGTCAGCCCGTAGGCAAGCAGAATACCGAAGACGCCGCCGGAGGCGCCGATCGTCGGGTAGAGCCCGCCCTGCATGCCGGCGACCACGAGCTGTACGACCCCCGCGCCGACGACGCAGGTAAAGAAGTACGTCAGAAAGCGCCGCGGGCCCATCAGGTTCTCCAGTTCGCGCCCAAACATCCACAGACCAAACATGTTGAAGAAGATGTGCATCATGTTGCCGTGCAGAAACCCGTAGGTCACGAGCTGCCAGGGCGCGAACGGCGACTGCGGCACACCGAGGGGCCAGAGCGCAAAATTGATCAGCAAGAACCGGGGGTTCAGCTGCTGCAGCGCAAACACCAGGCCGTTCGCGACTAGCAGCACGAAAATGACGTTCGGTATCGCGCTGCTCGACCGCGACCGCAGATTGTAAACCGGCCTGTTCATCCCTCAATTGCTCCCGGCGTTCCTACTTCGATCGCCATTATCGACGTTCGTTGCACACCCACGCCAGGCCTTCGCGGTCGCGAGGCCTACCAGCCGCCGCCACCACCACCGCCACCGCCACCGCCGGAGAAGCCCCCGCCACCGCCGCCGGACGATGACCCGGGCGGCGATACGGAGCGACTGATTGCGCCGCTGAGGCCGCCGGCCAGGGCGTGCGTCGTGTTGGACAGATCGAGACTGTCCCAGCTACCGCTGTACCAGCGCGGTTGATAGCCGTTGCCGTGCTCACCGCGAACGGCGCCCAGGATCCCGGTGAAGCGTTCAGCCCACTCCTGATCGACACCGAGCGCGAGTGCATACGGCAAGTATGCCTCGAACAGCTGCGGCGTTTTCTCCGGTGGATTGCGGAGATTCATCTCGTCCTTTTCTGCGACTTCCAGATAATCTTCGAACCCGAGCATGGCATCCAGCACCCGCCGACCGCGCATGGTCGGGCGTTTCATGATGATCGCGAAGGATGCGACTGTGAGAAGCGTCACCACGATAACTGCGATCACGAGCAGCGACGGCCGGATGCCGACGGCAATGATCGCCGCGACGACGGCGATGAGAATGGCCGGCAGATTCAGGAGACCATTCCACCGAAAATAGTGCTGTCGGTAGTCCGCCTGCAACGACTCACGGTGCGCGCCTTTTGCCGCCTCGAGAAGCTCGTGATTGGCGTTTTTCAAAACGACGCTGTCGCCGTCCCGAAACAGCCCTGCGTAGAGTTCCCGTTCGCCGGGCGCGAGAGGCGCGGCGTCGGCACCGGGATCGGTCCTGACGAGCGTGTATTCATCTCCGGTCAGCTTGATGCCGAGGATGCCGTCCATTCCCTCTTCGACATCAATACGCAGATAACCCTTGACGGCGAGATTGACCACCGCGGCTGTCATGACCTTGTCGTCATAATACATCTGCCGGATGTAGCGCAGCGACGCGGGCGAGAAACCCTCCGGCGGCTCGTATCGGGTCACCACGACACCGGGATCCGGATCCTGGCCGAAAGATCGCCACACCGGAATGTAATAGACGAGTACCGCAACCAATCCCGCCAGGGCGACCAGTAGATTCAGGTTGTCTTTCAGGAGCCACCCGACCCGATCGAGGTCCGTCGGCTCGGCAACGAATCCCTTGGGCCAGCCGACAACAATGGTCAGCCCGTTCACCGGCGACAGTGGCGCATTCGCCCTGAAAGTGACGCGTCCGTCTCGATCGATAGTCACCGCATAGTCACGCCCCGTCGCACCGAAGGGCCCCGTGTAAGCCTCTGCTGTCAGCGCCTGCCGCGGCGGATCGAACTGAAAGCTCACGACCGCGCTCGCCGCCTCGATCGGGAACACCCAATCAAATCCCGTGACGTTCCAGTAAAGCTCGTCGTGCTCCGCAAAATATCCCAGCACGCGGCTGGCCCGATATCGAAACGTGTATGTGTGTGTCCCGCTCTCGATAATACGATCTGCGTGTCCGAAATATACGCGGACGCCGTCCGACAGACGCTCGATGTGAAAGTCCTCCGGCGCACCGTTACGCAGCACGCTCAAGGGATCGAACGCTACGTGATGACGATTGCCGAATTTGTCGACATAGTCGGTCGGGAAGTCGCGGTAGATTCCGCGACGAATTCTCTTGCCCTCGGCCCTGACCGTGATCGTCTCGTTAACGTCGATCCAGCCATCCGTCATTATCACGATTTCGCTATGAAACCGCGTAATGCGCTCGTCGGCTACGGCTGCAGTCGGCAGCAGCAGGACAAGCAGCAGCAGGCGCCTCACTCCACGCTTCCGAGATTGACGAGCGGGACGTTTGCCGCATCATCAGCAGACTTCTGGAAGAAGGAGCGCGGCTCGAAGTGAAACGCACGGGCAACCACGTTACTCGGCACAGCCTCGGTCATTGTATTGTAGTCGCGTACCGATCCGTTGTAATAACGCCGGGCAAACTGCAGATAATTCTCCGTCTGGACTAGCTCGTTTTGCAGATTCAGGAAATTTTCATTCGCCTTGAGATCCGGATACTTTTCAGCAATCGCGATCAGCCGCTCGATATTATTACCAAGCTGCTGTTCCAGTTCACCGCGCTCTCCGATATCGCGGGCTTGCTTCGCTCGCGACCGGAGTTCGGTGATTGCTTCGAGAGTCGCACGCTCATATTTCGCGTATTGATCGACGGCTTTGACGAGCTGTGGGACGAGATCGTAACGCCGCTGGAGCTGGACGTCGATATCGCTCCACGCCGTTTCCACGCGATTGCGGCTACGAATCAGCCGGTTGTAAAGAATGATACCCGCAATCAGGAGCGCGGCGATCGCCGCGCTGAATAGCCAGAACATGCAAACCACACTCCAACCGAAAACCGGATGAAGTGTAGCGCTTTCGTAATAGCGCGAGAAACTACAACGATTCGCAACGCGAGGCGCAGATCGACCTAGATATTACTCACCCCAGAATTTCCACCATGGCTTTTTCGCTTTTTTCGGAGCTTCCCCCGCAGCGTCGGCATCCATGCGGGCGCTGTTTTCAGCCTGAAGTTCCGAGCCCGCCTTGCGCTCGGCTTTCATAGCGTCTTTCTGAGCTTTCCTGTCGCCCTTGTACTCGTCCATGATGGCCTTGCGCTCGTCGCGCCGGTTGCGCATTTCTCTTGCCTTATCGCTGCCCTGCAGTTCGGCGTGCTCGCGACCGCTCAGCGCCTTGTCGCGGTCCGGCTCGCTCATTGCGCCACGCTCCTCGGCTGCCTCGGCCCGTTCGCGAACCTTCTCCGCCCGGCGGTCTGCCACTTCGCGCATTTCCTCGCTGCGTTGCCGCACCTCGGTCATGTCCCCTTGCCGCGCACCTTTGCCCGGGTTCGCGCCGCCGCCCGTCTGCCCGAAAGACGGCGCCGCTACCACCAGCGCTGCCGCTGCGAAGACCGTTACGGATATACCCGATCCATTCATGCTTCAGCCTCTTGTTGCCCAAAAGGAAAATTTCGTAATCGTGGCCCAGACTATACAGCAGCGCCCCGCGCTTCGCGCACGCGAGGGTACCTCAGCGCGCTGATCCGTGCCTGAACGCGGTCCCGATCGCTTATTTCGGCCGCGTCAATACCAAAACGAGAAGTACACCTGCAGAACGTTCGCATCGAGGTTGTACAGCGGCTCCTCGCCGAGCAGCGCACCGGTCGACAGGTCCGTGAACTCGTCGTATTCGACCATCAGGCGATCCAAAGAGAGCGTCGCGCTGCCCTTCTTGAGAAATCCCCAGCCGTCCGGGTCGTTCAAAAACTCGTAAGTCGCCGCAAGCTTCAGCGTGTTGCTCCTAAGCGCGCTCAGCTCCTTGTCGCGTCCGCGAAAATTCGTGGCCTCCGAGCGCGCGAAGAGGTCACGGAAAAAGTGCGCGCTCGTCTGGTCGTGGAATCGGATTTTGGCATGCAAGGTCCACGGCCCCATCGGGTGTACATAGCCGATCGACGCCGTGTGCGAGCGGATGTCCCACGTGTCCGTGAAATACCGGTACTCACCCTCGATCGCTGCCCGGTAAGGCAGAAAGTATTTGGCGCGGAGTCCGACTGCGTTACTCGTACGCGTGTTCGGGTACAGCTCGGGCTCGTAGCTGTAGCCGATCGGACTGCCTGAATCGAGATAGCGGACAGATCGATAGGGATTGTTCAGATAGCCCTCGTCGGTAATCGTTTCGAAATTCAGCGAAGCGATGAGGTTACGCGTAACGATCTGCGTAAGGCCAATGCCGTAATGCTGACGGTCATTGAAGCGTTCGAATGTCGCGTCGTCTGCCCGACTGACCGTGTCGTCGCCGAGCGCATAGGTCAGGGTCAACGTCGTGAGATCGCCGAACATGTCCTGGTTCACGGAAAAGCTGTACGTCTTTGCGTCGAAATCGGACTCGACGCTGCTCGTGTAGCCGAAGCTCATCGTCGTATTACCGCGCAGGTAGTCCATGCCGAGCGACCACTGGGTGCGCTCCTCGGTGTACGGACTGGCCGTAGTGACGACGTCAATCGATGCCGAGCTGACCATGTCGACGTAATAGTTTGCGACGAACGACGTATTTTTGCCGGCCTGTTTGCGCACCAGCAGCGACGGACCGTCGATTTCCACGCCGCCACCGTCATACAGATGATAAAGCACGTCGGCGCGATCCTCGGGCAACACGCCGCCCGACGCGACTCCGGCAAAGCCGAGCAGTCCGACGATCAGATGCAGGATGCGCAGTCGAAATCGCATCGGGGATTCGTCAATTACAGCCGCAGCCGCCGCCGGCCGCGCCCTCGCCGCCCCGCGCACCCTCGCGCGCCTCGTAGACGTGCTGGATGTACGCGCTCGAAACGGGGTCCATGTCCAGCGCCATGATCGGGTCCGCCAGACGGTCGCGCTCGTAAGGCTTGACCCACGGCTCGACGGAACTGCAGCCGGCAGCCGCCAGCACGATCACGGCCGTCGCGACCCCGCGCCGCAGTACGGTCATTGTGGTGTTCATCCGGCTACTCTAGCGCGATGCCGGTGCCTGAAATGTGAACCCTGCCTCAGAAGAAGACCGTGATGCCGACATGCCCCTCGAGGTTGTGCGCGGTCTTTTCTTCGCCGAGAAGGTCGATATCGAAAAGATGATCGCGAAAGTCGATGTGCAACGCGATGGAATCATTCAGCAGAAAGCGGTACCCCAGGCCGAAATTGACCGTGAAGCGGTCGTCGGCGGCGAATCGCGTCGAGCCCAAGCCGGCAATGAAGTACAAGCTGGTGTTGTAGGCGCGCCCCTCGCCAATGAAAGCCTCTCCCGGGAGCAGGTTGTAACCGAGGTTGATATTGTAATACGTGAGCTCACGATCGTCGTCGGACAAAAGCCTCGCGCCACCGGAAAGCGATTCGAAGCTCGTCAGGCCGGCTTCGCTGCGCCCGACGGTGCCCTCGACGAAGAACCCCTCGGTCACGTGATACGCGAGTCGGACGCCATAGACGAGGTCGGATCCAAAATCCTCGATGCTCATGATGCCTGCGAACGCGCCGACTTCGAAATCTTCGCGGTCGATTTTCGGTTCCCGGATCTCGCGCCGCTCAACTTCGGGCTCGATGACCTGCCCCGGTCCTTCGGCCGGCGGTGGCGCGGACTCATCACCGCCCATGCCAAACAGATTCTTCGTCGCCGCGCAGCCGGACAACGCCGCGGCCAGCGCGATCAGAAAAAGAACGCGAAACCGATTTTCCATTCTTCAACTTCCTCGTTGTCGTCACGGCTCGTAAAGACGACGTAACTCTTGTACTCAGCGCGGAGCAGAAAGCGGCGCGCCGTATAGATACGCAGGCCCGCACCGACGTGGCCTACCTGATCCGTGCGGTCATCACCCCGGATAATCGTGGACTTGGGTTTCGTATGAATGATGCCGCCACCGAGCGTAAAAAACGGCGACACGCGCCAGTCCGGCCAGGTTTCGTGGACGACGTTAACACTGCCCATCCAGCCGTTCGAGAAGTTTCCCAAAATCTGTGAACCCCATACTTCGATCGCGACGTTTGGATTGATGGAATAACCGCCGTACACCGAGACGACATTCGCACCGCCGAAATCGCCTGCGAGGAGTCCGGCTTCCCAGCGCGCGTTCGTAAAGTCATCGAGACCGGCGCGTCGGAAGTCGACCTCGTCCCCATCGGCCTTCAGCGTAAGCTCCATTTGCGCGAGGTCGACCCAGCCTTCCGTGCCATTTGCCGCGCGTACCCGAAACCAGTCGGTACGGCGCTTCAATATGTCGACCGACTCGCCGCGATCGACGACGTGAAAAACCGGGTAACCTCGCCCCGGGCCGGTGTGCAGTTCCAGATACGGGTCCGCAACGGCGACCCGCGGATATGGCTCGGTTGCGCCAGCCGGCTGCGCCGCCGCGAGCAACGCCGCCGCGATCAGGCAGGCCAGGCGGCCGAGGCTAATTCTGAGGGACGTCGAAGGGGTTGTTGTAATACTGTGCTCCGACATCCAGCCATTCCGCAATGAGTCGTCTCTCCGCGCCGGACAACAAATCAAAGTGCATATCCTGTGAATCTTCGAATCGGTCAAAGAAATCGCTCGATGCCCGGGCACCCGCGCTGCTCGCGGGCGGGCTCACCGGAATGGGCTCAAGTATCGGGTTGCCATCGGCATCCGTACCGACCTGCTGCAGCTCGTCAACCAGCGCCCCGTTGTCCAGAATCTGAAGATTATCAGCAACTAACAGCTCGCGATAGGCATGAAAATGGGCCGGCTCGTCCGGCGATAGACCGTCCTGGAGTTCCAGCTGACCGGCCGGCACACGGACAGCCCCGTTTGCCGGATCAACGGGTGAGTGACAGTTGATACACATGTTGTCCACCTGCATGCCGTTGCCGTCCAGAACCGGATTGCCCATGGCGTCGAATACCGGACGCGGTTCGCTCCATAGCGGATGGATGATCGTTTCGTAATTGATCACGCTACGGCACTGCGACTGCCAGTCCTGCTGGCAGGCCAGCGACGCCGGCGCCGCCGTCATCAGATCCGTGTACAGATAATCGATGTCGGGATCCGGCGCCCGAACGTTCGGGTCCGTCCAGACATCTCGATAGATGACATTGAGCGACGGCTCAAGCGAGGAGCAACCATCCGTGGCGCAGGTGATTCTGGCCCGGATTTCGGCCATCGTGTCGCCGATGTCTCCCGCAAACCACTGCGGATCCGTGTTTGGAAATTCGACGCCGGCAATCGGTGCACCCGCATACGCCGCATCGAATGCATCATAGCGACCGTGTGACAGCCCGCTGTTCGCCACGTGGCAGCCGTTACATTCCAATAGCTGTCCCGGTCGGAGCTGGATCCAGTTCTGGTGCCGCGACGTAATGCGCTTACCGTTCTCGTCGACGACGCTGACGGCCAGCGCGACGTTGGCCGGCACGCGGGTCATCACGGAGCCGTCAGGCTCAATCATCGCGTAAGCCACTATTTCCTTCATACCCTGAATCGGGCTCACGCCGAAGTCCGTATTGTCGAGGTCGACGATGTCGTCGTCCGGAATCGACACGGCTTTCTCGATGCGCAGGAATCGTGCGGGTCTCTCTGCCGCGAGCGTCTGCGCCGGATCGGCCATCGCGTAAATGTCGATGGTCGCTGCCCCGTCGAAATCGTAGACGCTGCGAATGCTGATGACGGCTTCCGCGGCATCCACGAGCGTCGGGTCATCCGCAAAATTGTTGGTCCCGTCGAGAACGACGGGCGGTGTCGTTCGTGGATCCGCTGCGACGACTTCCGTGAACATGAAACCCTCTTCTCCCGGCACGACGGGCAGCTGCGTGTCGTCGCGCGGATCATACATCCAGATGCCGTACAGCGGCGGCGCGACGGGGAATGTCTGCGGATCCGCGAGCCGCTCCGGCGTGCAGGGCAGAAAATTCTGCGATCCGTCCGGCAGCGTTTCCGTTACCCGGCACTGGCTCCAGCTCACGAGCACTCGGCCGGTGCCGTCGAGAATCGGGTATGCGAAGCTGTAGCGACCGCCGGGCGACGGTACCCCGGGCTCGGTCGAGACGGCGTTGACCGTTGCGGCCTCCTGAGCCGGGCCTGTCAGGACACCGATATTGGCGCTCGTCGGCTGCGTGTTTTCTAGATACTGGGGCGTATCGATGACGATCAGGTCGCCGCCGCTCTCGGTTCCCGCAAACGGCCGAATGAGGGACATCACGCGCGCGTCTTCCAGCTCCCGCGGCTGCATAAAGTGAATGATTTCGCCAGCCGTGCCGGTGTCGTGACTCTCGTTGCCGTACAAAAGTTCGAGGTCCGAACCGTCCGGGTTCATGCGGTACAGGTTTACGACGTTGTTGGATGCCGCATTGTCCCAGCGGCTGAAGGTAATCCTGCCGTCCGACATGACCGAGGCGTCCAGGTCGTGGCTTTGATTGAACGTCACCTGTTCGATGCCGCTGCCGTCCTCGTTCATCACGTGAAGATTGAACGCGAACTCGTTGCGATCCTCATCGAGCGCCGGAAAAGCGGGCTTCCCTTCGTCAAGCAGCACGGCTTGAGATCGAGTCTGACGCGTCGACGAGAAAATAATCCGACCGTCAGGCAGATATTTCGGGCCGATGTCGTGGCCTATTTCGGCAGTCAGGTCGGACGCAATTATGCGTCGTAGTTCACCGCTGGCGAAGGAGTATTCCCAGACGTTCCAGGTGGGAAGATCCTCCTCCGCGAGGTTCGGATCGAACGGAAAGCGCATCGCAAACAATAGACGGCTGCCGTCGTAATCCATTTCGACGTCGCGAATTGCGGCCAAACCCTGTGTCAGGTCACCGGTGACATTGACCGCCTCCGAACTCGGCGATGCCCGGTCACGAAAGAACAGGTCGGCCCCGAAATCGAACGTGATTTGTTCGCGAAGATCGCGTTGCACGAGGTCGCCGTTCGCGTCGACTGGAACGGGTGCACGCACATAGGCGATCGGGAAATCCACGATGACGGGGTCGGGGTCCTGGCCGCTGCCTATGCTCACGCCGTCACCACTGCCGCTGCAGCCGACGATCAGCGCGAGCGCCGAGTGACGCGCAATGCGCATCCAGATTCCGGTGACGCGCTGCCGAGTTTCCTGCGCTGGCATGTCCATATCCCCTTCCTCCGTCCTCGACGGTGGGTGGCATCCTGCCCGTGCCGTCTCGACCCGGCTGACGAACGAACCAGGTAACGACGAATGCGCAATCGCCGCGCGCACGCTCCCACTGTATGCATAACCTGGAATTCTGTTCGCGACCAAGTCGACTTACCGTTAACGCGATCACACTACGCCGTTTAACGATATGTATGGCACTGGACAATGAACTTGTCGTGCAGCAGGTCACCCGATCATTTCGAACAATAACGCAGCTGTTTACACAAGCACCTCCGAAATAATTTACTGGTAATGACGTCACTGCATTGGTGTGCAATACCGTTCGGCGATCGGCCTTTGTCGGCGCTGGTCACAACGCGTCAGCCTGTCGGCCATCCGCGACAGACGGCAAATCAGTTGCAATCAGGTACTTAGTGGCAACTGGCATAATGACTGTGCTTGCTTGCCGACAACGCGTTGACATATCCCTTGCTTTACGATGCCGGCAAGTTACACGACAGGTAGCTGTTTTTCCTGCCTAATTGAACGCTCACGGACGCGCTTGACACGAAGTGGCACGCTGCTTGCTTGGAGGATAATGCGCTGGCGGTTTTTGAGATTCTGTTCAGTCAGGCGCTCCGGGATTGTGAATACATTCACGGTGATCAGCGTCACACTCTGGCAGGATGTAGCACAGAGTCCGCCTGTTGCATGCCAGGCGTGCGGTTGGGATGCCGCACACGTCGGGCTCCTGAAAAGGGCAAGGCTCGATCCTGATTGATCGGGCCACGCAAAGCCACCGGTTTGCACCGTCATAAAGGCGGTACAGATAGCGGAGCTGCCAGGAGTTGCAGGTATCGCCATTGCGTTCATACGTTCGCATCGGTAGCCCATGCTCCGTAGCAATACGCGCGTTGTTTTCGCGAATAACCGTGAGCACAGTTATGGATGACAGGACGCGGACAAACCTCAGCTCGTTAAGCCATCGATTTGCGATAGCGCACCGTTTGCCACGGGCCGTCGTCGCTTTGCTGGCGCTGCTTGTCGCGCTGCCGGCCGCTGCAGGCTATCGGGAACAGGCAAAGCGCCTGCACGACCGGATCGCGGGCGTCCCGCCGAGCGACGTGGTTCTGCAGCAGATGCAGGACGCGATTGATCCGGCGCTACCCGGCACCGCGAACGACGCCGCCTACGTTGCGATGGACAACGCCAGCTTCTACAACGTGACGTTGAAGAATTTCGTAGCGCCATGGACGAATCGCGACCAGTCCACGTTCGTTCCATTGAATGACTACATCGCGACGGTCATCGGGATGATACGGGACGACGTGCCGTTCAACACCCTGCTCTCGGCAGACCTGACTTATATCGGCGCATCCGGAATCGTCGCCGCGGCGCCGGCCGCCGATAATAACGACCATTACGAGCAGCTCGAAGCTGACAACGTCAGTCTGCGGGACAATCTCGTGGCGACCTCGCAATCCTCTGTCTTGGGCATCACGTCATCGGCGACCGCGGGCATCATGACCTCGCGAGCCGCGTCCGAGGCATTTTTTATCGCCGGAACCAATCGGGCGATGTTCCGGTTCACGCTGCTGAATCACCTCTGCAACGACATGGAACAGATGCACGATACGAAGTTGCCACCGGACCGCATTCGCCAGGATGTCAGCCGCAGCCCCGGCGGGGACAGCCGCCTGTTCCTGAACAACTGCATCGGCTGTCATGCCGGTATGGATCCGTTGGCGCAGGCGTTCGCCTATTACAACTTCGACGAGACCGCCGGTGTGCTCGAGTACACGGCCGGCAGCGTGCAGCCGAAGTATTTCAATAACGACCTGAATTTTCCGGTCGGATTTCGCACGCCGGACGACGCCTGGGAGAACCGCTGGCGGCGCGGTCAGAATGCTTACCTGGGTTTCGACAGCGGGCTCCCGGGCCGCGGTAACGGCGCCAAGTCGCTCGGAGAGGAGCTCGGCAACAGCCAGGCGTTCGCCGCCTGCCAGGTTCGCAAGGTGTTTCGCGCCGTCTGCCTGCGCGAGCCGCAGGATGCGGCGGACCGCAGCAAGGTCGACGAGATCGTCAATACCTTTCGCACGACGGGCTACCGGATGAAGCAGGTGTTCGCCGATTCCGCCGTTTACTGCATGGGACAGTAGAGGGACGTGGTCATGTTCACTGCAAACGGATTCGCGCTGCCTGTGGCCCGATCTGCAAATCGTTGCTTCGCCGGCATTGTCGCCTGCCTCGTGCTGGCGGCTTGCGGCGGCGGCGCACAGACGACGGATAACCCGGTCACGAGCTTGCCGAACCCGGGCGACACGCCCTACACAGGTCCGGTCGCGCGCGACAACGAGGTGCTAAAGTTTCAGCAGGAATTCTGGAGCAATGCAAAGACTTCGGACCGCTGCGGGTCCTGCCACAACGAATCCGCTGGCCAGGTCCCCATGTTCGTTCGCAATGACGACGTCAACATGGCTTACGATGCCGCAGTGACCGTCACGAATACGGCCGATCCGGAGCTGTCGCGGCTCGTCGAAAAAGTCGGCGGCGGTCACAACTGCTGGGTGCAGGACCCCGGCGTTTGTGCCTCCATCATGACGACCTGGATCGAGAATTGGGTCGGCGAAGGCGCGATCGGCGGCCGTGAGATCGAGCTGACGGCACCGGTGCCACGGGATCCGGGTGCGAGCAAGAACTTTCCGGCCGATCCGGCGGCGTTCGCAGCGCTCGTCCATGACCCGGTGCTCGAAGTCTACTGCGCGAGCTGTCACAGCTCCGAATCACCGAACGCTCAGCAGCCGTATTTCGCGGATCCGGACATCGTAACGGCCTACGACGCCGCGAAACCGAAACTCAATCTCGATACGCCCGCGAACTCCCGTCTCGTCGTGCGCCTGCGCAATGAGTTCCACAACTGCTGGGACGACTGCGCCGCGAACGCGCAGGTAATGGAAGACGCGATCACGGCGTTTGCGGACGGCATCGTGCCGACGACCGTGGACCCGAACCTCGTCATCAGCAAGGCATTGCGGCTCGTCGACGGCACGCTCGCATCGGGCGGCAACCGCTACGAGGATGCGCAGATTGCGCTGTGGGAGTTCAAGACCGGCAGCGGCCTGATCGCCTACGACACGAGCGGCGTCGATCCTGCGATCGACCTGAATCTGTCTGGCGACGTGGCGTGGTTTGGCGGCTGGGGACTCACAATCATCGACGGCAAGGCTCAGGGATCGACGACGGCGAGCAAGAAGCTGTACGACGTACTGCAGGAATCCGGCGAATTTTCGATCGAAGCATGGGTCATTCCCGCCAACGTCACGCAGGAGCAGGCTCGCATCGTGAGCTATTCCGCGGGGGACACCGCCCGTAATTTCACGCTGCAGCAAACGCTGTACGACTACGACTTTCAGCTGCGCACCAACGAGACGAGCTTGAATGGCGACCCGGCGCTGTCGACGCCCTCGGCCGACGAGGTGCTGCAGGCCACCCTGCAGCATGTAGTGGCAACCTATCATCCCGTCGACGGCCGGCGCCTTTATGTGAACGGCCAGCTCGTCTCGAACGTGGACCCTGTTCCCGGGGGGACGTTCATCGACTGGCAGGATACGTTTGCATTCGTCATCGGCAATGAGACGTCCGGCAACGGCCTATGGCAGGGAACGGTCCGGCTCGCTGCGGTCCATCGGCGCGCCCTGACCGAGGAGCAGATCACGCAGAACTTCGATGTCGGTGTCGGCGAGAAATTCTTCTTGTTGTTCGACATCTCGGAAAAGCTGCAGGCGGCGCAGCAGTCGTCCTACATCCTGTTCGAGGTTCAGCAGTTCGACTCCTATGCATACCTGTTTGACAAGCCGCATTTCATAACCCTGGACGGCTCAGCTCCGGAGGGCGTGGCGATCGAAGGGCTGCGCATCGCAATGAACGGGCTCGAGGCACCGGTCGGTCAGTCATACGCGACGCTCACGGACACGCTGAGCGCGTCGCTGTTCGCCGAGCTGGGCCAGCCGCTGTCTGCGCTGGGCGCGGTGATACCGCTGGAGAAAGGCCCCGAGGACGATGAGTTCTTCCTGACGTTCGATCGTCTCGGCGGAGAAAGCTACAGCCGGCCCGATGACCCGACGCTCGTGATCACGCCGACGGATCTCGATCCGGCTTCGGACATCGGTGTCCGCACGTTCGACGAGATCAACGCTACGTTCGCGACGGTTACCGGCGTCGATCCGGAGACACCCGCAGTCGACATGACCTACCAGGAATTACGGCAGTCACTTCCGGCCGTAGAGGACATAAATACGCTTCTGTCATCACATCAGGTCGCTCTGGCCCAGCTCGCGATCGAGTACTGCAATGCGCTGATCGGCGACAACGGCAATCCGAATCCGGCCGCCGCAGCCTATTTTCCGGGCTTCGATTTCGACGCGCCCCCGGCAACTGCATTTGCGGGCGCAAATCGCGACCTGCTCGTGAACCCGCTGATCAACAACATCGTCGGTACGGGGCTTGCGAGCCAGCCGGCATTCGCCGACGTATACAGCGAGCTCGCCTCGTTCCAGGCAGTCAGCGGACGGCCGGACAATCTGATCGACCGGCTCCTGGCCGGCCCGAGCGACACCCGCGCGATCTCGAAAGGCGTCTGCGCTGCGATCCTCGGCAGCGCCGTTACGCTCGTTCAATAGGCAGAGGACCAGGACTACCGCTATGGCCAAGAGACGAAACGCCCGCCACTTCGATGCGCCGCTGCGACACGGCGACCATCCGCGCCCGATTACGCGCCGTCAGTTTGTTGCGCAGGGCTTCGTGTCCGGCGCCGCCTATGCGCTCGGCGGCGGCATTCTGAGCCTGTTTGCCGATCCGCGGGCCGCCTTCGCCGACCTGTCCCCGGATCTCGACGCGCTGCTTTCAGACCCCTGCGGCATCGCGACCGCCGGCGCCGGCAAGATTCCGTTCATCTGCTTCGATCTCGCCGGCGGCGCGAACATCGCCGGGTCCAATGTCCTGATTGGCAGGGAGGGCGGCCAGAGCGACTTCCTGTCGACGTCCGGTTACGAGACGCAGGGCCTGCCGGGCGACATGATTCCGGGCCTCAACGATCCGATTACCGGGGAGGGTTACGCCAACTTCGATCTGGGCCTCGGGTTCCATCTCGACAGCGCCTTCCGGCGCGGCATGCTGGCCAGCCTTTCTCCCGGACGGGAAGCGAACATCAATGGCGCCGTGATCCCGGCGCGCTCCGATAATGACACGGGCAATAACCCGCACAATCCGCTGTACGGCATCGCGCGTGCCGGGGCGGATGGCTCCATACTGACGCTGTCAGGAACCGAGAATAGCGACTCCGGTGGCAACTCGATGGTTTCGGCGATGCTTTATGATCCGGAGCTTCGGCCAACCAAGGTCGATCGCCCTGCCGACGTCGTGAACCTCGTCGATACCGGCGAGCTCGTCGGCATCCTGTCGAAAGACGACGCAACAGCGGTCATGGAATCCATTTACCGGATCAGCGACCGCAAGATGGCCAATGTCAACACGCAAATTTCCCGTGACGCCGTGATCAAGGAGATGGTGCGCTGCGGCTATCTCAAGTCGGCGGACATTGCCGACCGCTTCGGCGGCGTGCCGATCGATCCGTCGCAGGACCCCGAGATCGTCGGGCCCACCGGCATCTTCTCGGACGCGGAGTTCAATGACGGCGGCCGCGACGGCAGCGAATTCCGCAAGACGGCTGCAATGATGAAGCTCGTCATCAACGGATTCGCCGGCGCGGGGTGCATCGAGATGGGTGGCTACGACTACCACGGCGGTCGTCGTGCCGAAGGCGAAGTCAAGGACGAACGCGCCGGCCGCTGCATGGGCGCGTGTATCGAATATGCGGCTCGCGTCGGCGTGCCCCTGATGCTTTACGTATTCAGCGACGGCTCGCTGTCGTCGAACGGCGCGATCGACAACTCCGTCGAGGGCCGCGGCAAGGGCGAATGGACGAGCGACGACTCGTCGACAGCGGCTTCGTTTTTCCTCGTCTACAACCCGACGCGACCGGCGACGCTTATTGGCGCGACGCCCGAGGAGCAGGCGCGGCACCAGCAGCTCGGCTACATGGACGCAGGCGGCGCCGTAGCGCGCGCCGCGACGCCGGCCGCGAATAACGTGAACCTGCTGGTCAACACCGTGCTCCTTAATTACCTGGCGCTGCACGGTGAGCAGTCACAGTTCGGTACCCTGTTCCCAAATCACGGTCTGGGCAATGCGGCGCTGCAGGACAGCCTGACCGCGTTCACGCCGATCGTGAGCGGCACGATTGCCAACCCCGTGTAGCCTCGGCTACACGATGCCGCGCTGCTTCGAAACTGCGGCACGACGGCCAGCCGGCTCGCCGGCTGGCCGTTTTTTCGTAAAGCCACATGGCACAGATGTGACCCATTCCCGGACGCAACATAATTCGGGCGCGACAATAGCCGCTTTCTGCTCTTTCGGATCCGATATGCCCGGCCCCGACGAAGTCTCGAACCTGCTCGCATGTCCGCGCTGCGACAAGACGCCGCTTTCGCTCGGCAGCGGTGCTTATCGTTGCGACGCCTGCAAGGTGGACTTTCCCGTGTTCGACGGAATCCCCTGGCTGTTCGCAGACCCCGACGCGAGCGTCGGCGAATGGCGCAATCGGCTGCAATACGCGCTGAAGGAAGAGAGTCACAAAGCCGCGACGATCGACGCAGAGCTCGAGAGCGGAGAACTGCACTCGCTGACGCGCCGCCGCCTCAAGCGATTCAAGAGCGCCATCGAATATCACCGCCGATCCCTACAGACGCTGCTGCGACCGCTCGACGTGCGGCCGACGGAAACCGGTTACGAAACCTATCTGGCGCTGCGCACCCGCCTGCCGGCCGACCAGGGACTGAGCACCTACTATGCCAACGTGCATCGCGACTGGGCGTGGGGGGACCAGGAGAATGCGGCGTCGCTCAAACAGATAACCGCGGTGGCCCTGAACAAGACGTGGTTCGGCAACACGCTCGTGCTCGGTTCGGGCGGCGGCCGCCTGGCCTATGACATGCACATGCAGTGCGACTGTTCGGCGACGGTGGCCATGGACTTCAACCCGCTGCTGCTGTTCATTGCCAAAGCCGTAATTTACGGGGAGCAGCTCAAGCTCTACGAGTTTCCGATTGCCCCTAAATCGCTCGAGGACGATGCCGTGCTGCGCACGCTCGAGGCACCGGAAATCGTTCGCGACGGCTTTCACCTGCTCGCCGGCGACGTTCAGAGGCCGCCCTTCGCGCCCGGCAGCTTCGATACCGTGGTCACGCCGTGGCTGATCGATATCGTCACGGAGGACTTGCCCGTATTTGCAACGCGTATCAACAGACTCCTTAAAGAGAGCGGTCGGTGGATCAACTTCGGGTCGGTGGCTTTCTCGCACCCGGAGCGTGCGCGACGCTACAGCGCCGAGGAGACGAGAGCCATGGTCGCACAGGCTGGCTTCGCG
This sequence comes from Woeseiaceae bacterium, assembly GCA_041617855.1. Lineage (GTDB taxonomy): Bacteria > Pseudomonadota > Gammaproteobacteria > Steroidobacterales > Woeseiaceae > UBA1847. The sequence continues at coordinate 17,987 of JBFJOC010000021.1, read as the reverse complement.
GATCCGTACGTGGCCGAGTCGACGATACCCTACATGTGCTCGCCTGCGAGCCGTCACGGGCGCCAGGAAAAGGTGTTCACGTTCGCGGCCAGAAAAGAGCGCGACCTGCCGGCCCCGCCACGCCACCGTGCCCTGCCCGATTGGCTCGTCGTCGGCAAGGACCCCGTGCCGCTGACGCCGTCCTTTCGCAGTCAGGCGATGACGACACAGATCTATTCCTTCATCATGGCTCTGATCGACGGCAAGCGCTCGATCGCCGACATGGCCGACGTGCTCGACAAGCAAAAACTGATGACGAAGAAGGAAGCGGAGCCGGCAATCCGGTCATTTCTGACGAAGATGTTTGACGACTCGCAGAAGCAAACCGATTACTGACCGAATCGCCGCAGCTCAGGCGACCGCACGCGCCGAGTTCAGCGTTCCAGGTATCGGAACTTGTCTTTCACGTCGCGCCAGGCGTCCGCGTCCGGCGGCGGTTCCTTCATCTCCGTGATCACCGGCCACTCGGCCGATAGCTCTTGATTGAGCGCGAGAAAATGTTCCTGGCCGGGCGGCAGCTCGTCTTCCGAGTAGATTGCCTCGACGGGGCACTCGGGTTCACAAAGCGTGCAGTCGATGCATTCCTCGGGATCGATGACGAGCATGTTCGGCCCTTCATGAAAACAATCCACGGGACATACCTCGACGCAATCCGTCAGTTTGCACTTGATGCAGGCTTCTGTGACGACAAATGTCATGACGCTTACCTAACCAGCGGACCGGAAAGTCCGCCCCGGGCCGCCAGTGGACCGGGGACCCGGTACGCTATGCGAACTCGCAGCCGGTTTCAAGCTGGCAGCGGTGGGTAGTTACCCGCTATCGGCGGCCGTACCCACGGCGCGCCAGCGTCCCGAGCGGCTTACGGCAAGGCCGTCCGTTTCCAGCTTCAGGAGATGGGCGAGCAGCGATCGCTCCGCAAGTCGGTGCAGATGCTCGTCGACGTCGGTATACACGCGCGGCACGAGTTCCATTGCCGTGCGGTCGGGATGCGCACGGAGCACCGCAAGAACCCGGGACTCTCGCTCGAGCCGATGACCTATCGTCCAGGCAATCACTCGGCCCGGGTCTCGGATCACGTCGCCGTGCCCGGGTACGATCGCGGCGCAGTCGAGATCCTTGAGGCGTTCGAGCGAGCGCAGATAATCCGTCATGTTGCCGTCGGGAGGATTGATCACGACCGTAGAACCGTCAATGATGTGATCTCCCGTGAAGACCCAGTTCAGCTCGGTGTGGCGATAGCAAAGATGATTGGACGCGTGCCCGGGCGTGTGCACGACGTCGAGCCGCAACTCGTCAGTGTCCAAAACGTCGCCGTCCCCGAGCCGGCGGTCCGGACTGAAGGTGTGGTCCTGGTGCTCGCCCGCGGGCGGGGGCATGCCGACGAGCTCCGCCCCTGTCTCTTGCTTGAGCAGCCTCGCACCCGGTGAATGATCCGGATGCGTATGCGTCACGAGGATCCAGCGTATCGGCGCGCCCGCCCGCGCGACGATCTCTTCGATATGGCGCTCGATCTTCGGTCCGGGATCGAGCACTGCGATGCGGCCGACGCCCAGCAGATAGGTGTTCGTGCCTGGTCCGGTCATCATTCCCGGATTCGGCGCAACGATGCGGCGTACGCCGGTCGCGAGCGTCGCATAGCCTGGAAGCGCTGGGCCAAAGCCGCTCATGCGTCGTCCATCGGGTAACCGCCGTCACCGGGGACAACGATACCCGCGCTGTCCCCGCGGCGCTCGAGCGAAGGCCGCACGCAGGGCACCCCCGCCTCACTCACGGCGGCCGCCCAGCCGATCATGTCATCGAGAGTCTCGTGCCGCGACAAGTCCTCGAGCGTGCGCCGGGTCGGAAAATGCACCGACATCTCCCCGGCGGCCGCCGCCTCGAGCACCTCGGACGGCGTCATCCACCTCGAGTCCGTGAGCTCGCCGCCGTCGTGGGACGCGACCTGGCCATCGGGTAACGTAGCCAGAAAAAACCGCGTCGCGTATCGCTTCGGCATCCCGACGGGCGTTATCCAGAAGCCGAAGTACCGGAAATTCGCGCAGTCGATAGTGAGATCATGTGAGTCGAGAAACTCGTCCCAGCCCAGCGCGCCGGAATTGAGGTCCCGCCTCGCGGCGCTGCAGCCCGGCGGCAGATCACTGCGATCTGCAAGGAGCACGCCGGATTCCTCGAAAAGTTCCCTGGCGGCGGCGCTGAAGAAGTCCAGCCCGTTTTCATCGACATCGAGGAGCCGGTTCGCCGCGTTAGCGGTCAGTCCGGCGCAGCGCGAATGCACTTGCCGATCCGCGCCCTCGACGACGCCTCCGGGAAACGCGTAGGCCTTCCCGAACGACGACCTGGCGTGACGACGTACCATGAGTACCTCGGCAGTAGTTGTCGCTTCGCGCACCAAGACGACCGTTGCGGACGGCCGCGGAGCCGGTGCGTCAGTCGGCACCGCGCGACCCCGGATCGGCCCCCTCGGCAAACGCTGCAAGGCGCATCAGCGCCTCTCCGATGACGGCATCGACGGCGGGCGCGAGCGTGTCCAGCCCGTCGGGGTGATAGCCGCCGACGGCATAGCTGAACCGCACGCGCGTCCCTCCAGGATCGTCGAAGAATTCCCACAGCATGTTGCCCTCGACGCCCATGAGCCCGAGCGGCCCGAGGCCTCCCGTCAGGCGCAGCATAACGGTCGGATTCACGAACGTTACGGTCTGGTGCACCAACCCGGCACCGCCGCCCAGCGTTTCGCAAAAACAGCCCTGCGGGCGCGGGTCGATGCTGAGTTTGGCAGCATCGCCGGAGATCGTGTGATCGTCACTCCACCAATCGCCGACGTCATGAATAGCGGCGCGCCAGGCGGTTGCCCTGTCCGCATCGACAATCGCTTCGTGAACCAGCGTGAAGCCCGCCGCGGATGCGTCCCGCACCTCGGCGTTGGTCGCCACCGACATCAGGATCAACATGAACACCAGGCTCGATACGACGGTTCGCATACGGCTCTCGACGGGAACGGCGTTTCGCTAGCTTACCGTAATCGGGCGCGCGCCCGACATCGGGTCTTGAGCCTTAGAACAGGGAAACTGCCAGGAAGACCGCGCTTGCGACCGCAGCGCCGAAGTAGATTATCTTCCAGTAGAGCATCCGAAATTCAGAGTTTTTTGCGCTCTGCATAAACGTCATTGTGGGGCCCCAGCCTGAACGTCGGCTTAAGGGGCGCGTCGCCTTACTTAAGCCTCTGATTTTATGCTTGTTTTCTAATTACGCAGCCGCTTGACGCGCGGCAGAGCGCGGTGCTGCAATGCGCATATGTCTTCCGAGAGCGAAGCGCTCGCCGGCTTTCTGAGAAGCCACGCTCGCGTCAGCGTACTCGCCGGCGCCGGCGTCAGCACCGCGTCGGGCATACCCGAGTACCGTGATCGCAACGGCGCGTGGAAACATTCGAAGCCCGTGCACTACGGGGATTTCGTGCGCGATCCGACAACCAGGGCGCGCTATTGGGCGCGAAGCTTCGCGGGCTGGCACCGCATAAGCGGCGCGCAGCCGAATGCGGCACATCGGGCATTGGCACGACTGGAGCGAGATGGCCGCATGCATGCACTGATCACGCAGAATGTCGACGGCCTGCATCAGTCGGCCGGCAGTCGGCGCGTAATCGATTTACACGGCAAGCTGGCAAGCGTGTATTGCATGGCCTGCGGTGCTCGCTATCGGCGTGACGCTTGGCAGCGCGTGCTCTCGGCAAGCAACCCGCAGTGGTACGCCGCGGCGGCAGACTTCGGCCCCGACGGGGATGCGCGCCTCGACCCTGCGGACGCCGCGCCCTTCCAAGTCCCTGATTGCCGAAGCTGCGGCGGCGTCGTCAAGCCGGACGTCATTTTCTTCGGCGAGGCAGTGCCCAAGGAGCGTGTCGCGCAAGCGGCCAGTTCCATCGAGCGCAGCGATGGTCTGCTCGTCGTCGGATCGTCGCTGATGGTGTATTCCGGATTCCGCTTCGTGCGCATGGCGGCGGAACGAAGAATACCGGTGGCAATTCTAAATCAGGGCAGTACCCGCGGCGATCCGCTCGCCGCGCTGAAGGTCGACGGTGATTGCGCGACGATCTTGCCGCCAGCCGTCGCCGCGCTTGCCTGACGTCAGGTCTTGAACATGGACATGCGGGTCGTCTTCGAAAGCCCAAATCGCCGGGACTTGCGCGATCGCGCGCTGGTACTCGAGTCCCTCGGCATTCCCTACGAGATCGTCGCCGACGACGAATCCGCGGCAATTATCGTCCCCGCCGAGCACTCGGCCCGCGCCAGCGACCAGCTGCACCGGTTCGAGGCGGAAAACCTGGCCGCGCCGATCCGGCGGCGCGCGCCGTACGCCTACCAGAATCCCCTGCCCGGGGTAGTTGTCTACGCCGTCGTCATGGCCGGGATTGCCTGGCTCGCCGGGGAATCCGCGCTGGGACGCGACTGGCTCGCGGCCGGGCGCGTCGACGGCGTTCTCGTCCGCGCCGGCGAATGGTGGCGCACGGTGACGGCACTGACGCTGCACGCAGATCTCAAACACCTCGCCGGTAACCTGGTGTTCGGAATCCTGTTCGGCCTGTTTGCCGGCCGCCTGCTGGGTTCAGGCTGCGCCTGGCTGTGCATCGTACTGACCGGTTCCTTGGGTAACCTGTTGAATACGCTGCTCCTCGAGTCGTCGCATCGGGCAATCGGCGCATCGACGGCCGTGTTTGCCGCACTCGGGCTCGTCGCCGGTTTCGTCTGGCGCGGCCGCCTGATGGCGCAGGATCGCTGGTCGCTGCGCTACGGGCCCGTCGTCGGCGGACTGGCTCTTCTCATGTACACCGGAACCGGCGATGCAAATACGGACATCGGCGCGCACCTGATGGGTTTCACGACCGGCTTTGCGGGCGGCATGCTGCTGCCGCGGTTCGTCGTGCGCCTGCGGCCGGCGGCCGCCCAGATCAGCTGCGGCGGCGCCGCTCTTCTGCTCGTCGCGGCAGCCTGGACGCTGGCCCTCGGGGCCTGACCTGCCATCGACATCATGTAGAATCCCGCGCGAACCGTACCGGCGCGCGGGCCACAGTTGCGCCGCGAATGGCAGCCGTCGCCTTAAGCGCAACCCAACTGCTCGCGCCGCGCGACATGCACTATGAAAGGATGACCCGATGGATGAAATAAATTTGTCGAACTTCGGTATCGACCTGAATCAGCTCGCGTCGACGCTGCAGGAGACGGGCGTGGATTTCGCGCTGCGACTGATTACCGCCGTCGCGATCTTCTACATCGGCCGCGCGATCGCGAATCTTCTTACGCGGGCGCTGCGCCGGGTCATGCAAAAAAGCGACGTCGACAAGACGCTCGAGACGTTCATCTGCAATCTGGTGCGCATAGCGCTGCTCGCGTTCGTGATCATCGCGGCAATCGGCGCGCTCGGCATTCAGACGACGTCGATCATTGCCGTCCTTGGCGCTGCCGGCCTGGCCGTAGGCTTGGCGATGCAGGGGTCTTTGTCCAACCTCGCCGCTGGCGTCCTGATCGTCCTGTTCCGGCCCTACAAGGTTGGCGATTACATCGAGGCGGCGGGCATCGGCGGCACCGTTCAGAGCGTGCAAATCCTGACCACGATCCTGCGCACGCCGGACAACAAACGCATAATCATTCCCAACAGTCAGATCATGAATGCGGCGATAACCAACTACTCGGCTAACGACACGCGTCGCATCGACCTCGTCGTCGGGGTGAGCTATGGCGACGATCTCGACAAGGTTCGTGCAACGCTCGAGGAGCTGATTTCAGCCGAAGAACGCATCCTGCGAGACCCGGCCTGGACGATTGCCGTCGCCGAACTGGCCGACAGCAGCGTCAATTTTTATGTCCGGCCCTGGGTCAAGACCGACGACTACTGGCCGGTACGGTTTGAGCTGACGGAGGCGATCAAGAAGCGCTTCGATGAGGTCGGCATCGCGATTCCGTTTCCGCAGCAGGACGTGCACCTGCACAAGGCCTCGGCCTGAGCGAGCGGACCCCTGTGCGGGTTCATCCTTGCGGCGCATGTCAACGAATTCTTTCTGCCACCGTTAAACAACGGGAGGGCTGCGGATCCGGTGAGGCCGGTGCAGCCTTGCTCACTCGTTTAGCAGGCGTTCAGGCGCGTTAGGCATAATGGCACTGGCCATCGCCAACGGGTGACGATCGGGAGATATTCAAGATGCGCATGACGACAGTTCTGAGTTTGCTCGGCCTGTTCCTGCTCGCGGCGGGCTGCGCGGCACATCCGGACCCAATCGTCGACATGCGCGGCGTCGATCCGGACGAGTTTGCCCGGGATTGGCGGGAGTGCGACGCCTATTCTGAGGAGATCCGCGTGACTGAGGGCGTCGCGCGCGGCACCGCCACGGGCGCCGCCGTCGGTGCCATTACCGGAGCGATTACCGGCGACGTCGACGAAGGTGCCGCCTACGGCGGTGTCTACGGCGGCACGCGCTCCGGCCTCGAGGCAGATCGGGAAAAGCAGGCCGTCTTCAAGCGCTGCCTGTCCGGCCGGGGTTATCGCGTGCTGAATTAGGCATGGCCCCAGTCTTGGGCGGTTTGGCGTCCCGGCGCCGGTGCAGCGGTTGACCTGGGGCCGCCGCTCCGATACTGTGAATTCGTACAGTATTTGGGCCATTCCGAGCATGCCAAGCCGCATCCACAAAGGCCGGGGCGCCGTGTCGAGGCGCGATGGTCGCTTCGAAACCCGCCCAGTCGAGCTCACGGAGGAAGAAGCGGTTCGCCGCGCAGCCTCCGCACCCCAGACCACGCTCACGCCGATGCGCGCCGGCCGAATCATCAGCCACAACCGCTCCCCCGACGTGCCATTCGATCGCTCGATCAACCCGTACCAGGGCTGCGAGCACGGCTGCATTTATTGCTACGCGCGACCGAGCCACAGCTACCTCGACCTGTCGCCGGGCCTCGACTTCGAGACCCGGATATTTTTCAAACCCGAAGCCCCCGAGCGGCTCGTCGAGGAGTGGGGAAAATCCGGCTACGTGTGCGAACCGATCACGCTGGGCGCGAATACGGACCCGTACCAGCCGAGTGAGCGCAATACCAAGCTGACGCGCAGACTGCTGGAGCTGTTTCTCGAACATCGGCACCCGGTCAGCCTGATAACCAAAGCCAGCCTGATCCTGCGGGATCTCGATATCCTGGCCGAGCTCGCCAGCCGGAACCTGTGTTCTGTCGCCATAAGCCTGCCGACGCTCGACGCTCAGCTCAAGCGGATCATGGAGCCGCGCGTCCCGTCCGCCGAGTCGAGACTCAAGGCTATGCGTGCATTGGCCGACAGCGGCGTTCCAACAAGCGTGCTGGTCGCGCCGGTCATCCCGGCGATCAACGACCACGAAATCGAGCGCATCCTCGAAGAGGCGCACAGCGCCGGGGCGCAGCAGGCCGCTTATATTTTCCTGCGCCTGCCGAATGAGCTCAAGGAACTGTTCTCGGAGTGGCTCGAGGCGCATTTCCCGAATCGCGCCGAGCACGTGCTGAGCCTCGTGCGGCAGGCGAGCGGCGGGCGTGCCTACGACAACCGTTTTGGCATTCGTCAGACGGGACGCGGAGCCTATGCCGACTTGCTCGGCAAGCGGTTTCGAGCGGCCTGCCGGCGCCTGGGCCTGGTGGGCGACCGCTACCATCAGCCGCGACTTGACTGCGCACAATACCGTCGTCCAACGCAAGGCCAGCTGGCACTGGATATCTGAAGGCAAGCAGGGCAACTCGAGACCCGGGGGCGCAGGCGGCTATTCCGCAACAGCGGCAAAATGTATAGTTCCTGTGGGCCTTCGAGCTTGCCTGCGGCGAACTCCGCGGCGCAAAACCAGTCTCAATCTATTGCGAGCCGTGATGCCGGGGGCCGGAATGACTAGCAGGTAACAGTGTCAGCCCGAATGTCCGTTCGAACCGTCATTTACACAACCTTGATCTCCGTCTGCACGGCCGGCCTCGACTGCCGTGCCCAGACGCAGGACGCTGATGCCACGCCACTGGATCAGGTTGTGCCCGTTGCGGACCCGGCGGAGCAGGCAGAGGCAGCGACCATCGATCCTGAAATGAGCGACGAAGAGCGGCTGCTGCTGGAGTTCGAGCGGTACAAGAACCTCATGGATCAGGAGGTTTACGACGAGGCCGATACGGCCGCGAAACGGGTCGTCCAGCTTGCGATCCAGCTTAAGGGCCCGGCATCGATGGACACGGCCCGAGCGCTGACGAATCTCGGCATCGTGCAGCATCGCAGCGGCGACTACGAGGCCGCACAGCAAAACTTCGAGTCGGCCGTCGAGATCATTGAGGACCAGCAAGACCGACTCGACGAGGCGCTGGTCAATCCGCTCAAAGGCCTCGGCGCTGCGCAGCTCGAAGCGGGGCTGCCCGTCAAGGCCGCAAACAGTTTCCAGCGCGCCGTACACATCACGCACGTGAACGAAGGTCCACACAACCTCGACCAGGTCGAAATTCTCGAATCCCTGGCCGAGACGAATTTGCGGCTCGGCGCTCTTGATCGGGCCAAGCAGATCAACGACCAGATCTACGCGATCAGCGTCAAACACTATGACGACACCGCGGAATCGCTGGTGCCGGCGCTGATGCGGCGGGCGGCCTGGCAGCATCGGGCGGGCTTTATTAACGACGAGCGGGCCACCTACCGGCGTGTTATCAGGATCATCGAATCGGCGTCGGGGAAAGACGACCTGAGCCTCATCGAGCCCCTCACCAAACTCGGGCATTCGTTTTTCTTCGTCGACGTAAGCGGCGCGGAAGGATACGGACAGCAGTCCGTCGCGACCGGCGAAATCTACTTTCGGCGTGCCCTGAGGATAGCCGAGGACAATCCCGACGCCGACTGGCAGACGGTCGCCGATACTCGCATTGCGCTCGGTGATTACTACATGTTCGAAGGCAACCACGCCCGAGCGCGGAAGATTTATGCGACGGCCTGGCACTGGCTGTCTGAAGATGAGTCCCGAATCGAGTTTCGGGAGGAGGCGCTTGGTCAGCCGGTGCCCCTTCGCCAGGGGATGCTCCCGCAGTACGCCGGGGATACGGACCTCGGCGACTCGGTCGCATCCGAAGACGATCTGCGCCGCGGCAAGATAACCGTGACGTTCAGTATTTCGGCGCGCGGCCGGGTCTCCAATCTCAAGATCGTGGAGGCAGAGCCGCCCGAGTTCGAGGAAATCCAACATGGCGTGCAGCGCGAGCTGCGCCGCCGCCTCTACCGGCCCCGCTTCGAGGACGCGCAAGCCGTCTCGTCGCCAAACAACGTCCTGTCACACTCGTTCTTTTATCGCCAGTCGGAGCTTGACGCGATTCGTTCCCCGTCAGACGCGGCGGAGGCAACCGAGCAGAGTTAGCCCACATCGTGAGCACGCGGCAGCAGAGCTCTGGGAACATGCTACGCCTCTCCGTGCTCGTTTTGGCGCTGCTCGGGATGTCCGCCACCGGTTCCGCCGACTGCCGCGACGACTGGATATGCGTCGACGCAATCAGGGAGGGCGGAAACATCGAATTTCGCACGCGGAACCTCCGCGAATTCCCGGTAACGTATACGCTGAGCGTCCGCTCGCGCTCGCTCAAAGCCGACGGTCCGAAGACGGTCACGCAGACCCTAGCTCCCGGACAGACCGAGAGCGCAGTGCGGCTCAGCCGCCTCGATCCGAAAATGCGCGGGAGCTATCGCTACTTCCTGAACTGGACGGTCGGGGACAAGGATGCGGTGCACGATGACAACCAGCTATACGCCCTTCCGTACGCGTCAGGCCGATCGTATCGCGTGCTGCAGGGCTATGGTTCGCGATTCAGCCACACAGGGCTCGAGGAGTTTGCCGTCGATTTCGATATGCCGGTGGGTACGCCGGTCCACGCAGCCCGCGCCGGGGTCGTGGCGCGCGTCCAGGAGTCGCACGATCTCGGTTGCTGGCGGGACGGCTGTGGTCGCTACGCGAATTACATCGTGATCCTGCACGCGGACGGCACGACCGGCGAGTACTATCATCTCGAGCAGCACGGTTCACTCGTTAACGTCGGCGACGTCGTGCCGCGCGGACACCACATCGGATTTTCCGGCAACACCGGCCACACCACGATGCCGCATCTGCACTTCGCAGTGTATCGTGCTACCGACTGGGGCAAGACCCAATCTATCCCGGTGCGTTTTTTAAGCGCGGACGGTATCATTGAGCACCCGCGCCGCGGCGCGCGCTATCCGGCAAATTAGATGTTTGCGAAACAAAAAAAAACGACGCTGCCCAGCCGCGATGAAGCTCTCCCCGGCCGCGACGACGAAATGCCCGTGCCGGTGACACACTTCGTGAACGGCAACGCGCTCAAGCCGCCATTTCCCGAGCACCTGGAGCAGGCGGTGTTCGGGCTTGGCTGCTTCTGGGGCGCGGAGCGGCGTTTTTGGCAAATGGACGGAGTGTGGACGACGGCGGCCGGCTACGCGGGCGGCATTACGCGAAATCCCGATTACCGGGAGGTCTGCTCGGGCCTGACCGGGCATGCGGAGGTCGTTCTTGTCGTGTTCGATCCAAGTCTTGTGAGCTATGAGGAGCTGCTGCGCATCTTCTGGGAGAGCCACGATCCTACTCAGGGCATGCGCCAGGGCAACGACGTCGGCACGCAGTATCGGTCCGCAATCTATACGCTGGACGACGAACAGCAGACGCTCGCCCAGAAATCCCGCAAGGCTTACCAGCGCAAGCTCGCACACGCGGGGTTCGGCACGATCACGACCGAGATCATGCCACTCGATACGTTCTACTATGCCGAGGATTATCATCAGCAGTATCTCGCCAAGAACCCCCACGGTTACTGTGGCCTCGGCGGTACGGGCGTGAGCTGCCCGGTCGGCGTCGACCTGCATCGCGAATCAGCCTGATCGTTAGCGCGGCGCGCGACTCGCGCGGCGGATGTATACCGGCGATCTGAATCCCGGTACCATCGTGCGTCACGCATCGAGTCGGCAGCAAACGTGACAAAAACAAGAAAAACGAGCAGCAGGGTGCGTAAACCGAGTCGTAAACAAGCCGAAGACGCCGTAGTAACGCTGTTGCGCTGGGCCGGCGAAGACCCAGAGCGCGAGGGGCTCAAGGATACGCCGAAGCGCGTCGCCAGCGCCTACGAGGACTGGTTCAGCGGCTACAGGGAAGACCCGGTGCGATTCCTGCGCCGCACGTTCGAAGAGGTCGAAGGTTACGATGAAATGATCGTGCTGCGCGACATTTCGTTCGAGTCGCACTGCGAACACCATATGGCACCGATCATCGGCAAGGCACACGTCGGCTATCTGCCGAGCAACAAGGTCGTTGGCATCAGCAAACTTGCACGTGTCGTCGAGGTATTCGCACGGCGATTTCAGGTTCAGGAAAAAATGACGGCGCAAATCGCCAACTGCATCTGGGACGTGCTGGCGCCCAAGGGCGTCGGTGTGGTAATCGAGGCCGTGCATCAATGCATGACCACGCGCGGTATTCACAAATCGAACGTATCGATGGTCACAAGCCAGATGGTCGGTACGTTTCGCAAAGACGCCAGAACCCGCGCTGAATTCCTGCGCATGATTGACGGCAGCCGTTGAGCGTCGCCCTGCGATGAGGAAAACGCTGGCGGTCACGCTCAGCCTTGTCCTGATCGCAATCGCTTACCTGGCACTTGCGCCGGTTCCGGTCGACCCCGTGCGCTGGGAACCGCCAGTCGACGCCGGTCTCATCGATCCCTTCGAGGTAAACGACCGTCTGAACGCGGCTAGCGGCCTCGACCTGGGAATCCACGAAGGACCGGAAGACGCGTGCATTGGCAAGGACGGCTTTGTCTACGCGACGACAAAAGGCGGTGACCTGTTGCGTATTCATCCCCGCGGTGAATCCGTTGCCGTTTTTGCGCGGCTCGCTGGCCGTCCTCTCGGCATCGAGGCCGCCGCAGACGGATCGTTCCTCGTAGCGAATGCCTATCTGGGGATCCAGCACGTATCCGTGACCGGGCACGCAACGACGCTCCTGAGTGCCGTTGACGGGCAGCCGCTCGTTTATGCAAACGACGTAGCTGTGGGACCAGATGGCGTCGTGTACTTTTCAGAGTCGAGTACACGATTCGGCGCGGAGCAGTACGGCGGCACGTTCGAGGCGAGCTTACTCGACATTGTCGAGCACGGCGGCCACGGGCGCATCATTGCCTTCGACCCGCGAGACGGTCGCACCGAGGTGCTGATAAGCGGCCTCAATTTCGCCAATGGCATCGCGGTGAGCCCGGACGGCGCGTTTCTACTGGTGAGTGAAACCGGGCACTACCGGATCTGGAGGTACTGGCTAAGGGGTCCGGACGCGACCACGAGCTCGATACTGATCGACAATCTCCCGGGATTTCCGGACAACCTGAACAACGGTCTACAGACGCGCTACTGGGTCGGTCTTATCGCCCCGCGCAATGCGCTTCTCGACCGCTACGCGCATCGTCCTGCCTTGCGCAAAGTCATGCAGCGATTGCCGGCGCGCTTGCGACCCAAGCCTGTGCTGTCGTCCCATGTCATTGCCATCGATGCGGACGGCGTCGTGCTCGAGAATCTGCAGGATCCGCGAGCCGCTTTTCCGATGCTGACCGGCGTCGTCGAGACCGCCGACGCGCTGTACCTGACGACATTAGTCGGCAACGTCTTGCCGTATATCGAAAAATCCGCGCTCGTCCGCTGACGGCCGCCTGCGCCAAGCTTACCGGTCAGCCCGCGCGACCTTGGCCGGGCGCGAATCCAGAGGAAATCAATCAGCGCCGATCCCGAGTACGGCAATGCCCTGACGGAACGCGATGTCGACCGGTATGTTGGCGTCAGTCAATCGCTTAAGGTCCCGCGCAAGCTCGGCACCGATGATGCCCTTGGTTTCGGTCAGCCGGTTCGCACCGTCATAATCGCCGTCGCCCTGCAGCGTAAGAAGCAGCCTCGACAATTCGTTCATTGCCAGACTCATGCGCTCGAAATCGACACTGTACGTACCCGTATCGGGATTGCGAACGAATGCATCCTGTTCCGCAAAGAAATTGAAGCGCACCATGTTCGCCCTGCCGTGTGCGCTACTCGCGCCGAAGCGAACCGACCGGAAGATGCCGGCCATGAACGTCACATAATAATCGCGAAGGTCGACGTCGCCGAGCTCTCCTGCCCTATGGAGCTCGGTGATCATATAGAGTCCCAGCACGTCCGCCTTGCCCTCCTCGATGCTCGAGGCGACGTCCCGCAGGGCCTCGCGTACCGTGCCTGCTCCAGTGAGCGTATTCTTGATACCGAGCCCATGGGCTACCTCATGAAACATCGTGTTTGCGAAAAACGCATCGAACGTGATGTGCTCGCGCTGCGCCGGGTCGACGAGCACGTCGGCGATGGGGACCAGGATCTTCTCGAACTTTGCCTGCATCGCGTTCTTGAGCTGAAGCCTGCGCGTGCCCTTTTGCAGCTGCACTTCCTCATCGTTCGGCAGGTTGATCGCTATCGTCTTGGAACCGGCGTTGCTGTGCCCGGCGTAATAAATCACGTCATAGGCATTCAGGTCCGAATCCGTGCCCGGGCGCTCCTTCTTGTACGCCTCCGGTACCGGCAACCCGGCCTGCAGGTCCGGCAGGAACGCAGCAAAACGGCTGAGCCGCCGGCTCCAGTCGAGATCCTTGATCAGCACGTAGGCCTCGTAGGCCGCCCGATACCCGAACAGCTGATCCTCATAGGTCTCGATCGGGCCGATAACGAGCTCGATTTCGTTGTCCTTTACGTCCATCCAGTACAGGTCGCTGACCTGAAACTCGTCGCTGATCAACGCCGATGCGCGAAGCTTCAGGTAGGTCGAAAAACCGGCATTCTCGGCCAGCTGTGCGGCCTCGCGCAGCAGGTCGGCCGCTACGCTGAGTTCGTCTGCGTACGCCACGTGATAGGGAATTAGCGTCAATTCGCCGGCCGAATTGCGACGAACCAGCGAATACAGGTCCCGCTTCCCCGGCAGGTAGGCAGCCTCGAATTCCTCCTTGCTCATATCCTCCGGATAGAAATTCGCTCCCGCGGGTTTTTGGCCAATGCCGGCAATGAAGGGACGGTCGCCGTCGAGCCGGTCCCAGGGCCCATAATTCAGTTCCGCGAACCGGCGCGCCGCGGCTTCATCGATAGTGTCCAGCCAGGCCAGGTAATCGTCGCGAAAGGCCTGACGCCAGAACAGCTGATCCATGATTTCCGACGCTTCGATCAATATTGCGAGCATGTTGCGCTGCGATTCGGTCAGCGCATCGAGGTCCGCGGTCAGCGTAAAATCGGCATAGATTTCGGGCCGCGGTTGCGCGCCTGATGCCGGCTCGACCGTCGTCTCCAGCGGCGCTTCGCGGCTGCACGACAGCAGCATGGAGCAAAGGAGACTGACGAGGCTGAATCGAACAAGCAGCTTAGTGATCACGGGTGACCCTCGATCGCTTCGAGCGCGCGATTATCGCACAAGCCGGTTTGCCAACGGGCTGTCCAGCTAGAGGTCCACGATTTCTACAGCGTCGGCCGTCAGCGCATCGTCCCCGAGGAACATCCGACCAACGCGCGCGAAACGGGCAGCGCCATCCGTCGCCAGAAACCGCAGAGAACCTGCATGCGCTCCGAGATTGGCAAGGCTTAGGCTCGCAAGCATCTTGCTTGCATGTGCGGCGGTCGTGCTTGCCGAATCCACGATTGAAACGTCCGCAGACACGGCGCGCGCGATTGTATCCTTGAGCAGCGGGAAGTGGGTGCAACCCAGAATGATGCTGTCAATGCTCGAGGCCGCGACTTCCACGCTGTCGAGGTATCGCCGAACGATCGCATCGGCAATTGCGCCGTTGGTCCAGCCTTCCTCGGCCAGGGAAACCATGAGCTCGCAGGCGAGCTCGTGGACGCTAGCCGAGCCGTCCAGCTTACCGATCGCCAGCCGATAGGCACCGAGTCGGACGGTCGCCTCGGTGGCGAGGACGAGATGTGTGCCACCGGGGCGCGCCCTCACGGCGGCGGCGGCGCCTGGCTCGACGACGCCGATCACGGGTAGCGGCGACATCTGGCGGGCAAGATCATCGAGCGCGACGGCGGACGCTGTATTGCAGGCTACGACCAGCAGCTTGATGCCGCGCCGCTGGAGATGGGCGGTTGCCTGGCGAGCGTAGCGCGAAATCGATATCGGACTCTTGATGCCGTAGGGCAATCGCGCAGTGTCGCCGAGGTAGACGAGATCCTCGTTCGGTAACGCTGCGCGCAGGGCCTTGAGCACGGTGAGGCCACCCACACCCGAATCGAACACGCCGATCGGTCGCCGTGTGCCGGATTGATCTGTCATGGTGTCATTGTGCCGAAGCCGATGCTGTCCCGCACCTGGTCCGGCCATCGGCCGAAGCCCCGCAGGCGATCTGTGAAATAATCGACGCTGGTCGGACAGAACCGAACACTCGTGCAAAAAATTGTCTATGCCGTCGGCGGCCTCGTCGCGTTACTGATCGTGATCGGCCTGTTTCTGCCGCGGACTGTTCACGTCGCGGTTGCCGAGACGATTAACGCGCACCCGGCAACGGTGTTTGCGCAGGTCAATGATTTCAGACGCGTCCGACTCTGGTCGCCGATGGCCGATGTCGATCCGACTGCAAATATCGTTCTCTCTGGCCCGGCACGTGGCGTCGGGGCGACAATGGCCTGGACCGGTAGCACGATAGGCGTCGGCTCGCAGCAAATCACGGAAAGTCGCCCATTTACCCGCGTAGCCACGGTCGTCAATCCGGATGGCCCCGGCACAGCTGCGAGCTGGTTCGATCTAATGCCTCACAACGGCGGTACCCGCGTTACGTGGCACTTCGAAGTCGACAACGGTTGGAATCTTGCCGCTCGGTATTTTGGTTCGATATTCGCGGGCATCGTCGAGCGAGAATACCGCGCGGGTCTCAGCAATCTCGCGACGCTGGCCGAAAGCCTTCCGGACGCCGATTTCGCAGCTCTTGCCGTCGAGCATACCGTCGTCGAGGCAGAGGAAATTGCCTACCAGACGGTCGCTTCCGCGCCGGATTCGACCGCCGTCGGCGAAGCGCTGGCCGCCGCCTACGCTCAGATCGTCCGGTTCATGGACCGGCACGACCTCGCGCAGGCCGGCGCTCCGCTGTCGATCGGCCGTTCCCTGGCCGGCTCGCAACTCGTTTTTGACGCGGCTATCCCGGTCGCCGGCAGCGGTGAAGACATACCGCCAGACGCGTCCGCCGTCCGCTTGCGGCACACCTACGCCGGCCCAGCCGTGCGTGTCACGCATCGCGGCTCGTACGCTGCGCTGTCGATAACGCATGAAAAAGTCTTGGCCTACCTCGCGGCACACGGGATTCCTCGTGCCGGGCCGGCGTGGGAGTCCTATGTCAGCGATCCGGCGCTCGTCGCCGAAGCGGATCTCGAGACACACATCTATTACCCGGTACGGGAAGAACCGGGGTCGTGATTCAAGTCAGCGAGAGCGCCGCGAGCCGAGGTCGGGGCCAGCGGCGAGGCGGGCGGCTGGGCGCAGTTTGTCCGCGGCGGATATCCGCGCGGGGCGATGCTAATTGGCTTTCACGAGAAACGGTGGCACATGCTTGGCGCGATTCGCGCCGTCCGCTGCGAGCGGCAGCACGTCCTCAACGTCCTCACGTTCGCGCAAAAGCTGAGCAAACAGCGACACCATTGCGACGGCGCACTCGTTTGCCTCGTCGACCGACATCTTGCGGACCGAGGCGCAAACGCGACCTTCGCCGTTCGCCGGCGCAACGCGCAGCATCTGGCGGCACAGCTCGGCAAACCCCTGCCGTACCGCGACCGGCAGATCTTGCTCATCGATCCCGGCGAGATTATTTTCGAAGGCATTTATAAGTCGTTGTTTTATATGGCCATGCGAGGCCAGCACCGAAATAGCGGTGTGAAAGCGACTAACGTGGTCGGTCATGTCCACTCCAGCGTTCGTTATTGTTTGGCCGCCTTTGTGCCTCGCGACGGCTTCTCTACGCTTTTTAGAGCTGACTACCCAGAGTCATCATGGCCCGGGGGGCCTCGAGTACCGAAGGTACTCTCTGTCCATCAGTTACTTGCGTTTAATGCTTATAGCAGAGTTCTCGAAGCCTGTGCAAGTGGCAGACTTAACGACGCCGCACGGCTGCCTGTGGCGCGCCCATCGTCGGGTCACGCTTTCCTGAACGCGATCGACCAGCGTTCGTCGCCGAGATCGCGTTCACCACGATAGAGCGGATTCTGCTGCGCCGGAAGCCACTCGATCGCGAGCGTTTCGGTCATCAGGTATTTCCTGTGTGCCGCGAGCGCTCGCTCGACGCCGGGCGTTCCCTCCACCCCCAGTACGATTCGATCGGCGACGTCGAGGCCAGCCTGTTTGCGCGCGTCCTGCACGGACCGCACGATTTCCCGGGCGAGACCTTCGTCGATCAGTGCGTCGCTGAGCGCGGTGTCGAATTCGGTCAGGAATCCGCCGTCCTCCGCACAGGCGTAGCCCTCCTCCGAACTCGTTTCCACGAGGACTTCCTCGGGCTCGAGAACGACCTCCCCGCTGCTCACCGAAATCACGATCGGCTCGCCGCGAGCGGCATGCCCGGCGATCTCGGCGCCGTCGGCGGTCTCGAGTGCGTTTCTGATCTCGGGGACCTGGCGGCCGTACTTCTTGCCGAGCACCGGCAGATTCGGCTTGATCCGATAGCTGACGTGCGCATCGTCGCGTTCGATGAACTCGATCGACTTCACGTTCAGCTCGTCGAGAATCTGCTCGCTGTGTTCAGACAGCGCCCGCGCGGCCGCGTCGTCGGGGGCGCGCACGCGCAGCAGCGACAGGGGCTGCCGAGTTCGCACGCCCGACTGAGCGCGCGCCGCGCGCCCCAGCCCGACGACTTTCTGCACCACGCGGATCGCGTACAGCAGGGCGTCATTGCGCCAATCCCCTT
>JBFJOC010000020.1:0-39568 GCA_041617855.1 Woeseiaceae bacterium | reverse complement strand
CCGCCTTTTATACCGTTGACGTCGAGCGTCGTGAAGTCGAGACTGATATCCTTGATCTGGAGCCAGGTCGCCCTGCTGCGGGAGTCTCTGCATCGAATGATCAAGCCCTTGAAATTCGGCGGAACTCAATCAGGCTGCAGGGCTCTCATTAAGGGATAAGCAGCGGCTACAGGGCAGCGGGAAAGCGCACTTTGAAAGCTTCGACTCAGATCGCAGTCTTCTCGACGATGTTCGCGATGCTGGGTGCGGGCTGCAGCTCCAGCGTCACGCTCGCACCGCCCACGATTCCGACGCCCTTGATCAAGAAGATTCCCGTGTCGGTCGGTGTGCGGCTGCCCGCCGAGTTCGACCATTTCGTACACCAGGAAGAGGTGCTCGGGCGCGAAAACTGGTCCATCGATCTCGGGCGTTCGAACGCCGCATTATTCACGCAGCTCTTCCAGCACATGTTCACCAGGTCTATCGTCCTCAAACCGGATGACGACCCGGCCTCGCTCGACATCGATGCGCTGATTGAGCCGAGCATCGACGCCTTCGAGTTCTCCGTCCCGAGCCAGAGCAGGACGGACGCGTTTGCCGTCTGGATTCGCTACCGGCTGAGAGTCTACGATCGTGAAGGCACCGTCGTCGCTAACTGGCCTGTCAGCGCCTACGGCAAGAGCCAGAAGGCCGGCCTCGGCAGTTCCGAGGCACTCAAGCGCGCGGCCGTGCTGGCGATGCGCGACGCGGCAGCGCTGGTGATCATGCAGCTCGATAAGGCGACCGGCATCAGCACCCTTGGCGGGCCGCCAACGACCGCTTCGCCAGCGTTGGAACCCAGGGACGTCGCCCCACCGACGGAGGCACTCGAGGTACGCAATGATGATGCAAGTTAAGCAATGGGCAAAGTTTTGTACCCTGATCGGCAGCGCGACGATGCTTTCGGCGTGCGTGTCCTCGCGGGTTCAGGATGCGCGCGAGGGGATGACCGGAATCGCCGAGGGTGAATCCGTCGTGATCATGGCGAAGAGCTACCACCTGGGTAACGAAACCGAGGAAAAGTACATCAACTGCATCGAGAAAGCGCTTGCCGGCGGTTCCAAAGGCCTGAGAGTCATTCCGCATCGACAATTCGTCGACTCGCTGTTCCCCTGGTTCGAGCCGCGGACCGCGCCGGCGGAGACAAAGGGACTGCCGAAATTGATGCAGCGGCCGGGCGTGGCCAGACGCATCGCGGAACAGGGGGTACGCTACATCATCTGGCTTGACGGCGATACCGAGCGCGTTGCCGGCGGCGGTAGTCTGTCGTGCGCCGCCGGCCCCGGCGGCGGCGGCTGCTTCGGCTTCGCCTGGTGGCAGAACGATTCGGATTACGACGCGACGATCTGGGACCTCGAGGGACTGGAGTCGGCCGGCACGGTGTCGACTGACGTCAGCGGCACGTCGTTCTTGCCGGCGCTCGTCGTGCCCATCCCGCTGATTGCGCGCACACAATCCGCCGCCTGCAAGTCCCTGGCCGGGCACCTCAGAGCCTTTATCATCAATGACGAATCAGCCTGATCCGACCGCAGTGGTCCGCGAGTACTAGCGCGTCGCAGCGTCAATACGGGCGGCCAGCTCGAAGAAAAGCGTGCTGGTAAAAGGGGGTGTCCAGGGACTCGATCGACACGGTTCGGCCCGACGACGGCGCGTGAACAAAGTGGCCGTCGCCGAGATACATGCCGACGTGGGACATCTTCCCGTCGATTCGGAAGAACACGAGATCGCCGCTGCGCATGTCCTCCCTTGGGACCGGCGCAACCGTTGTCCAGAGCCGGCTGGTGGTTCGCGGGATCCGCTTACCGGCGGCAGCGTAGGCGAAATGCACAAGGCCGCTGCAGTCGAAGCCCTGTGGCGTGCTGCCGCCGTAGCGATATGGCGTTCCAACCTGGCCTATGGCCACGCGGGCGGCGCGCTGACCGAGATGCGACGGGTTACCCGCGCCCCGTGACGACGTGTAGACGGAGTACGGCTCTGCGGTCGATCGCGCCGGCTGACCTCCGCAGCCTGCCATGGCGGCGAGGGCCACGACCAGTAGCGCAACTCGAAAAACACGGCTCGTTGTCTGGGCTATCATACGCGGCTCTCGATACGGCACCGAGCATCCATCCTACGTGAGTCCCGCTGAAGCTCCCATGAACTGCTTCTCAAGTCCGCGTGCGTGCCGGCTTCGCGGCAATCTGGCGGCAATCGCCCTGCTCGCGATGGCGGTCGCCTGCGGCGCTCCCGCCTCCGAATCCTCGGAGACAGGCGGAGCACTCACGTACCGAATGACGTATCGCGTCGCTATCGCTGCCGACGCCCAAACGGCGAAAGTGCGAGTCGACCTCACGCAATCCACCGCTTTGCTTCGCGAGGTTCGTTGGCGACTTGACACGCGACGAATGTCTGGCTTTGAGGGGGACGGTGACCTCCGTCGCGGGGCGGGAATCATCACGTGGCAGCCACCGGAACATGGCGGATCGCTCGAGTGGCAGGTCAAGGTGCCGAATGAACGCGTGGCCGGCAGCTTCGATGCGTGGCTGGGCCCGAACTGGGGTCTGTTCCGGGCCGAAGACATCATCCCCCGGGCTGCGACCCGGGTGCGGAAGGGTGCTCGCAGCGAGACGCGCCTGCGATTCAGCCTGCCGCGCGGCTGGTCCGTCGTGACGCAGTACGCCGAAAACGGCGGGCACTTCCATATCGCCAACCCGGAGCGCCGGTTCGATCTGCCGACGGGCTGGATCGTGATGGGTGACCTTGGTGTGCGCCGCGAGACGATCGCCGGTATCCGGGTGGTCATCGCCGGACCCGTCGGCGCATCGGTTCGGCGCATGGACATGCTCGCTCTGCTCAATTGGACCCTGCCCGAACTTGCCCGCGTTTTGCCCACGCTACCCAACCGACTGACCGTGGTCAGCGCCAACGACCCGATGTGGCGAGGCGGTCTGTCTGCGCCGCAGTCGCTGTACATTCACGCAGGACGGCCGCTTTTGAGCGAGAACGCGACGAGCACGCTGCTTCACGAAGTGCTGCACACGACGCTTGGAATCCGTGGCCGGCCGGGCGCAGACTGGATCGACGAGGGACTCGCCGAGTTCTACGCGCTTGAGCTTTTGCGTCGCAGCGGCACGATAACGAAACAGCGATACGAGGCCGCGCTTGAGGATCTTCGCGATTGGGCCGACGACGGCGGCACGTTGTGCGGCGGAGCGTCGACCGGCGCGACGACCGCGCAGGCGGTCGGCCTGTTCGCGCGTCTGGACAAGGAGATACGTAGCCGCAGCGCCGGATCCGCAAGCCTAGATGACGTCGTGCGAGCGCTGGCAAGCCTCGACCGCGCCGTGGATCTCGCAGACCTCGGCGCCGCGGCAGCGCAAGCCGCTGGCGAAAAAACTGACACGTTGCACGGTTCCCCCCTGCCTGGCTGCCGTAGTATCTCCGCTGGAAGCAGTGTGGAGCTCTATCGGCGCGATGGACCAACGCCACGATTTTGAAGTCGTCCTGCGCGGGCGAATGCCCGTGATCGTGATCGAGACGCGCGATGAGGCGCGAATGCTCGAAATGCTGCAGTCCATCGCAATTGGCGCCGCGTCGGAAGATTATCTGCCCCTGTTTCGCTGGACGATTACCGACGGGCTACAGCGAATAGACATCGAGCTTGAGCCGCAGGCGATGAATGCGCGTCCGACGGATGTGCTGAAGCACATCCGGGCAGTTGCCAAGCCCGGCGTCTACGTCCTCCTGGATTTTCATCCTTTCCTGAGTGATCCGCTGAACGTGCGGCTCATCAAGGACATCTGCATCAGCTACACATCGACGCGCCGGCAGCTGATCTTGATGAGTCATCAGGTGGATTTGCCATCGGAGCTCGAACCGTTCAGCGCCCGCTTCGAAATGGCGTTGCCCACCGACCGGGAGCGCCGCGATATTATCGAGCGCGTGGCAGCCGAGTGGGTCAAGGAAAACCCGGGTGCACGCGTGCAGGCAGACGCGAAAGCCTACCGACTGCTGGTCGACAATCTGGCCGGCCTTACCCACTCGGACACCGAGCAGCTTGCGCGCAATGCCATATATGTGGATGGCGCAATTACGAAGTGCGACCTGCCGGCGGTAATGCAGGCCAAGTATTCCTTGCTGAACCGCGGCGATGCGCTGCAGTTCGAATACGATACCGCGCGGTTCCGCGACGTTGGCGGCTTGAGCCGCCTCAAACGCTGGCTCGAACAACGCAAGTCCGCAATTCTGGGTAACGACACTGCAGTCTACCTGGATCCGCCGAAAGGCATTCTTCTCATCGGCATCCAGGGTTGCGGGAAGAGCCTCGCCGCGAAGGCATCCGCCGGCGTCCTCGGCGTTCCGCTGCTGCGCCTGGACTTCGGCACCGTGTACAACAAGTATCACGGAGAAACCGAACGCAAGCTGCGCGAATCACTGCAAACGGCGGACGTGATGGCGCCCTGCGTTCTCTGGATCGACGAAATCGAAAAAGGCATTGCGGGTCGTGGTGGAGAAACGGGTACGTCGCAGCGTGTGCTTGCGACTTTCCTGACCTGGATGGCAGAGCGCAAGTCGCGTACGTTTATCGTCGCAACCGCCAACGACATTTCCGAACTGCCACCGGAACTCGTCCGTAAAGGCCGATTTGACGAAATATTTTTCGTTGACCTGCCTGACTCGTCGGCACGCAAAGCCATCGTCGCCATTCACCTTGCGAAGCGCGGTCAAATGCCGGAGAAGTTCGAACTCGATGCGATCGTGAGCGCCACGGACGGTTTTTCAGGCGCCGAGATCGAACAGGCTATCGTTGCCGCACTGTATGCCGCCCACGCCAAAGACGAGCCCTTGAATACTCGACATGTCATCGTCGAGGCGGGCACGACGCGCCCCCTCGCGGTGGTCATGGCCGAGCGTATCGCCGCGCTCCGCGCCTGGGCGGATGGCCGGACCGTGCCCTGCGGCTGACCCGTCGTGGCCCTGGTAACAACGGCAGACGACCCGGATTAACGCATTATGCCCGACTCGGCACCCGTCCCGGGAGCCATGCTCGCGCAGCCCGTGCTACTATCCTGTGCATGGCTAATGACAAGAACAATATCAAAGAATTAGTCGCGCAAAATGACGAGGATCCTACGTCGGAACTCGAGACCCTGACGATCCGGCACATGGCGCTTGCGGATCTGCCCGACTCGGAGTCCGAGGTCGGCGCCCGTACCTCGCAGAAGCCATCCGACGATGTGTCTGGCGATGTGCCCGCAGACGCCGGATCTGCTTCGCAGCCGCATGCATCGGAAACCATCAATCGCCTGCAGTTCGACATCGAGCAGCTGCGAGCAAAGTGGCTCGGTCTGGAGACGGAAATCCAGGCGCGCGAGGAGATCACGGACAACCTCCATCGCGAGCTCAAGCGAACCAAGAAGGAGCTTGCAGACGCCAAGGCGCTGCTGGAGGAACAGCAGTCGACGATCGACTCGCTGAAGGAAGAAGTTCGCCAGCGCGACGATGAGCTGCAGACGGCGCGCGAAGACAACGATGCAGCCTATGCGCTGCAGGAGGAACTGCGGACGACGTCCTCGGAGCTCGAGAGCCAGCTTCAGAAAGCTCAGGCCGAAATCGACTCGCTGAACAGCAATCTCGACGAAATACGCACGGCGGAGAAGCTTGCGCAAGAGCGCTGCGATATCGCGGATGGCGAGCTTGTGACCCTTCGCGACGCGCAGCAACAGGCGCGGGACCATATCGAGAGTCTCGAGCGGGATCTGGCGGAGCAGCGAACGCAATGGCAAGCGCTTCACGACGAGTACCAGACCCAGCAATCGACGATGGCTCAGCTAACGGCCGATCTCGACATGTCGCGGGATCGCATCGAGCAGCGCTCGCAGGATCTCGATGCGCTTTCGAGAAAGCTAGCCGAGCGCGACGAAACGGTGCGCGAACTGAAGGCCGAAATAGAGCTTCTACAACAGAAGCTTGACGAGTATACCAATGAGGACAACGAGCGGAATCGTCGCCTCGTATCGGAACAGGCCGGTCAGATCGCGAGCGATGCAGTGCTTATCAGTGATCTTCGCGCGCACATCGAGCGAGTGGAGCATTACGCAGACGGACTGCGTGTCCAGCTCCAGGAGCGCCTCGCCGCCACCGACGATTCCGCGGCCCGTGTCACCGCGCTCGGCGCTGAATTAGACGATGCGCGCGCGCAAGCTGCCGCCCTGAAAGCGGACATCGAGGACGAGCGGACAGCACGCTCCGAACTGGAACGAACCTTAGGCGACATCGAGGCACGCCATGCCCGGGAGCTACGGACGCTGCGCCTCGAGCTCGGTGAAGCTCAGGAGACTGCCCGTCAGCACGAGGAGACAAGCATTCAGCTCGCATCGGATCTCGGCGATAATCAGGAGATGCGGGCCCGCCTGGACGACAGGCTAGCCCGGAGCGACGCGGCGCATCAGGACGAAGTTGATGGCCTCAGGGCGGAGATCGACTCCCTGAATCGCCGGGTCAGTGAGCTGGAGGAGGAGCTGGCGTCGAAATCCGCGGCGGCACGATCGCTGGTCGAGGAGCTGGCGAAAAAGTCGCGGCAGGTGGAATCGATAGGAAAGATCGAGGATGTCATACACGACATCGATTCGCGGATGTCCGAGCGCATCGAGGAACGGCCGAATGGCGATCGCGTGACGCGCCTGCTGGTCGGCAACATCGACGGACAGGACGTTCGCTTCCCGCTATTCAAGAACCGCCTGACGATTGGTCGTACCCGCCAAAACGACATTCAGCTCAAGGCAGCTTATGTCAGCCGCCGCCATGCCGTCGTCTTATCCGACGGCGATAAGGTCCGCGTTGTCGACTGGGGCAGCAAAAACGGTGTTTTCGTCAACTCCGCGCGCGTGTCCGAGCACTTTCTGCGAAACGGCGACGTCGTGACGATCGGTACGACGGAATTTCGCTACGAGGCCCGCCCGAAACGCGAACGCTAGCGTCGCCCGCTCGCGGCGATCTGTGAGGGTAATCACGGACATTTGCATCCGCATTCCGTATGCTTTCTGACACTGATCGCGCCGAGTAAACAATGCGCAGTAATGCCGCACAATCGTCTCCTAAGTTGTCTCAATCACAAGTTTTGAGCCAGACGCAGCAAATCGTGCGCACGGCGGATCGCCTGCTGACTCGCAAAATCTGGCTGCCCAAAGCGATATACGATGCGCTGCCGTATTTTTACCTGATCGCCGGCACCGTCGCGTTTTTCACGACGTTGTACATAAGCAACTGGCTCTGGATACTGCCTCATTACCTGTTATTTTCTGCCGGCTGCATTCATCTCGGCGTGATTATTTTCAATATGCGCCACAAACACCGGTGGCGTCACCGGGTCGACGATTAGGTCCGGACCTCGTACGGCCAGGCCCGGCCTGCGGCCAACCGCTTGCAGTTTGTCACGCCATCCGCAAGGATACGCCCGTTTCGACCCGCCTTGACCTCTGATCCCATGGCGCAACTTGCCGTCCGAAAAACCCTACTACGTGAGCTCGGTTGGTTTTTCGGCCTGTTCTTCATCGGCCTCGTCGTAATGCCGATCGCGATCTACGCGATCGGTCTGTCTCTGTTCGGCACCTACGGTGGGCACGGTTACGGTGATTTTTTCGGCACCCTGAGCGGTAAAGTCCGCAGCGGCGACCGGATAGCCTGGTTTCTTGTTCTGATGCCGTATCTGGTCTTTTTGGCCCTGCGCCTGACGCGCCGCGGGTGGCACCGCACGCCCCGGTCGGAGACCTGACGCGCTGCCGTGCCTGACTCGGCACCACTGTGAGCCCTATCACAGTTTTTCTTTGTACATCAGCTCATTACTGCAATATCCCTAGAATTTATGTCAACTTTGATGCATGCTTGCTTGCGGCAATGCCTATAGTTAGGGGAGGCCACTCCTAGACGCTGGCTGGATGAGTACCTAAATGATCGGACGCTTGAAAAACTGGCTGGACGACAAGTTCTCGTCCGCTAAGTCGTCGTCGCCCGCCACGCCGCAGGGCCGCTCCGCAGTCAATCGCGCGCTCAAGCGCAACCCGCCGCCTCGTCGTCCTGCGACGCCCAGCGCGACGTCGCCCAACGCGCCCGAGACCGTGGAGCTCGACCCGCACGTCGAGGGGCAAATCGAGGATCTGGGGCCCGGCAAGAACGTACTGATTCGCAACAAATATGTCCGAGAAGACGCTGGTACGCACGATTCCCTGAAAATCCTCGACGATTCGCTTCTGGAAACCGATGAGGAAAGCGGCAGGGATCCGTACAACTCGGGCAAGTTCGACCGTCCTAAGAACTGGGACTCGCGGCGCAAGTAATTAACATACGCACTGGGGTCGGTCAGCTGCTAACAGCGCTGCGCCGCGGAGCGTCGCACGAGTTGGACTACGGCATCCGATCCGGCTACTGTCTGTGCGTTTCGGTCAGTGCTGCGGAATCTTCCTGCGGACGAAAGGCTGAGCAATGCAGGGGGGTGTTCCATGACGCTGCGCGTGGCGTTCGATCTCGAAGAAAGCGACCTGAAGCACTTTCGTTTGATCATGAGTCAGGCGAGGCAGGCCCTCGAGCTTCGCTCGCCAGAGAGCATCGTTGCGGCCGCCCGGGCCATGCTCGACGAGCTGAACCCCGATACTGCGCCGGGCTTCATTCTGGAACGCATGCAGAAGCTCGAGCTCCTGATTGCAATGATCTCGGACACGGACTGGCGCCTGCCGCACAAAGAAACCAAAGGGATACTGAACGCCCTCGCTTATTTTTCGGAGCCCGAAGATCTCATCCCCGACCAGATTCCGTGCCTCGGCTTTCTTGACGACGCAATAATGATCGAGCTCGTTGTCCGCGAGCTCCGGCATGAGATCGATGCCTACCAGGACTTTTGTGATTTTCGCGCCCGCATTTTTGCCGAAGACGCGTCGGCCAAGACCGTGACCCGCGAACGCTGGCTCACCGAGCGCCGAGCGGCGTTGCAGGCCCGCATGCGCCAGCGCCGCAAGAAAGCACGCGTCAGGGAGAAGCTGCTGCGGCTGTTAGACTGAGATCGCGGAACGAACCATCCATTAATAGTCGAGCGTCAGGGCCAGTAATACCACCCGGTGCCGGCGACAGCGAGCCAGAGCACCAGCTGGGACCACATCCAGTGCCGGTGGCCGGTGATCAGCACATAGAAACTCAGCGCCGATATCGCGGTCATACCCAGAAAGATGAACAGGCTAAGACGCAGCGGACGATACTCATAACGGAGGCGGGGGTATTCATCGCCGAGGATCAGGAACACCGTGAATACGGCGCCCAGACTCACTGCGATGGCCGCGGAGGACCCGAGGAGAATCGCCGTGATGACCGTCAGGGGACGCATCTGAAAGTTTCCAAATTGGTCCATATCGAGCCGCGCAGCCGGCCGGTAATCTGGGAAACAAGCCCTTGATCGGACCGCGTCGGGCATCTAGCCTAGCCTAATTGCTCCGCCGCGTCCGACATGGAGATCGACTTGAGACGACTAGTAGCCCGACTTTTAATCGCAGCCACTGCCCTACTGGCAGCGCTTGCCGCCAGTGCGCAGGCAAGCAATGAAATCGCCGATTTCGGCACCGTGCTGCAGCCCGATACGCGGCACGAGCGGGTGGGCGAACTGGTCACGCAATTTATTCAGAAGTCGCATTACCTGCATGTTGCCGTGGATGACGATCTGTCCAGTCGGGTCATGGATCGTTATCTCATAGCGCTCGACCGGAATCGCATGTATCTGCTTGCCAGCGATGTGGAATTCTTCGAGCAATATCGGCACCAG
This sequence comes from Woeseiaceae bacterium, assembly GCA_041617855.1. Lineage (GTDB taxonomy): Bacteria > Pseudomonadota > Gammaproteobacteria > Steroidobacterales > Woeseiaceae > UBA1847. The sequence continues at coordinate 29,766 of JBFJOC010000020.1, read as the reverse complement.
CTCGATGATTTCGTCAAGCATAGGCCGATGGATCCAATCTTCGAGATGTTCGACGTGTATCGGACTCGGGTTCGCGAACGGTTTCAATTTGCGCTGACGCAGCTCGAGCATGAGCCGGATTTCACGATTGACGAGGAATATCAGTTCGATCGCGAGGATCTGCCGTGGGCCACGAGCCGCGCAGAACTCGACGAGATCTGGCGCAAGCGCGTGAAGCACGACGCGCTGAACCTCCTTTTGGCCGAGAAGCCCTGGGACGAAAGTCGCGAAGTGCTGAGAAAGCGCTACGAGCGTTATGTTAGGCGCATGGACCAGATCAACAGCGACGACGTTTTCGAAACTTTCATGAATGCGTTTTCACATACGCTCGATCCTCACTCGAGCTACATGTCGCCGAGAAACTCTGAGGAATACCGAATACAGATGAGCCTGTCATACTTCGGTATTGGCGCTTCGCTGCAGACCGAGGACGACTACGTCCAGATCGTTAGCATCATTCCGGGCGGACCTGCCGCGATCGACGGGACGCTTAAACCGAACGATCGAATAATCGGTGTTGCGCAAGGCGAAGACGGCGAAATGGTCGACGTCATCGGCTGGCGTCTCGACGATGTTGTCGATCTCATTCGCGGGCCGGCGAACACGATCGTGCGTTTGCACATCATCCCGGCAGGGGCTCTGCCCGGTAGCAGCGAGCGCGAGCTCCAATTGACCCGCAATCAGGTTCGTCTCGAGGAACAGGCTGCGAAAAGCCGCGTAATCAAGGTCCCACGCGACGGGCGCGAGTGGTCGATCGGCGTTATCGAAGTACCCAGCTTCTATCGCGATTACCGCGCTCTGAGTAACGGTGACAAAAACTACACGAGCACGACGAGGGACGTGAAGCGGCTGATCAGCGAGCTGGAGGAACAGGGCATCGACGGGCTCATCATCGACCTTCGCAATAACGGCGGCGGGCACCTGACCGAGGCCACAGCGTTATCCGGACTGTTCATCGACAACGGCCCGGTCGTGCAGCTGCGCAATTCGAACGGACGTATCAGCCGGCTAGACGATCCGGATCCGGTTGCTCGCGTTGCGTACAACGGACCTCTCGCGGTATTGGTGAATCGTTTCAGCGCCTCAGCGTCAGAAATCTTTGCCGCTGCCATTCAGGACTACGAGCGTGGCGTCATAATCGGCCAGCGCACGTTCGGCAAGGGCACCGTACAGAACCTGTATTCACTCGACCAGTACCTGCAGCCGGAGAGCGACGACGGCTTCGGTCAGCTGACGCTGACAATCGGCAAGTATTATCGGGTCACCGGTGAAAGCACGCAGCATCGCGGCGTGTCGCCGGACATTCGGCTGCCGTCACCGATCGATGAGGATCAGATCGGCGAAAGCGTGCGCGAAACCGCACTGCCCTGGGATACGATCAAAACAACGCGGTTCAGGCCCGGAAACCCGCTCGACGGGACGATCGTTTCGCTGACCGCGAATCACGCCGAGCGCGCAAAGGATGATCCGAATTTCCAATACCTGTTGCGCAATATCGAGCATGACAGCAGCACCCGTGAGCGCAAGATCGTGTCGCTGAATGTCGAGACCCGGCGCGCCGAGCGCGAGTCTGATGTGCAGCGGGCGCTGGCCCTCGAGAACGAGCGCAGGGTCGCACTGGGGCTCGAGCCGATCGCGAGTCTCGAGGATCTTGACAGCGACGATCTGCCCGACGTCCAGCTCGACCAGGCCGCAGCCATAATCACGGACCTTGCCCAACTTCGGCAACTCGAGGCCGCCCCGGCCAAGACGGCCCAGGTGCGTCCCTGAGCGCCTGGTTGCCTGATTGACTGCTGGTATTATACTCCACTGTAGCAACTTGACCCCGAGCGGCAGGAGGATGCCGTGGCAACACGGCTGGCACCAGCGACACCGGCAGCGCACCGCGGAATCTCCGCCGCGACGCTGCTGCTCGGCCTGCTATGCGGTTCGGCCGTCGCCGCCACGGGCGTCGCGACACGTTGTGAAGTCTCCGCACCCGAGCTGCCCGAAGCGATGATCGTACCCCCGGCGCTGACGATCGATGTGGCCGACCTCGGTGTGCCCGATCTGGCAGACCTGGCATCCCAGCAGGTTCCTCTGGAGTCCGCTCTTCCCGATGCCTTAAGGCTTGTTCCTCCAGGCGCGCTCGACAAGACGCCGTTGGTCGATACGGTCCATGCGTCGTCGTCGGACGCCGGCTCCGACCTACCAACGCCACCGCCCGTTGCCGGCACGAAGGCCGGAACCGACGATTTGCGGTCGACGCATACGGTGGATCAGCAGCCGGCCGACCTGCTGCCCGCGCCCGGCGTGAGCACGAAATTACCTGGGGTATCAGAGACCGAGCTGCCGCGTTTGCGGCGCCAGATGTACAGGACCGATATCTGATCACGTAAAGCCGCCTGGCCACAGCCCCCGGGCGGCGGTCTGATCAGTGGCTCAGCACGTCCCTGAGCTTCCAGTAGTTGTTGCCAAGTAGATCGATGCCGCGCTCCGTCGCCTCGCCGGCGGCATCGATATCGAAAACGACTGCGACGCTGTCTGCAATCGGGACAGCTTCGTCATCACCCGAGAAAACCGCACGACTCGCAATCAGGTTTGCTCGCTTTTGCAGGATGTCGGCCAGGCCGTCCGGGTGTTCCAAGGAGTCCGTACGTCCTCGAATCATCGCAAGCAAATCCTCGCAGTCGATCTGACTGCCGAAATTGATTGCGCCAACGCTTTTCTGACTCGCATCCTTCGCCATACCGGCGAGGTCGTCGTCCTGCGAGAAATGCAGGTACAGCTGCTGGGCAAAAGCAAGTATGAGAAAATTGATGCTGCGCTTGGTACTCACGGACAGCCCTTCGGTGGGGGGCGGTTCGCGTCGCCGGATCTCGTCGTAACGCTCGAGTAGCAGCGCCTCGTCCCGTTCCGCCGCGTCCAGGGCAGCGGCGAGATTGTCGAGCGACGCCATTATCGACCTCCGTCGAAAAAAGCGCAGAATCCCGGTCATCGATGCCAGGCGATGCCGTTCGGACTGCAGCCGATCTTCGAGCATCTGAATCTTGAGCCGGATTTCTCCGATCTGGCAGTCCACCGCGGCCGCTTCCTGCTTGAGGCGCTCGCGCCAGGCGGCGAGCCGCTGACTGTGCTGCTTTTTTTCCCGCTGTTGTTTCAGCTGCTCCGCGAATCGGCCGATTCGGCCCGCGCAATACAGGTCCAATGCCCGCAGCTGATAATGCATGACTACGTTGTGCACCCATTCCGGGTCCAGCAGCATGCTTTCCAGATGGTCCAGCTTTTGCTGCAGACGAAGCTTCGCGCCCTCCTCGCGCTTGATTCGTTCCTGTAGCCGGAACTGTTCGTGCCGAAGCTCGGCGAAACCCTTTTTGAGTTCGGCACGATTCCAATACAGACTAAGGAGCCTGTCGGTATCGTCGGTCTTTTCCGGTCGGTTACCGAAAATAGCCGTGAGACTCGCCACTGGTCCCATTCCTCACTTTACATAATCTTGACTTGGCTCGGGCGCCGCTGCGAAATCATCGCAGGCACGGGCCGTCAAGGCGCTGACTGAGTCGACAGTTTTCGGTCGTGAGCAGAGGTTCCGGACCCCGGCAGTAAGGGGCATGGCGGCGGAAATTGTGCCTAGCGTTCGAGGATAAGGTGGCCCTGGTCAGTCAGGTAGTCCAGCCACTTATTCAGGATGATGTTGCGCCTCCAGCGGGCGTCCAGTTGCTCGCGGTGTTTGCGACACAGCCGCCTGAGCACCGCGTGCCGATGCTCGCCGCATAGGCTCATCGCCTCGGTCAGCTGACCGTCCAGATATGCCCGTACGCGCATGTCCGGATCAGCAATTGAACCGGCGTCGGTCTCGAAAATGTAGGTCAACGACAAGGTGACCGTGTACCTGGTGCGTTCGAGTATGTCGACGTGCAGCGTACAGTCCCCGGCTACTCGGGAGCGATAGCAGCCGTCAATTCGCTCCAGCTCAGGAATCAGACGCAGCAAGCGAAGATAATTGCTTTCGTACAACGCCATGAGACCAATGAAGCTCTTTGGCTTGACGACGGCCTGTGGCACGAGTTGATGATCGAACAACATGCGGCCAATATAGCACAGCGAATTCGCCGCAAAATGTGTGCAAATACCGTTCCAGATTATTTGTCCAAAGCGTGAAATTCAGGGTCGCACGCGTCGCTCTACACCGGTACTATCGAGAATTCTGCTCGCGATCTCTTCGATCGAGAATTCCGTCGTGTCCACATTCGGGATTCCATACCGCTTGAAAATCTTCTTCGATTCACGCAGCTCATAGCGAACCTGCTGCGCAGACGCGTACCTGCCCAGAGGTCGTCGCTCCTTACGAATCTGCCGCAGACGTTCCGGAGCGATCAAGAGTCCGTACAGCTTTTTCTCTTGCTTCACGAGAAAATCCGGCAACACGCCTGTTTCGAATTCTTCGTCCGTGAGCGGGTAATTGGCCGCGTAGACCCCATACTGAAGCGCCAGGTACAGACACGTGGGCGTCTTTCCCGAACGCGATACGCCGAGCAAGATGACGTCAGCCATATCATAATTCCGGCTTATGGCGCCGTCGTCGTTCGCGAGGGCGAAATTCGTCGCCTCGATGCGTTTCATATACGCATCGATGTCACTCATACCGTGTGCGCGTCCCGATTCACGCGTCGCCTCCTGACCCAGCTCCATCCCCAGCGGCTCCAGAAAGACGTCGAAAATATCGAGGTGCAGACCATTCGCCTGTTTGACGATGGCGCGAAACTTATCCTGCACGAGCGTGGAAAAAACGATCGGGCGATGCCGGTCCTCCTCTCCGGCAGCATCGATCTTGCGCACAGCTTCGCGCACCTTGTCATCGGAATCTATAAATGGCAAAGTCACCTGCCGAAAATTTTGCCCGTCGAACTGCGTCAGCAGGCTATGGCCAAGCGTTTCGGCAGTCACACCGGTTTGATCCGACAGAAAAAATACGGTGCGTTTATGCATATGCAGCGTTCCGTGGTCCGGCAAGTATCGTCAACGCGGGTTCGTGTCCGAGTGATTGTCCAGTTCCTGTAAGCGAACACAAGGGAGCAAGGTTTGGATCCTTACGTCATCAAGCTGAAAAATCTCGGCATGAAGGACGTCGAAATCGTCGGCGGCAAAAATGCTTCGCTCGGCGAGATGATTGCCGGGCTAAGCGGCTTGGGCGTTGCCGTGCCGGAGGGCTTTGCGACGACGGCGGCTGCCTACAGGGATTTTCTCAGCACGAATTCGTTGGCGACACGAATCGCGGGCGTGCTGAATGCGCTGGACGTTGATGACATCGAGGCACTAACCCGTGCCGGCCGGCAGATCCGCAGTTGGATCCTCGAGACGCCATTGCCGCAGTCCCTCATGGACGCAGTTCGCGCGGCATGGAACGAGCTGTCGTCAGGCCGGGACCTTGCCGTCGCGGTTCGATCGTCCGCCACTGCGGAAGATTTACCGGACGCATCTTTTGCTGGGCAACAGGAAACATTTCTCAACGTGCGCGGCCTCGACAATCTCGTCGAGGCCCTGCATCGTGTCTACGCATCGCTATTCAACGATCGCGCAATTGCCTACCGCGTGCACCAGGGCTTCGATCACAGCCTGGTCGCCCTCTCTGTCGGTGTACAGATGATGGTGCGCAGCGATATCGGATCATCCGGCGTTGTCTTCACGCTTGACACCGAATCCGGATTTCGTGACGCCATCTTCATCACATCATCCTATGGGCTGGGCGAAACGGTCGTGCAGGGCGCAGTCAATCCGGACGAGTTCTACGTATACAAGCCCGCGCTGGAAGCAAACCGGCACGCGATCCTCCGGAAAAATCTCGGTGGCAAAGCCATCAAGATGATTCTGAGCGACGATGCAAGGCCGGGTAAAACCGTACAGACCGTCGATGTCGATGAAGCTGATAGTCATCGTTTTTCGCTCACTGACGCGGAAATCGTCGAGCTGGCGAAAATGGCGTTGACGATCGAAAAACATTACCAGCGGCCGATGGACATCGAATGGGGCAAGGACGGCACCGATGGCAAACTGTACATCCTGCAGGCCCGACCCGAGACCGTGCAGAGCCGCAGCGGGCGCACGATTCAGCGCTTCACGCTGAAAGGCCGGTCGAAGGTGCTCGGTAAGGGACGCAGCATCGGCCAGAAAATCGGTGTCGGCACGGCGAAAGTCATCAGGGATGTCGCCGAGATGGGCCGCATTCAAAGCGGTGACGTGTTGATTGCGGACATGACCGATCCCGACTGGGAACCCGTCATGAAGCGGGCATCCGCGATTGTAACGAACCGGGGTGGACGGACGTGCCATGCCGCCATCATTGCCAGAGAGCTCGGCATACCGGCGGTCGTCGGCTGCGGTAATGCCACCGACACAATCGAGGACGGCGTCGATGTGACCGTGAGCTGCGCCGAAGGCGACGAAGGCTTCGTCTATGAGGGCCGCCTGGACTTCGAGAAGACGCAGATCGAACTCAATGCTCTGCCCAAGATACCGGTCAAGATCATGATGAACGTCGGCAATCCGGACCGGGCGTTCGATTTCGCCAACATCCCGAATCACGGCGTCGGGCTCGCGCGTCTCGAATTTATCATCAATCGGATGATCGGCGTGCATCCGCAAGCACTACTCGAATATGCTCACCTGGACGCCGACACCCGCGCCGCGATCGACGAGCAAATGGCCGGCTATGCGGATCCTGTCGGTTTCTTTGTCGATAAGCTCGCAGAGGGAGTCGCGACGATAGCGGCAGCGTTCGCGCCGCAACCCGTCATCGTCCGCATGTCGGACTTCAAATCCAACGAGTACGCAAACCTGATCGGCGGTGAGAGGTACGAGCCGGACGAGGAAAACCCGATGCTCGGTTTTCGCGGCGCCGCGCGTTATGTGGCCGACAGTTTTCGGCCGTGTTTCGAACTGGAATGTCGCGCCATCCGCAAGGTACGCAACGACATGGGCCTCAAGAATGTTCAGGTCATGATTCCGTTCGTCCGCACCGTGAAGCAGGCGGGTGACGTGGTGGAGCTGTTGGCGTTAAACGGACTGGAACGCGGCCAGGACGATCTCAAGATCATCATGATGTCGGAGCTGCCGACGAATGCCCTCCTCGCCGATCAATACCTTGCGTATTTCGACGGTATGTCCATCGGGTCGAACGACATGACCCAGCTGGCGCTGGGCCTCGACCGCGATTCTGCGCTCGTCGCCGACACATTCGACGAACGCGACGACGCCGTGAAAGCGCTTCTCAGCATGACGATTACGGCCTGCAAGGCGCAGGGCAAGTATGTCGGGATTTGCGGTCAGGGTCCCTCCGATCACCCGGATCTCGCGCGCTGGCTAGTGCAGCAGGGCATCGAGAGCCTGTCGCTGAACCCCGATTCGGTCACCGAGACCTGGATGTTTCTGGCAGGCGAATCGGTCTGAGACCCGCGTGAGATTTCGGGCGACTCGTCAGAAACGATCGTAGCGTGAGCGTCGCTGCCAGCGGATGCGGGGTAACCAAATACCGAGAATTATGCCGACCACGAGCACGAGTGCGCCGGACATGAACCAATAGCGCGTCGTTTCCCGGCCGAGTTCCCGATTTTGCTGTTGCAGGGTCGCAACCTGGAGCTCCGCGGCCGCGAGTTGCTCACGTAACACTTTGTTTTGATTATTGATTGACAACACATCGGCCGCGGTGCGCTTGATATCGTCGAGCTCGTCCGCGAGCCCTTCTCTTTCGGCCTCGAGACTTTCGATGCGCCGCTTTGCGCCGTCGTACTCGCCCTGTACCGTATCTAGTTGCGCAGACAATGAACTGCCTTCCTGATTCGCGTTCGTCAGCCGACGCGTCAGGGTCTGCAGTTGTTCCCGCGCGCTCGGTTCGTTCATCAGGTAGCGAGTTAGTACCCAGCCCTCGATACCGGCGCTGGTCCGGACCCGTGAGTACCCCGTTTCGGCGTCGCGCTCCAGCACTTCGAGCGAGGTTCCGCTGGGCAGCATGCGCTCGATTGCGTTACTCGTGCTGGGCCCGGTCCGCAGCATGACCTCGAACTGATCGCTGACCCACGCGGTTTCCGCCGGCGCTGCGGTGGAGGCCAAAACGCCCATGACAATCAGTAACGCGATCGCGCCTGTCTTCATCGCCGCTGCCCGCACAGAAATGCGAGACTATATGTCAAGGCTTGCGCAAGCGCCAGTTAATCCGCCGATAAATCAGTCGCTTAAAGGCGACAATTGCGAGATGTTCTGTTCCCAGCGAGAACCGTCGAACGGCGAAATTATCAGCGACCGGATCGTGTCCGGCTCGAGGCAATTGGCATTCACGCTGATGCCTTCCGGATGCGAGCGCGGTACATAGTAGGACTTCACGCCGCACACGCTGCAGAAGTAATGCTGGGCGACGCCGGTATTGAAGGTGTAGGTCGTGATCGCATCGCCGCCCGATCGCAGTCGAAACTCGTGGCGCGGCACAATCAGGTGAAGGTAGCCGCACTTTCGGCACATGCTGCAATTACAGCGGGTTACCTCAAGCGCGGCGGGTGCCTCGACCTCGAACTGCACGCGCCCGCAATGACAGCCGCCTCGATGCGTCGTCATGCTGGCACTCCCCGCGCACGCTTCTTCCAAACGCCGAGGAAATTGTTGGCGGGCATCGCATACAGGCGGTCACGCACGAGATGGCCGGCATCGCCGAATGCATCGAGTTCTTCGAGATCACGTATGCCCATCGCGGAATCCTGACGCCTGAGCGACTGGTGAAAATCGGCATTGCTTTGGGTCGTGAATTCGCCGTTAAGGCGAAACGGCCCGTAGAGACAGAATACGCCGTTCTCAATCAGCGCATTGGCAATTAAAGTGAACATGCGCTGCACCGCCTCGATGCTCATGATGTGGGACGTATTCGCGGAGAACACGCCGTCGTACGCCGCGATCGGCGTCTCCGACCTGGTCACGTCGAGCGTCAGCGGCGGTAACACGTTCGGCAGGGCAGCATACTCGACCCATGCACGTATCCCGGGCTGCGCTTCGGCGATGTCGGAGGGCTGCCAGCGCAGCTCCGTGAGCTCGGAAGCAAAGGCGATCGCGTGCTGCCCCGTTCCGGAGCCTATCTCGAGAATGGCTGAAGAACCGTGAAACTCCCGGCGTAGCACACCCAGAATCGCGGCGCTATTCCTTTCCGCAGCTGCCGCAAACGGCCTCTCCATCAACCAGTCTCGCCGCCGTCGATGACCGTTCTGTTGAGGAGCTCCGCTCGATACCAGACCAACTCGTCGATCGAATCGCGGATATCATCGAGCGCCCTGTGCGTGGAGTTCTTGTCGAGATCCGAGGCCACCGTCGGCGCCCATAGCTGTGCCAGAATTTTCAACGTGCTGACGTCGAGATTTCGGTAATGAAAATATGCTTCGAGCTCCGGCATTTCCCGCGCCAGAAAACGGCGATCCTGGCAGACGCTATTTCCGCACATTGGCGACAAGCCCGGGTCGACCCATTTGGCGAGAAATTCCAGCGTGGCCAGCTCCGCTTCTCGGACCGTGATGTTGCTCTTGAGCACGCGCGTCGTCAGTCCCGATTCGCCGTGCTGACGCGTATTCCACTCGTCCATGCTGTCCATGACGAGCCGCGGCTGTCCGATCGCAAATACGGGACCTTCCGCAAGTTCATTCAGATGCTTATCAGTGACAATCGTCGCGATCTCGATGATTGAATCCCGCTGCGTATCGAGACCGGTCATCTCGAGATCGATCCAGATCAGGTTCTCGGCCCGTGATATTTTTGCAGTATCCCTCGTCATCGAGTGCCGAATTCAGATTGCGCCGTATGCATAGTGTACCTCTCTTGCCGATGCATCGCCCCGGCCTTAGCGGCATACTCTCGGAATCGCCAGAGGTCAAACGTCCTTGATGCCCGAGGAACAAGCCACCGTCGTAGCGACCTACAGCCGACGCATGCGGCTGCGGCTCCAGGACGGCCGCGAGGTTTCCGCTCGGATCAAAGGTAAGCGGCTGAAACCCGTGTGTGGCGACCGCGTTCGCGCCGAGCCGATCGACGGTGAACGCGATTGGCTGATCACGGCAGTCGAGGAGCGTCGGAGCTTGCTGACTCGGCCGAACACGCGCGGCGATCCGGAGGCGCTAGCTGCCAATATCGAGCACCTTACGGTCGTCGCCGCGCCGAAGCCTGTGCCCGACTGGTTCGTTGTCGATCGTTATCTATCGGCAGCGGAGTCGATCGGCATCCCGGCGGCAGTCGTTTACAACAAGATCGACCTGGCGGAGCCGGACGGCGTCGTCCAGAAAAATCTCGACGAGTATCGGCGCATTGGCTACGACGTGATCGCGCTGAGCGCCAGGACCGGTTCGGGCGTTGCCGAGCTGGCCAGGGCGCTAATCGGCAAGACCGGCATCATCGTCGGCCAGTCGGGCGTCGGCAAGTCATCGCTGATCAATAAGATGGCGCCGGGCGCACAGCAGAAGACCGCGGAGCTATCCCCGAAAGTCGCTGCGGGCCGCCACACGACCGTCAACTCGGTGCTGCTCTCGCTGCCCGGCGGCGGCGCCATCATTGATTCGCCGGGTGTACGGGACTACGCTCCGGCGCTCGAGGACCCGGCAGAAGTCGCCCGTGGTTATCGAGAAATCGCGGCCGCGGCCCTGGACTGTCGATTCCACAATTGCCGGCATCACCACGAGCCAAACTGTGCAGTCAAGGCGGCCGTATCGGCCGGCACAATCAGCCGGCGGCGCTACGCCTCCTATCTGCGGCTGTTGAAGCTGACGGAGAGCCTCGATCAACTCCGCTGATGGCCCGCATCGTTTTCATTGCCGGTCGGCCGGCGTCAGCCCGGCGGCCACCCTAGCCCGCGTCCGCCAAGAAGATGCAGGTGGATATGGAACACCGACTGTCCCGCCCCCTCGTTGCAGTTCATGACAACTCGATAGCCATCGTCGGCCAGACCCTCGCTGGCGGCGATTCTTTTCGCCGCAAGAAACAGCTCACCGACAATGCCGGCCGTATCGTCGTCAAGGTCATTGATCGTCGCTGTGTGTCGGCGCGGGATGACCAGCACATGGGTCGGCGCCTGCGGGTTGATGTCGCGAAAAGCAACAACAGAATCGGTATCGAGCACAATGTCCGCCGGAATCTGTCCGTCGAGAATCTTGCAGAAAAGGCAGTCGGTTGTTGCCACGTCGGAGCCTCCTAGTCGATGTTGCGCCGCCCGTAGAACGCATGCGAAAGCGTCCCTCCATCAATGTACTCGAGCTCACCGCCAAGCGGTACGCCGTGCGCGATTCGCGACGCCTGGACGCCGTATTTCACCGCCAGATCCGCAAGATAATGCGCGGTTGCATCGCCTTCCACGGTTGGATTCGTCGCAATGATGACTTCCGCAGGCGTGTCATTTTTCAGACGGCGCTCCAGCTCAGCAAGCCCGAGTTCCTGTGGACCGATCCCATCAAGCGGTGACAGATGGCCCATGAGCACGAAGTACAGTCCACGATAGCCCGTGGCGTCCTCGATCGCCAGGACGTCTGCGGGTGTCTCCACGACACACAGCAGCGACTCGTCGCGGCCGTTGGCCGCGCAGATTCCGCAGATGTCGGTTTCAGTGTACATGCGACATCGGTGACAGTGGCCGATGCCGTCTGCAGCCTCGGAAAGCGCGGATGCGAGCATTCTCGCGCCATCCCGATCACGCTCCAACATATGAAACGCTATGCGCTGCGCTGACTTCTTGCCGACGCCAGGCATACAGCACAGGGCGTCGATCAGGCGCGCAAGCAGCGGTGAGTAGGACATTCGAATTGAACGTCAAAACGGTAGTTTCATGCCAGCCGGCAATCCTAGGCCCGACGCGAGGCCTGAAAATTTCTCTTTTACCGTTGCTTCGACCTTCCTCTGCGCGTCATTAAAAGCGGCAACGATGAGATCTTCGAGCATCTCACGGTCATCGCCAATCAACGCATTGTCGATTTCGACCGAGCGTACCTGCTGCTGACAGGTCATCGTGACCTTGACGGCGCCTGCGCCGGATTCACCGGTTACGGTAATCGCCGCCATCTCCTCCTGAGCCTTTTTCATGTTGTCCTGCATCTGCTGGGCCTGCTTCATCAGCTGACCAATGCCACCCTTCATGTTCCGCTCCCGGTTTGGTCATTTTGTGACGACTTGTTCACCGCGATGCTGTCCGCCTTGAGCTCGGCTCCGAACATGCTTTTCAATGCCTGTACGGTCGGATCTGCCTCCAGCGATCTGCGCGCCGCGTCGAGTCGCTCGGCGCTGAGTCTTGCTTCCTCCTGTACCGGCGTTTCGGCCGCCGCCGCACCGATTCGTATCCTGACCTCGATCGGCCGGCCGATGTGCTCCGTCAACGCCGTTGCTATGGCGTTTTGTCGCTGTCGAGTCAGGAGGGATTCCGAACGCGGATCCAACGTCAGACTGAGCCGATTGTCGGCATATGACTCGAATACACAGTTACCCGCCAGGAGCTTCGCGGCGCCGGTCATCGATAGAGACGCTATCAGCGCAGGCCAGTCGGCATCCTGGAGATCGTCGGTCCCCGCCGCGCTGGCCGCGGCAGGCCTGGCTTCGCGCTCCTGCGCGGCCGAGCCGCGCTGCGCCCGGGCCGAAGACTTTCGGGGCTTCCCGCCGGCCGGGCCGGCCGCCCTCGGTTCTGCCGCTGCGGCCGGCCGAAACGCGATCATCCTGAGTAGCGTCATTTGTGCACCGCTTTTCGGATCCGGGGCAAGATACAGATCCCGGCGGCCGATCAGGGCGATCTGGTAAAACAGCTGCACGTCGGCCGCAGACATTGCCTCGGCAAACGCTGCAATTTCATCCTCGTCGACCTCGTCGTCGGCGTCGATCCTGCCAACGACCTGATACACCGCGATCCGCTGCAGGGCGCGTGCGAGATCTTCCAGCAACCTGGCATAGTCTGGAAACTGCGTATCAATAATCGCTAGCGCATCGATGATTCCCGATGGATCACCGTCTGCGAGCAGCCGCAGAAGCCGGGTTACGTGCGCGCGATCGATGCTGCCGAGCATGCCCGCCACGGATTCTACGTCGACCGATCCGCCGCAGTGCGCAATTGCCTGATCGAGAAGGCTCAGCGCATCGCGCAAGCTGCCATCCGCAGCTCGCGCTAGCAGCGTCAACGCCGATGCTTCGGCATCGATGTCTTCGGCCCTGCAAATGTGAGCCAAGCGCTCTTGGATCAACCGCGGCGTAAGCCGCGTCAGATTGAACTGCAGGCACCGCGACAAAACGGTCACAGGCAACTTATCCGGATCTGTGGTCGCAAACAGGAACTTTACGTGCGGCGGCGGCTCTTCGAGCGTTTTCAGCAAGGCATTGAATGAATGCTTTGACAGCATGTGCACTTCGTCGATCAGATACACCTTGTAGCGGCCGCGCGACGGCGCATACTGGACGTTTTCGAGCAGATCGCGAGTATCGTCGACTTTGGTGCGTGACGCGGCATCGACCTCGATGAGATCGACAAACCGTCCCTCGTCGATTTCGCGACAGGAGCTGCATGCACCGCAGGGCTCGGCCGTTACCCCGGTTTCACAGTTCAGCGCCTTTGCAAGAATTCGCGCAATGGTCGTCTTGCCCACACCGCGCGTCCCGGCGAACAGGTAGGCATGATGCAGCCTGCCGGACTCGAGCGCATTGACCAGCGCCTTCAACACGTGTTCTTGGCCGACCGTGTCGCTGAAAGTTTTTGGCCGCCACTTGCGGGCCAGAACGAGATAGCTCATAGACGCCGACATGCCGTGCGAAGCCGCACCGGGATCGGTCAGTGTAACGCACGCGGCAGTGGGAGCAAGTGGCCCGCGCCAGCATCTCCCCGGCACCCGGCATCACCGCTACCGCTGCTCCCTTCCGGGCCTGACGGGGTTTACGGCTGACCGTCGCGGGGTTACCGACGCGGACCGGCGGCGATTATCGCCGCTTCATAGCGACAACTCAACGCAGACGTCCCCCGCGTTGGGAATTCAAATCCATTTCTTCCAGCGAAAAAATACGACAAGCGCTATTCCGACAGAGATCATGACGGCCGCCGAAATCGTAAAGCCGGCCGGATTCTCGGTGCCGGGCAACCCCGCCACATTCATGCCCAGGAGTCCGGTCAGGAAACTTAGCGGTAAGAAAATGACTGCCACAACGGACAAAACGTAGATACGCGCGTTCTGCTCGTGCGCGAGCCGGCTCATATATTCTTCCTGCAGCACGGTTGCGCGTTCCCGCACAAGGTCGATATCCTCGAGCGCTCGCGTCATGCGGTCGGCCTCCTCGCGCAGCAGCCTGTTTTCTTCGCCGGTCAGGACCGGGCCGTGCTCACGATACAGCCGTTCAAGGGCATCCCGCTGCGGCGCAAGATAACGGCGGATCGCCGCGGCCTGCCGCCTCAGTGCCGAGAATCCGGCGAGCGTCGCCTTTGTCAGATCGCTCGCCAGCGCTTCCTCGAGACCATCAAGATTCGATTCGATGTTGTCGACAGCGTCGCCGATGCGCTCTGCGAGCCGCTCCGCCAGCATGATTAGGAACTCGCCGCTGGTCCTCGGCCCATCGCCCTGACCGATCGCCTCGTAGACATCGCTGATCGCAAGCAGGCTGCGGCGCACCGTTGTTACGATTCGATTGTGCTCGAGCCAAATACGCACGGTGACCATGTCGTCCGGCTGCGCGCCCGGATTCATATTGATGCCGCGAAGAAGCAGCAACATGCCGTGCTCATTGGCGACAACCCTCGGGCGAGTCTCGCCGGCGCAGAGCTGTGCAACGATGACCGGCTCCAGGCCGCTGTCTTCATGCAGCCAGCTGAGCGCTGCTTCTTCAAGAATATTCAGGTGGACCCAGACGATGCCGGAACGATCCGCAGCATTGATGGCTTCGGGATCGTCAATCAGCCGACCGCCACCTTTGCGGTCCAGCAGCCAGGCGAACAGAAATGGCGATGCCGTTCCCAGCCCGTTCATTTTCAAACGGTCCCCTCATCACCCGTAGCCACGACACGAACGGGGATTGGTACCGTGGCATCGAGATGAACATCACGTTGCGGGAATGCGATGACGATGCCGTTCTCTTCGAAGACGTCCGAGAACCTGAAGCGAATGTCACTGCGAACCTGCCGTATCTCGCGTTCCGATGATGCATCGCACCAGAAATAGCCGTCGAAAATCAGCGCATTGTCACCGAAGTCCTCAAATATCACGCGTGGCGCCGGATCCTGGCGAATGCTGGGATGAGCCGTCAGTACCTCCTGCATGAGCTCCGCGACCTTGCGCACCGGTGACCCGTAAGCAACTCCGACGCGCACGATGGATCGGGCCATTTTGTCGACGAGCGTCCAATTGACGACGGTCTGCTCCAGCATCTGGCTATTCGGCACGAGCATGTGCACGCCATCTGTTCTACGGATACGGGTTGACCGGTTCCCCACCAGCTCGACAGTTCCGCTCGCGTCACCGACTTCGATGAAGTCGCCAATCCGAATCGGCCGTTCGGTCATCAGAATCCAGCCACTGATAAAATTGTTGATGATATTTTGCGCGCCAAAGCCAACACCTATCGCGACTGCACCGGAGATGAATGCGAACGCGGTGAGCGGAACGTGCAGCAACGACAGGGCGGTCATCAAAATGACGACGAGCAGCGCATAGAAAAGGATGCGGTCTATGACCAGCGCCACGTCGGGCTGCAGCGCCGATTTGGCAAGGCGTCGCCGGACGACGTGCTGGACAATCCGGCTTACGATGATGCCGATAACGACAAGCAGCACCGCCAGCACGATTTGCTGAACGGCGACGACGGCGCCGTCGCTAGTCGTGAATAGCGGGTAGTTCCAGACAGCGAGTACGTTTTCCCACATGATCGAAGTACCGGCTAGGCCACGTGCGCAATCATAGCGGAATATTACGGGAACGGTAGTTCAGCAGCGGCAGTAACACTCTTGCTGGAGATTGTTGGGGCAAGACAGGTTCGGCGCAGTCTGTGCTCGACACTCACCACAACTCGACTGTCACCCGAGGTGTCCTCGCAAAAGTTAGTAAGAATGTTCTGCCAACTGCGTTAATCAGTCAGACGTTTATGGATCGCCGTCGCGCTTCCGTGGCTCGCGAGCCCACAGCCGAGCAGGCGAGAAATATTGCCCCCCTAGCGTGTGCATATGTTTGTCAGGTGAGCGAATATTGCTTACGGCACAGGTCCCCAGCCGTCGTTACTTTTGCCCGAGAGATATCGCGGCATGCGCGTGCCGACCGGCGGCGAAAATGCTGCGTGTTAATAGACCATTACGGAGCTGCCGTCGCTGCGCGTCTTCGATTATTGCTCTGTCGCTGCTCGAGCCAGGCAGATATTTAGGTCCTCGGTCATACACGGCCGGAAACTGAAAACAGAGCCAGGTCCCGCCGGTCTGCCCTGTTTTACTGAATTCTGGCGGAGAGGGCGGGATTTGAACCCGCGGTACGGTACCACCGTACACTCGCTTTCCAGGCGAGCACCTTAAACCACTCAGCCACCTCTCCGGAATTCATCGTCAGCTGCCCGTGCTCACGCTTGGCGGCCTGTCTATACAGGGAGTACCCGGCGTGCGCATCTGCTTGGACGATGCCTCGGGCAGCGGAATCTCTTTCAATTCATCCAGCGCGTCGAGTCCCTCAGGCGACTCGACGCGCTTACCTCGCTGTGCCAGCTCGTAGAGCCGCGCGTCGTCGCAGCTGAGATCGATCGTCCCGCCGCAGCCGGCGAGGCCGCTCAGGAGAGCGACAAAGCCAACAACCTTCACCTGCATCAGGCCGCGTGCTCTAGGTCGATGCCCGCCGTCTTCATCGCCGCCCGCATGCCGGCATGATGAGGCTCCGAGTATGGCGTTAGCGGCAGCCTCAGCGACGGTCCGATCAGGCCCATTTCGTGCAATGCCCATTTCACTGGAATCGGGTTTGACTCGACGAACAGCGCCTTGTTCAGCGGCTGCAGCGTCTCATCGAGCGCCTTCGCTTTTGCATGCTGTCCGGACGCCGCCAGCCTGCACAGGCGTGCCATAGCGGCCGGCACGACGTTGCCGCTGACCGAGATAACGCCATGACCGCCCTGCTCGATGAATGGCAGGACCGTGAAATCATCGCCGCTGAGCAAGCCGAAATCGCTGCTAACGAGCTCTCGAATCGCGCGAAGGCGCGCCATGTCGCCGGTTGCCTCCTTGATGCCAACGATCCTGTCGTGGTCGGCGAGGCGGGCAACGGTCGCGGGCAGCATGTCGGAACCGGTACGACCCGGTACGTTGTAAAGAACGACGGGCTTGTCGACGGCGTCAGCGACGGCAACGAAGTGCCGGTACATACCCTCCTGCGTCGGCTTGTTGTAATACGGTACGACCAGCAGGTAGCCGTCGATCGCAGCGTCGGCGACCGCGCGCGAGAGATCGATTGTCTGAGCCGTCGAATTGGAACCCGTGCCGGCCATGACGGGCAGGCGCCCGGCAACGAGCGCGACTGCCCGCCGGATCAGCGTTGCGTGCTCGTCTCGCGTGAGCGTGGCCGCCTCGCCTGTCGTGCCGGCGATGACGATCCCGTCGGTTCCTTCGCGGACGTGAAACTCGACGAGCCGCTCGAGGGCGCCGAAATCGACGCGACCATCCTGGTCGAACGGCGTCACAAGCGCGACCAGAGAGCCTTTGAACACAAATGTTCCTCGCCACGAATGAGGCGGCGATGTTACTGTTCATGTCTGGTGCTGGCAAGAAAGCGGTAACGCTGGGGACCCGCCTAGGTGCGGCTTGCCGGCGCCTGCGTACGCCGCGATCAACCTCGAGGAACTACGCAAAATAGATGACACAACTGATTGTTTTATCAGCTGTTGGTACAGACCGAACGGGCATTGTCGAAGACATTTCCAAGGTTGTCCTGTCCTGCGGCGGCAATATCGAGGAAAGCCGCATGACCACGCTCGGTTCGGAGTTCGCGATGCTGCTCTTGGTTTCGGGCAACTGGCACACGCTCAACCGGCTCGAGTCCGGACTGCAAAAGCTTGCTGAAAGCGACAAGCTCACAATTTCGGTGCGCAAGACTGGTGAACGACCTCGCAGGGAAGACAGAATGCCCTACGCCGTCGACGTCGTGGGGCTGGACCAGCAGGGCATCGTATTCAACCTGGCGCATTTCTTTTCGGCGCGTGACATCGATATCGCCGACGTCGCTACCCGACGGTATGCGGCGGCACACACCGGCGCGCCGATGTTCGCCGTGCAAATGGCAGTCGATATTCCGGCGTCCATCCACATTGCCCAGCTACGTGACGAATTCCTCGAGCTTTGCGACCGGCTGAACCTGGACGCCATTCTGGAACCCGTCAAGAACTAACCAGGAAATCCTAGGAGCGATCCATGAGCGGACCTCGACTTAACCGCGTCGTCGGCGATTTCAAGGCATCAGCGACAGGCGACAAGCAGATCAGCCTGAAGGAGCTGCGCGGGAAAAACGTCGTCGTGTATTTCTACCCCAAGGACGCGACTCCCGGCTGCACGCGCGAGGGCCAGGATTTCCGGGACCTGCATGCGAAATTCCGGCGCCTGAATACCGTGATTCTGGGGGTCTCGAGAGACAGCCTCGGATCGCACGAGAAGTTCAAGGCCAAGCAGGATTTGCCATTCGACCTGATCTCGGACCCCGAGGAGAAGGTTTGCCAAAAGTTCGACGTGATCAAAGAGAAATCGCTGTATGGGCGGAAGTTCATGGGCATCGAGCGCTCCACGTTCCTCATCGATGCCGAGGGCAAGCTGCAGCGTGAATGGCGCAAGGTCAAGGTCGCCGGGCATGCCCAGGAAGTGCTCGATACCGTCAAGGAATTGAGAAAATAAGTATAGAATTATCAGTAAATTATGTTAACTGATCAAGAACTTGTTTAAATAAAAGCCCGCGTCTTCATGGCCGGTGCCGGTATCATGGGGAACATGGATACCGGCAGCCTGTCCCAAGCACACGAGTCCTCCTAATCGGACGCAGTCTTTGATCACACGAATCGTCAAACGCGTGGCCCTGTGCCTGAGTATCGGGGCAGTCGTTGCCGTGGGCGCCGCGAACGGCAACGAGGTCCGCCTGCCCGACATGGGCAGTCCCGCGGATGCCATCCTCTCGAAGAGTGACGAGGCTCGGCTCGGCCGCGCCATCATGCGCGATATCCGCCAAAGCGGCCGCGTCGTCGAGGACCCGCAGGTCGCGGAGTACATCAATGAAATCGGACACCGCATTGCGGCCCAGACGAACGATGGCGACCATACCTTCACGTTCTTCGTAGTAGACGACCCGCGAATCAATGCCTTTGCCCTGCCCGGCGGCTATATCGGCGTGCACACGGGTCTGATCGAGGCAAGCCGAAATGAGGACGAACTCGCCGGCGTGATCGCGCACGAAGTTGCGCACGTCACGCAACGGCACATCGCCCGTGCTATCCACGCCAATCAACGGCAGAGCATCCTGACCACTGCGCTGATGCTCGGGGCAATGATCCTCGGCGCGGCGGGCGGCAGCGGCGACGCGGTTCAGGGCGCCATTGCCGTTGCCCAGGGTTCAGCGATCCAGCAACAGATCAACTTCACGCGCAGCAACGAATACGAGGCCGACCGCATCGGTATCGGGGCCCTCGCCGCGGCGGGCTTCGATCCCAACGGCATGGCGTCGTTTTTTGAGGTGATGTCCCGACAGCAGATAACCGCGCCGGACCAGCGCGCCCCGGAGTTTCTGCGCACCCATCCGGTCACGACGGCGCGCATTGCCGAGGCCAGGAGCCGGGCCCGCGAGCTGCCCAGATTCGAGACCCGCGACACCAAGAATTACGGTATCGCCAAAGTGCGCCTGGTGGTCGCGGGGCACGACACGCCGGAACAGGCCGTAGCGTGGTTCGAGCGCCGTCCCTATGCCGAACAGTCGGAATCAGAGCGATACGGCCGTGCCGTTGCCTATCAGCGGGCCGGGCGCCACGCCGATGCCGAGCGGATTTTCGCGCAACTTCTCGACGGCGACCGCAAGGTGATTGCCTATCACATCGGTCGCGCCCAAAGCGAGCTCGCACTCGAAAATTACGCCGCCGGTATGGAGACGTTTGAAAAAGCGGTGCGGCTATTCCCGCGCAACGTTCCGCTAGTGATTCACTACAGCGAAAGCCTGCTGCAGCACGGCAGGGCAAAAGACGCACATACACTGCTGCTGGACCTGCTGAATAACGTTCCGCCGACACCCGAGCAGGTTCGCCTGATCGCGCGCGCCGCCAACGACGCCGGTGACACGGCCGAGTCTCTGTACTATATGTCAGAGTATCGCCTGATGACGGGCGACCTGGTCGGAGGCATAGATTTCCTGCGCCAGGCGCTGGCACTTCCCGAACTCAAGGAGATTCAGCGCATTCGCTTTCAGGCACGTATCGATTTCATCCGGGAATTCATGACCGAAGAACAACTAAGAATGCTGCAGCGCAGCCGCCCGGTGGGCATCGCGGCTAGCCGCAGCGGCCCAAAATGACACGGCTGCGCGCGCCGGCCGGCCCGGTGGCGCTGCTGCTGACGACGTGCCTCCTCGGCGCCTGCGCGTCGACACCGGACAACCGCGCCGCGGCGCGCGTCGCCTATGATCCGTGGGAACCGCTGAACCGCGGCGTGTATTCGTTCAATGATGCCGCCGATAAGGCAATCCTCAAGCCAATCGCCAAGGGATACAAGGCTGTTACCCCGACTTTCGCGAGACGCGGCATCTCGAATTTCTATGACAATCTCGTCACGCCACGCTCGGCGCTCAACAACCTGCTGCAAGGTCGGCCTGGCCAAAGCTTCAACGAGCTGGCACGCTTTCTCATCAACAGTACGCTGGGCATCGGCGGCCTCATCGATGTTGCCGGTCACAGCGGTATGCAGCGTTATGACGAGACGTTTGCCCAGACCCTGGCGGTATGGGGACTGCCGTCCGGCCCTTACGTCATGCTGCCGTTTCGGGGTCCGCGCACGCTGTTAGACGTCATTGCGATGCCCGTCGACTTTCTCACGGACCCGCTGATTCACTATGAAAATACTTCGATCCGCGACAAGCTCCTGGTGCTGAGCATCATCGACGTCAGAACGCGGCTGCTTGCCGCCGACCGGTTACTCGAAGACTCGAGCGACCCGTACATCACGCTCCGGGAATCGTATCTGCAGAATCGGGAATACGAAATCTACGACGGCGACCCGCCGATTGACGACGACTTTTACGACGAATTTCTGGACGAGGGCCTGTAAGACGTCACGATCACGTGCCGTTCGGCGCGTCGATGAAGCCAGCCCAGCGCTCTCCGCGCTTGAGCAGATTTTCCACCTCGGTAACTTCGGCGATTGCGAGGATGCGTTTCGGGATCTCATGAAAACGAATCTCGCGAACGGTATGGTTCGCCCACGTGATCCATTCGAGCAGCAGCGCCAGCCCCGCCGAATCGGACTTCGCGACGCCGGACAAATCCACCTCGAGCTGAGTATGGTGCTCGAACGGCTCCTCGCTTGCCTGCAGAATCCTCTCCGCCGTGCCGAACGACATCTCACCGTTCAGCCGAAAGCGACCGTCGCCCAAATCCTCCAGCTCGAAGTCAGCCTCCTTTGGCAATGCCGGCCTCTTTTTCCAGTCGTCGAATGACCTGTTCCAGGCTCGATGCCTTGATCTCGGCATCGAGTTCCGCGCGAAAATTACGCACGTAGGATACGCCCTCAATTGTTACATCGAACATCAGCCAGCCGAGGTCCCGATTCACCAGCGCGTAATTGACAGGAACTTTGGTGCCGTCTTCGAGCTGGACGATCGTCTTCACCATCGTGCGCTTTTTCGATTCATCGCCTCTGTACGGCAGAACCTCAACGCGTCCCCTCTCGAAATCGAGCACACCATCGGCGTAGCGTCGCAGCAGGGAACGATAGAACGCTTCTATGAAGCGCCTGCGATCCGCAGCGCTGGCAGTACGCCAGTGCTTGCCCAGCACGAGCGCAGCCGCATACTCCCGGTCGAAGCGCGGCAGCAGTATCTCGTCGATCAGCGCATAAAGCGCGGGTTTGTCGTTGGCCAGGTCTTCCTTGCGCCCATCCAATCGCTCAGCCAGCAGGGCCACGGATTCCTCGATGAGCGCATTCGGTGAGTCCGCAGCACGAGCGACGACCGAAATCGCTAGCAGCCCCGTGAGAACAATAGCAATGACGTTTTTCATGGCCTTGATCCTCAGGTCCGGTTAATCCTCGCCCTCGTCAGAACCCTGACTGAACAGGTATTTGCCGATCAGATTCTCGAGCACGATTGCCGACTGCGTAAACAGGACTTCGCTACCGTCTTCCAGATAAGTCAGCGAGCCGCCCGCCTGCAGCCCAACGTACTGGCTGCCGAGGAGTCCGGCCGTCAATATCGATGCATCGGAATCATCCGGGATCTGGTTGTAGCGGCTGTCCACGACGAATGTCACGACGGCATCAAGCGCCACCGGGTCGAACTCGATCCTGGTGACACGACCAATGGTGACGCCGGCCATCGCGACCGGAGAGCGCGGGCTAAGGCTGCCGACGTTCTCGAACCGCGCCGTCACCGTGTACGTGTCCGCGGCCTTAAAATCGTTGCCGCCGGTCGTCTGCGTCACCAGGAAAAATAGCGCCCCGATGCCCAGTAAGACGAAAAGGCCGGTCCCGAACTCTACCGTGCGCGTCTGCTGCATTGCATTACCTCAAAGAACGATGGCCGTGATCATGAAGTCGAGAATCAATACCGCTATCGCGGTTACCACTACCGTTCGCGTCGTCGCACGCCCAACGCCCTCAGCGGTCGGAATTGCATTATACCCCTCCCAGACCGCGATCAGACTTGCGACGATACCGAACACGACGCTCTTAATGATGCCCTCATACACGTCGTCGCGTTCGAGCGTATCCTGCATTTGCTGCCAGAACGCGCCGACATCGACATTAAGAAGCTCGACGGCCACGAGATGCGCGCCCAATAAGCCGACCGTGCTGAAGATCGCTGTCAATAGCGGCATCGATATCGCTCCGCCGAGGAAGCGGGGAACGACGACCCGGCGGATCGGATTGACCGCCATCATCTCCATGGCCGAAAGCTGATCGGTTGCCCGCATCAAGCCGATTTCCGATGCCAGTGACGTTCCGGCGCGGCCGGCGAAGAGGAGCGCCGTTACGACGGGTCCCAGTTCCTTGACCAGAGCAAAAGCGGTGAATATGCCCGTCGTGTCCTCGGCATTGAAGCGAGACAGATTGGAGTAAGCCTGCAGGCCGAGCACGGCGCCGACGAACAATCCGCAGACCATGATGATGACGATCGACACGGCGCCGGCGTTGTAAACCTGGAGCACAACGAGTCGGAATCGGTAGAAAAACACCGTCGGCGTATGCCGCAGGAGGTTCAGGAAAAACAGCTGCAGCGCACCGAACGTGCGAATGAACTCGACCAGCGTCTGGTAGATATCGCGAAGCATACGCGGTCTATTCGCCTTCCCTTCCGAGCAGCTGCTCCTCGTAGTCCGGCGCTTCGTAATGGAACGCAACGGGGCCGTCGGCCATACCGTGAATGAACTGCCGCACGACCTGCGACGATGCCTGATGCAATTCGTCCGGACTTCCGGAGGCAGCAACCCTGCCCTTCGAAATCAGGTAGCTTTTGTCGGCCACGGTCGAAATCTCCTGCACATCGTGGCTGACAATAATGCTGGAGATGCCCAGCGCATCATTCATACGCCGGACCAGGCGGACGATCACGCCCATCGAGATCGGGTCGAGTCCCGCGAATGGCTCGTCGTAAATCAGAATGTCCGGATCCATGACCATCGCGCGGGCTAGCGCGACGCGCCGGGCCATGCCACCCGAGAGCTCCGCCGGCATCATATCCGCGGCGCCGCGCAGACCGACGGCATGAAGCTTGGTGAGCACGATGTGACGAATAAGGCGCCGCCCGAGATTCGTGTGCTCGCGCAGCGGGAATGCGACGTTTTCGAACACGCTGTAGTCTGTCAACAATGCCCCGTTCTGGAACAGCATTCCGAAACGCTTGCGCAGCTCGTAGAGCTCGCGCTGATCCAGGGTCGCTATATCCACCCCGTCAATAAGGATGCGACCATGGTCCGGCACCAGCTGACGCGTGATCAATCGCAGCAGCGTCGTCTTGCCCGTGCCGCTCGGGCCCATGATTGCCGTGACGTCGCCGCGCGTTATCGTGAGCTTGAGGTGATCGAAAATACGCCGCGCACCGCGGGTAAACGTCAGATCCTCGACCTCGATGAGAATGTCCGACGCTGTCGTCATGCAATACCCCCGCAAAACAACAGGCGGACAACACCCGTGCCCGCCTGATCGAAACCCGCCGACCGTAGCCTAGGCCGCCCGACGAACCGCTTCGGCACCGGCGAAATTCGGTGCCGCTTGCGCGCGGCTTACGCGCTTGCCGGTCGCTGCCGGCGCCGCGTAAGGATAGCAAATAACGCCCGTGCCGCGCAGACGGATCGGCCGCGGGCGGCGCATGGCTGTGCGGTTTTGGCGCGATTTCGCTTGCCCGGGATAGAAATAGGACTAAAATGGTCCATTATTGTAACGACCGGGAGGTGGCCGTGCTAAGGATCAGCAAACTGACCGATTACGGGACCGTGGTGCTCGCGCATCTGGCGCACGACAGGAATGCGATCGTCAGCGCCGCGGACGTGGCATACGCGACCGGTCTGGCGCTGCCGACGGTCAGCAAGCTGCTGAAGGCCCTGGCCCGTGCCGGGCTGGTTTGCTCGACGCGTGGCGCGAACGGCGGCTACCGGCTCAGCAAGCACCCGTCCGACATAAGCGCAGCCAGCGTGATCGACGCGCTCGAAGGACCCGTCTCGATCACGGAGTGCAGCGCGGTCGACAGGCACTGTGACTTCGAGGAAACGTGCCGCGTTGGCGGCGCCTGGCAGCGCATTAACGTTGCGATTCGACGCGCACTCGACGAGGTGAGCCTGTTGGATCTGCTGCGTGCGAACAGTCCGGTGCCGCACTTTCACTTCGCAGGAATGCCGGTCACGGTCGAAAAGAAGGGTTGAATCGCGTGACAACTGACTCTGAAAATCTGGAACGTTTCGTCAATCGCCGGTACGCCCATGGCTTTGTCACGGATATCGACGCCGACAGCCTGCCGCCCGGTCTCGACGAGGACGTCGTGCGCGCGATTTCCGCGCGCAAGCACGAGCCTGAATTCATGCTCGACTGGCGCCTCAAGGCGTATCGCCAGTGGCGGGAAATGCACGAGCCGACCTGGGCGCACGTGCACTATCCGCCGATCGATTACGACGCGATTTCCTACTATTCGGCACCGAAATCTGACAGTGATCGGCCACAAAGCCTCGACGAGGTCGATCCGAAACTCCTGGAGACGTACGACAAGCTCGGCATTCCGCTGCACGAGCGTGCCCGTCTCGCGGGAGTTGCCGTCGACGCGGTGTTTGACAGCGTCTCGGTCGCAACGACGTTCAAGGAAAAGCTCGCCGATGCCGGCGTCATTTTTTGCTCCTTCTCGGAGGCGGTGGACAAGCATCCGGATCTCGTACGCAAGTACCTTGGTAGCGTCGTTCCACGGCGCGACAACTTTTTTGCATCCCTGAACTCGGCTGTATTCAGCGATGGCTCGTTCGTCTACGTCCCGAAGGGCGTGCGCTGCCCCATGGAGCTGTCCACCTACTTTCGGATAAATGCCGCCAACACCGGCCAGTTCGAGCGCACGCTGATCATCGCCGACGAGGGCAGCTACGTCAGCTACCTGGAGGGCTGCACCGCCCCGATGCGCGATGAAAATCAGTTACATGCGGCCGTCGTCGAACTCATCGCGCTCAAGGATGCCGAGATCAAATATTCGACGGTGCAGAACTGGTACCCCGGGGACGAAAACGGCAGGGGTGGTATTTACAACTTCGTCACGAAGCGGGGCGATTGCAGGGGCGACAATGCAAAGATCTCCTGGACCCAGGTCGAGACCGGGTCGGCCATTACTTGGAAATACCCGAGCTGCATCCTGCGCGGCGACAATTCGGTCGGCGAATTCTACTCCGTGGCTGTTGCCAACAACTACCAGCAGGCGGACACCGGCACGAAGATGATCCACATCGGCCGGAACACGCGCAGCACG
The DNA here is from genome assembly GCA_041617855.1 of Woeseiaceae bacterium. GTDB lineage: Bacteria > Pseudomonadota > Gammaproteobacteria > Steroidobacterales > Woeseiaceae > UBA1847. The sequence goes on along the minus strand of JBFJOC010000020.1, from coordinate 3,583 downwards.
ATCGTCTCCAAGGGCATATCGGCCGGCAAGGCGCAAAATGCGTACCGCGGTCTCGTCCGCGTAATGCCTCAGGCGCAGGACGCACGAAACCATACGCAGTGCGATTCGCTATTGATTGGCAAGGAATGCGGCGCACACACGTTTCCATACATGGAAATCCGTAATCCGTCAGCCAAGGTCGAGCACGAAGCCACGACCTCCAAGATCTCTGCTGATCAGCTGTTTTACTGTCGCCAGCGAGGGATTTCCGAGGAGGACGCTGTAAACATGATCGTCAACGGGTTTTGCAAGGAGGTCTTCAAGGAGCTGCCGATGGAGTTTGCCGTCGAAGCGCAGGCGCTATTGAACGTGAGCCTCGAGGGGGCCGTCGGCTAGGGAATTGAGTATGCTGAAAATTACGAATCTCAAGGCACGCATCGGCGAGGTCGAGATCCTCCGCGGGATATCGCTGACAGTGAACGCGGGAGAAGTGCACGCAATTATGGGGCCGAACGGCTCCGGCAAGAGCACGCTCGCGCAGGTCATTGCCGGGCATGAGGACTACGAGGTCACCGAGGGCACCATCACGTTCGAGGGCGTTGACCTGTTCGGACTCGCTCCCGAGGAGCGGGCGCGCGCCGGCCTGTTTTTGGGTTTTCAGTATCCCGTCGAAATACCCGGGGTCAATAATGCCTACCTACTGAAAGCCGCCGTCAACGCCCGGCGCAAACAACACCACAAAAGCGAAATAGACGCATTCGAGTTCCTGAAGCTGGCGAAAGAGAAGATGGCGCTCCTCGGCATGGACCCGAAGTTCCTGAATCGCGGCGTCAATGAGGGGTTCTCCGGCGGCGAGAAGAAACGTAACGAGATTCTGCAGATGGCGATGCTGGAGCCCAAACTCGCGATCCTCGACGAGACAGATTCCGGTCTCGACATCGACGCCCTGCGCGCCGTCGCCGAGGGCGTCAATGCGCTGCGCAGCCCGGAGCGGGCCATCATCCTCGTCACGCATTATCAGCGCCTTTTGAATTACGTCGAACCCGACCATGTTCACGTCTTGTCGGACGGGCGCATCGCGCGCTCCGGCGACAAGACGCTGGCCATGGAGCTCGAGGCCAAGGGCTATGACTGGATTCGTGAGGCCGCATCGGCATGACCGGCGCTGCACTGAGCATCGATGCGCTCGAAGCCGCCGTGCAGCGTATGGCGGAGGACAGCTTGACGCCGCATCGTCGTGCGGCCCTCGAGCGCGTCAAAAAGAACGGGCTGCCCACGACGCGTGACGAAGACTGGAAGTATACAGAGCTCACGCCGGCTTTCGACGTCGGCAATCGCTGGCTTAGCGGCCTGGAACCGCCTGGCGGCGCGACGCCCCCGCTGGCTCAGGCGATCACTGAAAGCATAGACGCGACCTGGTTCATCATCGCCAATGGCTCAATCGTCGGCGATTGCGCCGCGGCGGGAGCGTCCGTCGGCATCGAGGCGCTGCGGATTAGCGAATTGGGCGCTCAGGCCACGACCGATGCGCCGCTCGCGGACCTCAATGCAGCCCTGCTGAAGGACGGGCTCCGCATCGTTGTTCCCGCAGCCGCGCGCTTGACAAGACCGATCGGTCTTCTCTGCATCGATGAAACCACGGAGCGGCCAGCAATGTCCCAGGTGCGCATCGAGCTCGAGCTTGCAGACGCTGCCTGCTGCGAGGTTCTCGAATACCACGCGTCGTTAGGGGCCGCGCCGCATTTCGCTAACGCGGTCATCCATCTGCGCCTGGGCGCCAAAGCGCGGGCTGGCTACGTTCGTATCCAGAGGCGCGATCCTCTGCACATGCTCGCGGGCCGCCTCGACGTCGACCAGGCACGCGGCAGCGAATTCAGCCACGTCGGGTTCGACCTGGGGGGCCGACTCGTGCGTAACGACCTGCAGGTCAGCCTCGCCGGCACGCGCGCCTCGGCCGACCTGAGCGGGCTGTACCTCGCTGGTACGGATCAGCACATCGACAATCATATTCGCGTCGACCATCGTGTCGGACCGGCCACATCACGTCAGGAATATCGCGGCATTCTCGCCGCCAACGCCCGCTGCGTGTGGAACGGCAAGGCCATCGTGCATCCCGGCGCCGATGGCACGGACGCAGAGCAGGCCAATCACAACCTGTTGCTCTCGAGCGGCGCGGAAATGGATACGAAACCCGAACTCGAGATTTACGCTGACGAAGTGAAGTGCAGTCACGGCGCCACGGTCGGTCAGCTCGACGAGCGGGCGCTTTTCTACCTGAGGACCCGGGGAATCAGTAGCGAGGAAGCGACGCGAATCCTGACGAAGGCCTTCGGCAGCAGTATCGTCGGCCACCTGCCCATCGCGGCCCTGCGCGACACGCTCGCCGACTGGGTCGATGCGAGGCTCAGCGGGCTAACGGAGGGCAGCAACCGATGACGCAACCACGGACCACGCTTCGCGAAGCCAGACCGATCGAAGCCTGCCGCGTCGACTTCCCGGCCTTGCAGCAGGACGTGCACGGGCACCCGCTCGTCTATCTGGACAGCGCAGCTTCCGCGCAGGCACCGGAGTCGGTCATCGAGGCAGTCGCCCGCTATCAGCGCTATGACCATGCGAACGTGCACCGCGGCGTGCATACGCTCAGCGGCCGCGCAACGGATGCTTATGAAGGTGCTCGTGACAAGGTTCGGGCGTTTGTCAATGCGGGGTCGCGCAGGGAAATCGTGTTCACGAGCGGTACGACGGAGTCGATTAATCTCGTGGCCCAAAGCTACTGCCGGCCGCGCATTGGTCCGGGTGACCAGATATTGATCTCCCACATGGAGCATCACTCTAACATCGTGCCGTGGCAGCTCGTTTGCGAACAGACCGGGGCGGAACTCGTCGTAGCCCCGATAGATGAGAAAGGCCAGATCGAGTTAGACGAATTCGAGCGTCTGATCGGCGAGCGCACAAGAATCATTGCGATCAGCCATGTATCGAACGCCCTCGGCACGATCAATCCCGTCAGGCAGATTGTTCAGCTCGCCCGGTCTCGAGAGATCCCCGTCCTCATCGACGGCGCACAGGGTGTGCCCCACATGCCGATCGACGTGACGGACATTGCGTGCGATTTTTATGCGTTCTCGGCCCACAAAATGTTCGGCCCGACCGGCGTGGGTGTGCTGTTTGCGCGGGAAGCGCGGCTCGACGTAATGCCGCCGTATCAGGGCGGTGGCGACATGATCCTCGAAGTATCCTTCGACGGCACGACGTACAACGATTTGCCGTACAAGTTCGAAGCCGGCACGCCGAATATCGCCGGCGTCATCGGACTCGGTGCCGCCGTTGACTACCTCGGGCTGCTCGGCATGGAGCGCGTGGCCGCCTACGAACAGGAACTTCTGAGCTATCTCATCGAACAGCTTCAGTCCGTCGACGGCGTGCGCCTTATCGGCACTTCGGCAAACAAGGCCAGCGTTCAGTCCTTCCTCCTGGACGACATTCATCCGCATGATATAGGCACGATCCTCGATCACCAGGGCGTCGCCATCCGCACCGGTCATCACTGCGCCATGCCGGTGATGGACTTGTTCGGAATACCGGGCACCGCGCGCGCGTCGCT
>JBFJOC010000019.1:0-43369 GCA_041617855.1 Woeseiaceae bacterium | reverse complement strand
CGAAGCGGGCGTCGCATGTCGGGTCGCGAGCCAGGTCGGCTGTAGCGAATCGCAGAGCCTTGCGGCAAACTGCCCGGCATCGCTGATGCCTCAGCTATCTGCTGAATCCGTGGTGGCCTGATGGCCAAGCTGTACTTTTATTACTCGTCGATGAATGCCGGTAAGTCGACGTCTCTCTTGCAGTCGAGCTACAACTATCGAGAGCGGGGGATGAACACGCTCGTGCTTGCGCCGGCCCTGGATGACCGTTATGGCGAAGGCAAGGTGGCGTCACGCATAGGCCTGGAAGCCGAGGCGACGACGTTTTCGACCGATGACGATTTGTATGCACTGATCGAGCGTGCCCACACGACGGAGGCGCTGCACTGCGTCCTGATCGATGAGGCACAGTTCCTCACGAAGCGCCAGGTGTTTCAGCTTGGTGAGGTAACGGACCGTCTCGATATCCCGGTGCTGGCGTACGGCCTGCGTACGGACTTTTCCGGCGAGCCGTTCGAGGGCAGCAAATACCTGCTCGCCTGGGCGGACAACTTGAAAGAGATCAAGGCGATTTGCCATTGCGGCACGAAAGCGACAATGGTTGTTCGGCTCGACGAGCAGGGGAACGTCGTGACGTCAGGATCACAGATCGAGATCGGCGGCAATGATCGCTACGTGTCTATGTGCCGCAAGCACTTCAAGGAAAAGTTCTTCGCCTGAGCGGGATGCGCGCCGACCGGCGAGTCGCCGGATCAGCCCACCGTCGGGAGTTTTTCGGTCGCCGTCTCTACGAGCCGCGTATTCTGGCGCGCCAGTAGCCGGCGCATGTCGTCGATCGACTTCATGATGATCGTCTCGGAGAACTCTGCGCCGTCCAGGGAACCGCTGCGTATCGCCGCCGGATCATCGAACTTGATTCGGTGAGTTCCGAGCGCGATAACGTCGTTGTGCATCAGGACGTGATTCGACACCCGGCGGGAATTGACGAATGTACCGTTCGAACTGTTGAGGTCCATCAGGTAGGTCCGATGGCCGTGGCGGAGCAGCAGCACGTGATGCCGGCTGATGAACCTGCTGCGAATCGCTATATCGTTGTAGTCGGAGCGCCCGATCAACAGGCGCGGCCCGGTGAATGCGATTTCGTCGAGCGTCGCTCCGTCGCGGCTCACGTAAAGCAGCGGCGGGCGGCGGCGCAAACGGGGAGCAGCCACGCCGGTCGCGGCCGGCGATGGCGTTTCGCTGCGCTGCTCGCTGGTGGGTTGCGGCAGCGCCGGTCGCTCGAGATGCGCACTCGAAAGCGGCAGCCGGTCGGCTTTGGCCAGCGCAAGGAGCGCCAGTCGGTCGGCAATGCCGGGCCACCCGCCCGAAGCCTCCCACAGCTCGCTGCAGAGCCCCAGCGGAATGATGGCGTCCGGCCGCTGGCTGCCCGCGAGCATGAGCTTGGCATGCAGATATTCGGTGACTTCGGCCTCCGTCATCGGCCGCATGTGAAAATCGTGGGTCAGCCGAGCTGCCATGCTGTGCATGGCGGGCGCATTGATGATGCGTTTTAAGGACCGATTGCTGACGAGAATGATCTTCACCGCGCTGCGGTCTGCAACCTGCAGGTCGGCCAGGTCACACAGCGCAGCGAGCGCGTTCGGATTGAGCGCGTGCGCGTTATCGACAAACAGCATCGGCGGCTCGTGCGCGTGTGCCTGCTGCATGACGAAAACTCGCAGCAAGGCGTAAAGTTCGTTTTCCGAGACGTGCTCGAGTTCGTAACCGAACTGCCCCAGCATGTCCTCAATGAGCTCGGTCGGGCCGCGCCCACGGCCGTCGACGACCGCGGCTTCGCAGTCGTCGGAGAGCGATGCGATGAAGTGCTCGATCAGAATCGACTTGCCGGCGAGCCGCGGGCCTTGTATCAGCGCAAGTCCGTGCGGTAACGCGTGTACGCCGGCGAGCACCTTGAGTCCGTCGCGGTGCGACGCGTACGATACGACAGCCAGCGGCCGGCCGTGGGTTCGAAACGGTTGTCGGGTCAGGCCTGCCGCTTCCAGGTCCATAGAATTGTTCTCGTTATGGGTCTTAGCGTCTTGTAATTGTTTGTGTTTTGCAGCCAGCTGTTTTCGTAATTCTGAGCCTTGCCGCGCTCTTTAGTGTACGTTCGCGGCCCGATCCATGCAAACAGGGATCGCGAATTTCCGTTGCTGATCAGCGTAGCAGAAGCGTTTTTTGTTAAAAACAATCCAAAAGAATCAAAAGTGTTTGAAATTTATAGAATTACATTTGGCAGGTTGGATCGGCGCGCGCATCGAAGGAGCTTGCCGAGTTGAGCAGTACGCTGACCGCCAGCGGCCTTACGCTTATCCGGGGTGACCGCTGCCTGTTCCGTGACCTGAGCTTTGCCGCCGTTGCCGGCGAATTGCTGCTGCTCGAGGGTCCGAATGGCAGCGGCAAGACCAGTCTTCTGCGCGCAATTTTGGGCCTCATCGAGCTCGAAGCCGGCGCAATTCACTGGGACGGGGCTTCCGCGCGCGACCGCCGCCAGGAATTTCATGCCAATGTGGCCTGGCTTGCCCACCGGGTCGGATTGAAGGCAGACCTTACGCCCGTCGAAAACCTGCGCTTCGCCGCGGCGCTCGGCGGCTGGTCGACTGCGGATCTGGACGCCGTCCTGGAGCGCCTCAAGCTCGACAAGTTGAAGAGCCTGCCGCTGCGCCTGCTGTCGGCCGGTCAGCAGCGCCGCGTGGCGCTGGCCCGGCTGCCGCTGTCGGGGGCGACGCTCTGGATACTCGACGAGCCGTTCACAAACCTCGACCGCGAGGGTCGCGAACTCGTGCTGAAAATGGTGGCCGAGCATCTGGCCGCGCGCGGGCTCTGCATCATGGCCGCGCACCACGACATCGAACTCGCCGCTCCGGTACAGCGGGTCGTGCTGCAATGAGCGAGCGCGAGACGAGTCTGCCGGACCTGCTGCCAGGCGCTTATGCGCTGGTCCGCAGAGACCTCCGAGTCGCTTGGAAGCGGCCCGGCGACGTCTTCAACCCGCTGATATTTTTTGCAATGGTCGCAACGCTGTTCCCGCTCGCGACGGGGCCGAGCCCCGAGCAGCTCGCGTTCAGCGGGCCGGGCGTAGTCTGGGTTGCGGCGCTGCTTGCTATGCTGCTGTCCCTGAATGGCCTGTTCTGGTCCGATTTCGAGGACGGCAGCCTGGAGCAGCTGCTCGTCAGCCCGCTGCCGCTGCCGGCGCTGGCGCTGGCCAAGACGATCGCGCACTGGTTGCTGAGCGGCTTGCCGCTCGTTATCGTGTCGCCCGCGATCGCGATGACGTATCGCCTGCCGGGCGCCGTAATCGGCGTGTTGATGCTGACGCTGATGCTCGGAACGCTGAGCCTGAGCCTTCTGGGCGCCATCGGCGCCGCGCTCACCGTTGGCCTGCCGCGCGGCGCGGCGCTGCTGAGCCTCGTGATCCTGCCGCTCGCGATGCCGCTGCTCGTGTTTGGCGCCCGGACGGTGTCGTTTGTAGCGGCGGGTGACAGCTATGCGGCGGGCGTCTATTTCCTGGCGGCGTACGCGGTGCTGGGACTGTCGCTCGCGCCGTTCGCCACCGCGGCCGCGCTTCGGATCAGTAACGAGTAACACGACGATACATGTGGACCTTCTTTCATAAGCTTGCTTCGCCGCCGCATTTCTATCGGCTCGCGCCGCAGATCGTGCCGTGGCTCGCCGTCCCCGGGCTCCTCTGCATCGCGTACGGCACCTATGCCGGGCTGTTTGTCGCACCGCCCGACTACCAGCAGGGCGACGCGTTCCGGATAATCTACGTGCACGTGCCCGCGGCGTACCTGTCCATGCTGGCCTACATGGTCATGGCCATCAGCGCCGCCATCGGCCTCATCTGGCGCATGAAGCTCGCGCACGCGGTCGCGGCCAGCGCCGCGCCGCTCGGCGCCTGGTTCACGTTCCTCGCGCTGGCAACCGGCTCGATATGGGGTCGTCCGATGTGGGGCACGTGGTGGGAATGGGGCGACCCGCGGCTCATGTCCGAGCTGCTGATGCTGTTTCTCTACTTCGGCTACATGGCGCTGCGCGCCGCGATCGACGACACGGTCAAGGCCGATAAGGCGAGCGCGGTCCTTGCGATCGTCGGTGCCGTCAACGTGCCGATCATTCATTTTTCGGTGGAATGGTGGAGCTCGCTGCACCAGGGCCCGACCCTGATCCGTGCAGGCGGTCCGGCAATCGATGCCGCGATGCTGTATCCGCTTCTCGCCATGATCCTCGGGTTTTCGCTGCTTTTCGGCGCGCTCCTTTTGCGCCGCGTTCGCAGCGAGGTGCTGTATCGTGAACGCCGCAAACGCTGGGTCCGTGACATGATCCTGGCGGCGGGAGGCCGGGCCTGATGGAGGCGCTGGCCATGGGTGATTACGGTCCGTACGTATGGACCTGTTTTGCATTAACGGGCCTAGTGCTCGTGATTTGCGACTGGCGGGCACGATCGCGGCAGCGACAGGTCTACAGAGATATCGAAGTTCGAGTCAGGGCGCTCGAGGAAGGGGAATGAAGGCTAGACAGCAGCGCATGCTGGCGGTGGGGCTGGCCGTCGTCGGCATTGCGATCGCGACGGCGCTGACGCTGCGCGCGTTCGAAGAGAACATGATGTTTTTCATCGGCATTTCGGACGTCGTCGCGGGCGAGTATCCCGCGGACCGGAATTTTCGTATCGGTGGGCTGGTCGTCGATGATTCGATCGCGCGGGATACGGGTTCCTTGGAGGTACGCTTCCGCGTCACCGATCTGAGCTGCGAGCTGCCGGTGAGCTACACGGGCGTGCTGCCCGACCTGTTTCGCGAGGGGCAGGGCGTTGTCGCGCACGGTCGGCTGGACGACGGCGTCTTCGTCGCTGACACGATTCTCGCCAAGCACGACGAGAACTACATGGCACCGGAAGTAGCCGAATCGCTTGCAAAGCACGTTGACGAGCAGACTGCCGGCCTTCGCGGAAGAACGACTCCCTGCGAGCCCTGAGTGATACCCGAACTCGGACACTTCGCGCTGATACTCGCGCTGTCGCTGGCGATCTGTCAGGGCGTGCTGCCGCTTGTCGGTGCACACCGGGGCGATGCGGCGCTCATGGGGGTAGCGCGCCCCGCCGCGCTAGGCCAACTCGTGTTCGTCGCGATTGCGTTCGGCGGCCTGACCTGGGCCTTCCTCGAGAGCGATTTTTCGGTGGCTTATGTCGCGAACCATTCGCAGCTGGCCTTGCCGACGATGTACAAGATCTCGGCGGTATGGGGCGCGCATGAAGGCTCACTGCTCCTCTGGATTTTGCTGCTTTCGGCGTGGACGGTAGCGGTCGGGCGCTTCAGTCGCGGCCTGCCCGAGCCGTTTGCCGCGCGCGTCATCGGCGTGCTCGGGCTGCTGTCCACCGGATTCCTGCTGTTCACGCTGTTGACCTCGAACCCGTTCGAGCGCCTGGTGCCCGCGCCGGTCGACGGCGGGGACCTGAACCCGCTGCTGCAGGATCCCGGCCTCGCCATACATCCGCCGCTGCTGTACACGGGGTACGTCGGCTTTTCCGTCGCGTTCGCATTTGCGATTGCCGCAATGCTGTCCGGCAATCTCGATCGGCAGTGGGCGAAATGGACGCGCCCGTGGACGACGATGGCCTGGCTGTTCCTGACGATCGGCATCGCGCTCGGCAGCTGGTGGGCCTATTACGAGCTCGGCTGGGGCGGCTGGTGGTTCTGGGACCCCGTTGAGAACGCGTCGTTCATGCCCTGGCTCGTTGGCACGGCGCTGATTCACTCGCTCGCCGTCACCGAAAAGCGCGGATTGTTCAAGAGCTGGACGCTGCTGCTGGCGATCGCGGCCTTTTCACTGAGTCTCCTGGGCACGTTCCTGGTTCGATCCGGAATCCTCGTCTCCGTGCACGCGTTCGCCACGGACCCGACTCGCGGCTTTTTCATCCTCGCGTTTCTCGGCGTCGTCATCTTCGGGGCGCTGGGACTTTACGCGTGGCGCGCGCCGCAGCTCGATTCCGACGCGGGTTTCCGGCCGCTTTCCCGCGAGACGTTCCTGCTGCTGAACAACGTTCTCCTGGTCATTGCCGCAGCGCTGGTCTTTATCGGTACGCTCGCGCCGCTCGTCGTGGATGTTCTCGACGCCGGGAAGATTTCGGTCGGACCGCCGTGGTTCGAAATTGCGTTTGCCATTCCGATGATCCCGCTCGTCGTCCTCATCGGGATGGGCATGCATACTGCGTGGCGATCGCAGCCCGCCCGGCCCTGGGCGAGGATGCTTAAGCGCCCGGCCATCGTTGCGCTGATTGCGGGCGCGGCCATACCGGGGCTGCTGTACGGCCGCTTCGGCCTGCTCGTCACGGTTGGCGCCATCATCGGCGTCTGGGTCGTCAGCGTAGCGCTGCTCCAGCCGATACGGGCCTGGCGCCGCGCCGAGGGTGCCGCGGGGATGACGCGCGGCGTGCTCGGCATGTCGATTGCGCACCTGGGCGTTGGCCTGTTCGTGATCGGGGTGACGTTCGTTCAGGCATTCGGGGTCGAGTCGGATCGCGCGCTGAGCCCGGGCAACTCGGTTGACGTCGCAGGATACCGGTTCGAGATGCGGGAAATTCGCGACGTCCAGGGCCCGAACTACCAGGCGATCGAGGCGGTCATCGAAATCCGCGACGACGGTGAGTTCATCGGCCAGCTGCGGCCGCAGAAGCGGCAGTATCTCGTGCAGAAAGACTGGATGACGGAGGCCGGCATACTCGCGCGCTGGAACAAGGACCTGTTCGTCGCGCTCGGGGATCAGCTCGGCAACGGCGCCTGGAGCGTGCGCATTCAGTACAAACCGATGATTCGGTTCATCTGGCTCGGTGCGCTCGTCATGGCACTGGGCGGCCTCGTCGCCGCGACGGATCGTCGCTATCGCGCGGTCGCCGCGCCAAAGACAGCACCGAGAATCGCCGCGACGGAGCCCGCGTGATGGCGCGATACATCGCTCCGCTGATCGCGTTCGCGATCCTGGTACCGGTGCTGATGATCGGACTCACGAAGGATCCGAGCCGCCTGCCGTCACCGCTGATCGGCAAACCTGCCCCGCGTTTCGAACTGCCGGCGCTCGAAGATCCCGGTCGCCGTGTCGGCAGCAGCGACATCGACGGCAAAGTGGCGCTGATCAACGTCTGGGCGACATGGTGCGTCGGCTGCCGCGAGGAGCACGATTTTCTGATGCGGCTCGCCGAATCCGGTTCGATTCCCGTGTACGGCATTAACTGGCGCGACGATCGCAATGACGCCCTGCGCTGGCTCGAGCAGCTCGGCGATCCGTACGAATTCACGGCGTTCGACGGGGACGGGCGCATTGGCATCGACTGGGGCGTTTACGGCGCCCCGGAAACTTTTCTCGTCAACGCCGAGGGTGTCGTCGTTCACAAGCACCTGGGTCCGCTGACGACCGAGAGCTGGCAGCGTGACTTCGTGCCGCGCATCGCCGCCGCGGATGCCGAACGATGAGCGGGCGTATCGGCCTCGTGCTCCTGCTACTGGTGACCGCGCCGGCGCTGGCGATCGACACCGGTAAGGCGTTCGACGATCCGGAGCTGCAGGCGCGCTACGAGAAGATCATCGACGAGGTCCGCTGTCTGAAGTGCCAGAACCAGACGATCAAGGATTCCAATGCGTTTCTGGCGGCCGATCTCAGGCGGGAGATCCGGCGCATGCTCTCCGAGGGTAAGACCGACGCCGAAATCTACGCGTTCCTCGTCGAGCGCTACGGTGAATTTGCGCTCTACCGGCCCCGCGCCGCGGGCAAGACGTTGATCCTCTGGCTCGCGCCGCTGTTGCTGCTCGCCGGCGGCGGCGTCGTGCTCTGGCGCATCCTGCGCCGGCGGATGGCGCTGCCGGTCGACGACGAACCTCTGGAAGACGTCTGATGACGCCCGCGCTCGGCGTGACGCTGGCCGTCATGGCGCTCAGTGCTGCGCTGTTCGTGGCGCTGCCGATGTATCGTGGTGGGCGGTCGCGGACGATATCGGTTGTAATCGCGAGCGGATTCATCGTGGCATTGTCTATCGGTCTGTACGCGGTGATCGGCAATCCCGGCGTGAAATCCGGGGCCGGCGGCATGCCGGATATTAGCGCGATGGTCGAGTCGCTCGCGAAACGGCTCGAGTCGGAGCCTCGCGATCTGCGCGGCTGGAAGATGCTCGGCCGGTCGTACATGACGCTGGGCAATTTTGCCGGCGCGGTCGAGGCCTACGAGCGCGCGGCGGAGCTCGAATCGTCGGAGGATGCGCAGACGCTGGTTGCTCTCGGCGAAGCGCTGCTCGCGCGGGATAACGCAAGAATCGAAGGTCGCACATCCGCCCTGTTCGAAAGCGCGCTCGCAATCGACCCGAACAACCCAACGGCTTTGTTTTATGGCGGCATTGGCGCCCGCAATCGCGGCGACGTGGCGCTCGCCGCCGACCGCTGGGAAAAACTCCTGGGCTTGAACCCACCCGACGAGATTCAGCAGATACTGCGGCAGCGCGTCGCGGAATGGCGGGGAGAGCCGCCGGCACCGATCGAGAAGCAGGGCGCGGTCGTGGTCGCAAATGTATCGGTGGCGCCCGGGGTGTCGGCCGAGCTCCCCGAGGACGCCGCCGTTTTCGTCATTGCCCGCGATCCCAATGCGCCGTCGCCGCCGATCGCGGTGACGCGGCGCCAGCTCTCGGAGCTGCCGGCGGCGATCGAGCTTGGTGACGGCGACTCGATGATCCCCGGCCGCTCGCTGTCCGCGTTTCCCGAGTTCGAACTGGTCGCGCGAGTGTCGGCGTCGGGGCAGCCGATTGCACAATCCGGCGACTGGTTCGGCGCCGTCATTGTCAAGCCGTCCGAGTCGGCTAGCGTCGATGTGCCCATTCGAGATCGCGTACCATAGCTCGAGTACAAAAAACGGGAACGACCATGGCCGAACCGCTCGAGACCGCGACGATGTGCTTTGCGTGTGGGAAGGACAACCCGATCGGGCTCAGGATCGATTTCGAATTCGACGGGGAAGCCTGCACGGCGTCGTTCACACCGGGCCCGAATCACGTAGGTTGGGAGAACACCGTGCATGGCGGCATCGTCTTCGCCGCGCTCGACGACGTCACTGCAAACGTTCTCTACCAGCAGTGTCGCAAGGCCCACACGGCGCGCTGCGAAATTCGCTATCGGCGGCCGCTCGCCGTCGGCGAAACTGTCAGTCTCAGAGGCTGGATCGTCCGCGAAAAGGGTCGCCTCGTGATCCTGAAGGGCGAGGCACGTCGCGCAGTGGACGACGTGCTCGTTGCCGACTGCGAGGCGACGTTCATGCTGGAGCGCTGAGCCGACCACGACCGGGGCATACCCGTGTGCTAGCATGCGCGGGTTTTTTGACCCGATTCGGAGATCTGCATGGCCGTCCCAGATGCGCTGGCGGGCCGGCTGCGGCTGCCGCTCATCGGTGCACCGATGTTCATCGTGTCGCAGCCTGCGTTGGTCATTGCGCAGTGCAAGGCCGGCATCGTGGGCGCATTCCCGGCGCTGAATGCGCGACCGCAGACGCGGCTGGACGACTGGCTGCACGAGATCAAGGATGCGTTGGCCGAGCATGCTGACGAGTATCCGGATGCCGTGGTGGCCCCGTACGCGGTCAACCAGATCGTGCATCACAGCAACGAACGCCTTGAGGTCGATCTGGAACTCTGCATTCGCCACGAGGTGCCGATCATCATCACGAGCCTTCGGCCCCCGGCAGAAGTGGTGGCCGCCGTGCACGAATACGGCGGCCTCGTGTTTCACGATGTCATCAACGTGCGCCATGCCGTGAAGGCAATCGAGCAGGGCGTCGACGGAGTCATCGCGGTCTGTGCCGGGGCCGGCGGCCATGCCGGTACGCGCAGCCCGTTCGTACTCATCAAGGAAATTCGGCGGCACTTCGACGGGACAATCATCCTCGCCGGCTGCATGACGACCGGCGGCGACCTGCTTGCGGCACAGGCGATCGGTGCGGACCTCGCGTATCTCGGCACGCGCTTCATCGCGACCGACGAGGCGAACGCGCCGTCGGACTACAAGCAGATGATCGTGACCAGCCGTTCCGACGACATCATCTACACGTCGCTGTTCTCGGGCGTCCACGGCAGCTACCTTCGCGACAGCGTTGCGCGTGGCGGTTTGGATCCCGACAATCTCCCGGAAGGAGACAAGGCGACAATGAACTTTCGGGAGGGCGAGCAGAGTTCTGCCAAGGCATGGCGGGACATCTGGAGCGCAGGCCAGGGCGTCGGCAACATCGACGACGTTGTGCCGGTAGCGGAGCTCGTTGCGCGCCTGGAGCAGGAATACCGGGCCGCCCGGAGGCGGCTCGCCGTCGTCTGAGTCGTGAAAATCGTTGCACTGTCCTACCTGTTCGTCGCGGTTGGAGGCGCGCTTGGCGCGATGGCGCGTTTTGCACTGAACGTCTTTGTGCAGCGCGATGTTGCGTTTCCGTGGGGTACGCTTAGCGCGAACCTGATTGGCTGCCTGGCGATAGGTGCCATCGCCGAGCTCGTCGCGACGTCGGCGTGGTTCAATCAGGCCGGGATCATCCCGGACCAGTATCGCCTGCTGTTCGCAATCGGTTTCTGCGGCAGCTTCACGACGCTGTCGGCGATGGTCATGGAGCTGCACACGATGCTGCAGCGAAATGAAATCCTCGGCTCTTTCGCGTACCTCGTGTCGACGATGGCGGGTGGCTTTGCGTGTTTTTATATCGGCTTTCTGCTGATGCGCGCGCTTAAACTCTAGGTAGGGGACATTCCTCGTTTTCACTTGACGCAGCGCATCGATTCGCTCAAGGGTTGGAAAATGAGGAATGTCCCCGGCGGTCATGCGCGCCAAGACGAAAGGAGGAATGTCCCCTTCAAACGCGCGATACCTCATCAAGAATTGCGACGATGTCGTCCAGCCATGCGCCGTGCTCCGGCTTCATCAGCGCCGAGCGCAGGCAGGTCAGGCTGTCCGCGTTGGCGTCGAGTTCCGGAAGCCAGGCACGGGCCAGGCCGATCGGCAGCTCCAGGAGCGCCAGATGCAAATCACGTTCCGCCGCCGCGGCGAAGACACGGCGGGCGCGGCGGCTCGCCGTAACGGCGTCCGGCGCGGAGGCTGCATAAACGACGATGTCTAGTTGCGGCGGCAGCAGCACCTGGTACCCGTCCATCGAGCGGAGGCGATGCCAGAATTCCGAAGCGGCGTCGAGACAGCGGTCGAGCCCGCGCGCGAACTGACCGCCGCGAACGGGCGGCAGCAGCTTGTGCGTCGCCCACAGCGCCACGGCTGACGCGCCCGCCCGCGAACACTCCAGGCTGATTTCGCCGAGATGGAGCTCATCCGAGGTGAAGTAGGTGTACGGCGAGCCGTGTTTGTAGAAACGGCCCACCTCGGGGTCGCGAAACAGAATGCAGCCGCAGCCATAGGGCTGCAGACCGTGCTTGTGCGGGTCGACGACGATCGAGTCGACCTCGCCGAGTCGGTCGTAGGTCGCCCGCGTGTCGTCCCGCAGGCGCGACGCCAGGCCGAAGTAGCCGCCGTAGGCCGCATCCGCGTGCACACGGAACCCGAACTGCTCGCGCAGCTCCAGGATTTCCGGCAGCGGATCGACGGCGCCGAGCCCGGTCGTGCCGGTCGTGGCAACCACGGTGCCCACGTCTTCCGAGTGCAGAATCTCCTCCAATGCCCGCATGTCCATACGCCCGTCGCGTGTGACCGGCACCGGTACAAACGGCAGTCCCAGGACCTCGGTGATGCGGCCGTGCGTGTAATGCGCCTGCGCGGACGCCACGATGCGCTTGCCGGGATGCAGGCAGCCGGCCACCCACAGCGCTTCGAGATTCGCCATCGTGCCGCCGCTCGTGAGGTGCCCGAGCGGGGCGTCCCAACCGTACAACCGCCCCAGATCGACGATGCACTCCTTTTCCATCGGCGAGCTCGCGCGGCTGCCATCCAGCGCATGGTTGTTCGGGTTGATCCACAGGGACAGCGCGTAGGCGAGGCGCGCGACCGGATGCGGCGGCTTCAGCATCTGCCCGGCATAGCGCGGATGAAAATATGGGAAGTTGTCCTGCATGCGCCCCGCAACGAGGTCGAGCACGCCGGCCAGCGCTTCCTCGTCGAGCGCCGGCGCATGCGCGGGCAGTTCGTCGAAGCCCTCCGCGAGTTTCTCGAGCGCGCGGGCGAGCAGGCGAATCTCGGCGGGATTGAACACGGCAGCCGGCCTCGGGGGTGACGGATGCCGAGCTTACCCCACTGCGATGACAAACCGTTACTATTGGCCGATGGACCTGATTGCGCTGGCCGTGCCGTTTTTTCTGCTTGCTCTGGTCGTCGAGCTGGGTGTCGATCGTGCACGTGGCACCCGCCTGTATCGCATCAACGACGCCATCAACAGCCTTAGTACGGGCATCCTGAGCACGACGATCGGTTACTTCACGAAGTTCGTGGAATTCGCAATCTGGGGCTACGTGCTGCAGCACTTCGCGCTGATCGACATGCCGCTCGGCTGGTTCGATGCGTCGCCGCGCGGTATTGCCCTGTGGATCGTCGCGGCCCTCGCCTGGGATTTCTGCTACTACTGGTTTCACAGGATGAGTCACGAGGTGTCGGTGCTCTGGGCCGCCCATGCCGTGCATCACCAGAGCGAGGATTACAATCTGTCGACGGCGCTGCGGCAGACCAGCACGGGCTTCCTCTTCCACTGGGTTTTCTACCTGCCGCTGTTCCTGATCGGCTTTCCGTTCGAAGTCCTGCTGACCGTCTATGCGGTGAATCTGATCTACCAGTTCTGGGTGCATACGCAGATCGTGCGCCGGCTCGGCGTGCTGGATCGGATTCTCGTGACGCCGTCGAATCATCGCGTCCATCATGCGCAGAACGAGCGTTACATCGACAAGAATTACGGCGGCATTCTGATCCTGTGGGATCGCCTCTTTGGGACCTTCGAGGAAGAAGCGGACGAAGTGCCGGTGGTTTTCGGCGTGCGCAAGCCACTCGGGAGCTGGAACCCGTTCTGGGCCAATTTGCAGGTGTACGACTATCTGCTGTTCGACGCCAGGCGCACGAAACGGTGGCGTGACAGGCTCGGCATCTGGTTTCGGCACACCGGCTGGCGACCGGCGGACGTCGACACCCGGTTTCCGAAACGGCATCGCGACCTGGCCGCGTTCCGAAAATACGATCCGGCGATAAGCCTCGCTGCGGGTCGCTACGTGATCGGGCAGTTCGCCGTGGCGATCGTGCTCGCGCTCGCCATTGCCCGGACGTTCGCGCTCAAGGGCGCAGGCGCGGTGCTGCTGCCCTGCGTCGAACTCTGGGCCATGCTGCTGACGCTGGGCTTTCTGAACGAGGCTCGCCCCGGTGCGCCGCGCCTCGAGCTGTTCCGCCTCCTCGTCGTCGTGCCTGCAGGCGCCGCCCTGATGCCGAGTTTCGGGCCTGCGAGCCTCGCGCCCCCGTGGCTTTGGCAAGGCATAGTCGGCTACAGTCTCGTCTCTGTTGCCGCACTCGTTCCGGTCTTCCTCAGTGCTCAGCCTTCTGATCAAAAAGGCGCTTTAATTCAATAAATTATAAGAGTTTCTTAATGTTTTATAGCAAATTAAGTCGAGGTCGCTGAGGATGCCGGACAGATGCTGCGTGCGCTCCGGCGCGCCCTGGGAGCCGCTCGTCGGATACTCGCGCGCGGTGCGCAACGGCAATTTCATCGCGGTGTCGGGGTCCGCGCCCGTCGGGGCGGACGGCAGCGTCGCTGGCGAGGGCGACGCGTATCTGCAGGCGAAACGCTGCATCGAGATCATTCAGGCCGCGCTCGACGAGGCGGGGGCGAGCCTCGGGGACGTCGTGCGTACCCGAATGTTCGTCACCGACATCGAGCTCTGGCCCGAATTTGCCCGCGCGCACCAGGAGGCATTTGCGGAAATCAATCCCGCAACGTCGATGATCGAGGTGTCGCGACTTATCGATCCCGCAATGCTCATCGAGATCGAGGCTGATGCCATTGTCTCGGCCTGAGGACGTATAGGCCGTGCGGCGCCGTCGAATTCTGCAGGGCTTCGTTGCCGCCACGGTCTCCGGCTGGGCCGGCTTTAGCGCGCCATTGGCGGCCCAGCGGGGCCATTACCCATTTGCACACGGTGTCGCGAGCGGCGATCCATCGGCTGACGCCGTCGTGATCTGGACGCGTGTCAGCGGTGCGCGTGGCGAGCGTGTGCGCGTGGACTGGCAGGTCGCGACCGACCCCGGTATGCGGGATGTATTGAAGCACGGACGGACGACGACCGGCCCCCATCGGGACTATACGGTAAAGGTCGACGTCGGCGGACTGCCGTCCGGCCGCACGCTGTTCTACAAATTCCTTGCGAGCGGCGCGACATCGCAGATCGGCCGAACCCGGACGCTGCCCACAGGTGAGGTTCGAGATGCCGCCTTCGCGGTCGTGTCGTGCTCGAATTACCCGGCCGGCTACTTTCACGCTTACCGGGAAATCGCGGCTCGCGATGATCTCGATGCCGTGATTCATCTGGGGGATTACCTCTACGAATACGGGCCCGGCGAATACGCGACCGAGCGCGCCGAAACGCTGCAACGTGTCCCCGACCCGCCCCACGAGACGGTCACGCTAGCCGATTACCGGCGCCGACATGCGCAGTACAAGTCAGACCCGGATTCGCAGCTCATGCTTGCGAGCCATCCGCTCATCGCGGTATGGGACGACCACGAATTCACGAACGACGCGTGGCGCGGCGGAGCGCAGAATCACGACCCGGGCGAGGGCCCGTGGTCGCGACGTCGCGATGCCGCTCTCCGCGCATTCTTCGAATGGATGCCGGTGCGCGGCAGGCGGGCCGGCCCCGACACGCGCAGCTACCGCGATTTCCGCTTCGGCAATCTCGCGTCGCTGATCATGCTCGACACTCGCCTGGCCGGCCGCGCTCCGCAGCCCGACGTCGGCGCTAACGGCGATCCCGACGCGGTCGCGGCGGAGCTCGCCGATCCGCGCCGTCGATTGTTGGGTTGGCGTCAGGAACACTGGCTTCGGGAGACGCTGAAACGCAGCGCCGGAACGCGCTGGCAGGTCCTCGGGCAGCAGGTGCTGATGGCGCCGGTGCGCGCCCCGGATCTAGAGCCAATCGTTGACCCTGACGGTCCGACGAACGTGTCGCGCGCGAGGCTCAACGAGGTAATCGCCATCAGTCGGGACAACCCGCCGCTGCTCCTCGACACCTGGGACGGCTATCCGGCGGCGCGCGAGACGCTGCTCGCCGATCTTGCGCGGTATGCAACGAATCCCGTCGTGCTGAGCGGCGACATGCACACCGCGCTGGCGGCACACGTCGTGCCGAACGGCGCCGGGAAGCCCGTTGCGGTCGAGTTCATGACCACGTCGGTGAGCTCGCCGGGCTATTCGGACTACCTGCCGGAGTTCGAACCGGGATCGCTTGCCAGAGCCACGATCGAGCTCAATCCGCACGTTCGCTACATGGAAACGCGCCGCAGGGGCTGGCTGCGCATCGAGCTTTCGCCCGACGCCTGCATGGGCGAGTGGCACCTGGTCGATACGGTGCATGCCCGCGAGTACGTAAGCCAGATCGATCAGCGTCTGCGCGTACACGCCGGCGAGATCGGGCAGGGGCTGAAGGCCGGCTGACGGGCCTTGCGCCGCAAACGGATATCAGCGGCGGAGGCCCGACGCATCGCGCTCGGCGCACAGGGTTTCGGGCGGCCGCGGCCGGCCGGGCGAATCGACCGCAGGCATTTCGCGCAGGTGCTGAAATCGTTGGGCGTCCTGCAGCTCGATTTCGTGAACGTGCTTACCCCGGCGCACTTCCTGGTCGTATTCTCGCGTCTCGGAGCCTACGAGCGCAGCGCGTTCGAGAAGTTCGTTTATACAGGCGGGGAATATACCGAGCAGTGGGCACACGAGGCGTCGCTGGTGCCGGCCGATACGTGGCCACTCTTCGAGCACCGCCGCAGCGCTTATCGAATGCATAAACGCAATCCGCTCAGGCAGCTCCGCAACCGACGGGCGTATCTGAACGCGGTGCTCGAGCAGGTGCGGAGCGACGGCGCGGTAACGGCCCAGGATCTGCCGCAGTTACCCGTACCGCGTCGCAGGGCCGGCGACTGGCACCGCTCGCTGCCTCGCTGGGCGCTGGAGTATCACTTCGGTCGGGGGTCGCTTGCGGTCGCGGGCCGGTTGCCGAATTTTCAGCGCTGCTATGACCTGCCGGAGCGTGTGCTGCCGCGCGCGGTGATCGACTTGTCCGTCGATCGCGCAGCGGCAGAGCGGGAACTGTTGCGCCGGGCAGCGCGTTCGCTCGGCATTGCGACGCTCAATGACCTGGCTGACTACTACCGGATGTCAACAAGAAACGCGAAGCCGCGCCTGCGTGAGCTCACCGAGGAAGGCACGCTGCTGCAGGTCGAGGTCGAAGGTTGGCGCGTGCCGGCCTATCTCGCGGCCGGAGCACGCTTCCCGAGATCGATACCAGGCGCATCGCTGATGTCGCCATTCGATCCAACGCTCTGGTTCCGCCCGCGTGTCGAGCGCGTGTTCGGATTCCACTACCGCATCGAGATTTACGTGCCCGCCGCCCAGCGCAAGTGGGGCTACTACGTCTTGCCGTTTCGCGTCGGCAACGAAATCGTCGCGCGCGTAGACGTCAAGGCCGACCGAGCCGCGCGTACGCTGCGAGTGCTCGCAGCCTATCCGGAGCCGGACGCCGCTATTCCGGCATGCTCTGATGCACTGTCGGTGGAGTTACGAGCACTGGCGGCATGGCTCGGGCTCGAGAAACTCCACGTCGCGCGCCACAACGCGTTGACGCGCCGCCTGGCGAAGGTGACCTGAGATGCGCGTGCGCCCATCGGCCGCAGTCCTCATCACCGCAAACCTGATTCCGCTGGCGGGCGTCCTGTTTCTGGGCTGGCGCGTATTCGACGTCATGATCCTGTACTGGGTCGAGAACGTCGTCATCGGCGCGGTCAATGTACTGCGCATGGTGACGAGCGCATGCGGGCCAGCAGCGGCGCGACCCGCCGGCAGCGACGGGCCCGGCGTTTACCTCGGATCTGTCGAGATCGGCCGGTCACGAAGGGGAGGCCTGTTCCTGATACCCTTCTTCGTCGTTCATTACAGCGCGTTCTGCTACGGTCATTACCTTGCCGTGATGGCGATTTTCGGAGGCGGCGAGGGCGCTGTAGATGGCCTCCGCGACCTTCTGGTGCCACTCTCCGAGGCCTGGCGCTCGCCATTCTGGATCAGCGTCGTCGCGATCGCCGCGAGCCACCTGTTTTCGTTCTTCGGTAATTTTATCGCCGCCGGCGAGTACCGGCGTACGTCGCTCGGGCAGCTGATGAGACGGCCCTATGGCCGAATCGTTGTTTTGCACATTGCGGTGATCGCGGGCGGCGCGCTGGTCGCCTGGCTCGGGAGTCCGCTGCCGGCGCTGCTCGTGCTGATCGCGCTAAAGATTGCCGTCGATGTCGGCCTGCATGCCCGGGAGCGCCGGATATTCGACGAGCTACTGTGAATCGTCGGCTCCTTGCTTTGCACGAGTCGGCGGTTTTCGCGTACCTTGTCGCGAGCAACCCCGACGACCATCCCGGTAGCGACTCCACGTGCGACGACGCAGCTCGATCGAAAGCGCAATTCATCTGACGCTGATGCTGGCCCTTATCGCCGCATCATGCGGCGCCTGCGCGAGCAGGGAGGAGCTGATCGCAAAGAGCGGAGTCGTGCCAGGCGGCGTGGATCTGTCCGGGCGTTGGCAGCTACGCGATGCGGGTGACGATTCGATGCGCCAGATCGACGCCGCGGCCATGCGCGCGGCCGGTGCAGCGGGCCGGGATCTGATTCCGCCGAGTCGCGGGGACGGCGATGCGCGACCTGCGCGACGGGCTCGCGGCGCGCTCGTCTACGTTTTTCTCGAGACCGGGCGTTACCTGAAAATCACGCAGACGGGCGCCGGCCTGTTCATCAGCTTCGATCGCGCGGTCGTCGAGGAATACCGCTTCGGCGAGAAGCGCGAAATCAGCGTCGGCGAAATCACTGCGCAGCGAGTATCGGGCTGGGAGGGACGCGCCTATACGATCGAGACGCTGGACAGGAACGGTGCGAAGCTGATCGAACGCTATGAGCTCCGCGATGCCGGCACCGTGCTCGCGCGCTCGATACGCGTATTTTTGCGCGGCGGCGATGAGACGCTCGACATTACTCAGCTTTTTGACCGTGAAGGAGCCGGAGCAAAGGTTCGAAACGCCTGCGGGCAGGCGCGGACCTGCGTCGAGGGCGGTGGGCGAATTCAGGTAGACGCTGGCGTGTAGCGCTTCAAGACGGCGCGTATCCGCAGCTTGCCCTTGCGGTGCTGCTCGATGACGACCGGCAAATAGTCGAGTTCCGGGACACACCAGAGCGTCACGGTTCTGGACGAGCTTTCCGACTGGTGCTGAATGCCGATGGCTTCGAACTCGCCGGCCGGCACGCGCACGGTTTTTTCCCCGATATTGCGAACGGTTACCGTTTTCAGGCGGTCGATATCGAACAGCGTGTACTGCCTGCTGGATCCGCCATTCAGCAGGTCGTACATGAGCTCGTACTGAATCGAGACGCGGTCGTGCGCGAATCCGTCCAGCAGAGTCTCTATCGATTCGTCGTTGACGATGCCCGTCACGCGCAGGGCATCCCAGTCGAACGTGACCTCTGCGTTCGTGTCTTCTTTCGACAGCGTATCCTCGGACAAATACCGAGTCGGGCGCAGTCCATCGGGTGCCGGCCTGAATTCGGAAATCTCGCTGATGTGGCCGTTAACCAGTATTTTCGACATGCCAGTCGGACGGATCACGTGGTGCGCAACGTAACCCGTCTCGGTGGCGCGCAGTTCCGTGTTCAGCTCGCCGCCAAGCACGCTGATGCGGACCTTGTATTCTGCAGAGTGCGGCGTCAGCGCGGTCTGCGCGAGCGCAGCCGACGAGACCACCAGCAGGACGGCCAGTGCCGGGGCCGCCAGAAAGCGACGCCGCAGTTGTCGGAGGGAGGTGGTGATCATGGGATCCGTTTTCGCAATTCCCGTATACGTTACCCGAATAGTGTCATTTCCGACATGACTACCTGCTGAACGTTCACGGCCATCACCAGACGCCCGGGTTGTCGAGTCATCACGGCCCGCATCGTCGTGAATCCGATAAATTAATTGTTTAATAAACAGCTTATTATAAAAATTATTTAATAGTAATTCGAGATAAATGGCGCCGCCGCCGTATGCATCTGTCTGCGAGCCGGCGCCGAGCTGGCCGGGAGCCCGGGAGAGCTGACCGGAGCCGGGCGCTGCCTCACGGGTTTCCAGGCCGCAGGCGCTCAACGCGTGCCGCCCGAAAAAGCGGAAGACCGGGCATCTTATCCCTGTACACTCGGATTCCGGCGCAATCTGAACTGGCGGGCCGCGCGTCGCTGTGCTGACTCGCACGAGCTGCTCGCAAAGAACAACCGAGGCCTGCAAGGAACAGTCCGATGACCTATTCGCGCATCGCCGGAACGGGCAGCTATTTGCCGGCCCGAGTCGTTACGAACCATGAACTGGAAAAGACGATGGATACGTCGGACGAATGGATCAGGGAACGGACCGGAATCCGCCGGCGGCACATCGCCGCCGATGACGAGACGTGCTCGGACCTGGGGCTTATTGCGGCACAGCGCGCTGTCGAGGCGGCCGGCATCAGCCCGGGTGACGTCGATCTGATCATCGTTGCCACGACGACACCGGATAAGGTCTTTCCGGGCACCGCCTGCATCATTCAGCGCCGCCTGGAGATACAAGGCTGCCCGGCCTTCGATATTCAGGCGGCCTGCTCGGGGTTCGTGTACGCACTCGACATCGCTGACCGGTTCGTGCGGCTGGGCAGTGCCCGTAACGCATTGCTCATCGGGTGCGAAACGCTGTCGCGCATTACGAACTGGGAGGACCGGACTACGGCGGTGCTGTTCGGTGACGGCGCCGGCGCGGTCGTCCTTTGTGCGTCCGACGAACCGGGAATTCTTGCGACACACATTCACGCCGACGGCCGGTACGAGGCTCTCCTGGAGGTCCCCCAGGGCGTGTCGAAGGGTTACGACGCGCTGAGATCGGGCGATGCCTTTATCAAGATGAATGGCAACGCGGTGTTCAAGCGTGCCGTCGCCACGCTCGATTCGATGGCCCGTGAGACGCTCGATAACCATGGCGTGTCGCAGGGCGACCTGGACTGGTTCATTCCGCACCAGGCAAATATGCGGATCATCCGGGCGGCGGCGAAAAAGCTCGGCCTGCCCATGGAGCGGGTCGTCGTCACTGTGGACGAGCATGCCAATACGTCCAGCGCATCCATTCCACTGGCGCTCGATACAGCGGTCCGCGACGGTCGCGTACGGCGGGGCCAGATGCTGCTTTTCGAGGCTTTCGGTGCCGGATTTACCTGGGGTTCGACGCTTCTGCGGTACTGATCAGCCGCGGTTTACATAATCGCGCAATTCGCGGATTTGCCGAATTCGATGTGTGATTGGCCTCACGGTATCGCGACGGCTCGATCTCTAGACTCTTTACGCATGAACCGTGGCCAAAGAGCTGCGGCGCAATAAGAAAACCAATAAGGATGGACGCAGAAGCCATGGACACGCCCCTCTCTGAAAAGACGATTACGATGGAACTGTCGCTGATACTGCGACGCTGCAGCGAGCTCATCGACAACCCCGACGATCTGACCGAGCTCAGCCTCGAAGAGCCGCCCGTGCCCGAGCAGTGCAGCGATCCATACAATAAAAGCTGCGCCTGATACGCAACGCGTGCATGTGCCGGCGCCGCGAGTTGGCTGCCGGCCCTAAAGGGCGTCAGGGATCGTCGCAATCGCGACCGCCAAATCCCCGGGCGCCGTCACGTGCGCGATGATGCAGGTCGCGCAGATGCTTTAGCCGCCACAGCCAGATACCCACCAAACCCGCCGCAGCAACCGGCAGCGCCGTCTCCGGTTTCAACAACACGACGAAGTCGTAAGCGCCGTGCGCGCCGGCGGCGAGCATGATGCCCGCGGTCGCGGCTCGTGTCACAGAGGTGCTTTCGAGCACGGCCGGTGTAATCCGATGCGCCCAGATAGACGCGAAGAGAATGTGGACGAACGGACTCGCGATGCCGCGTGCCGTCGCCTCCAGGGGTGTCAGAAATTCGAGATACTGCCAGTTCTCGACGGTTGCGTAGCCCAACGCAATGAACGACGCGTAGATAAAGCCGTCGATGGGCTCGTCGAACTCCCGGAAGCGGATGACGAAGAGCAGGAACGGCAGCGCTTTGGCGATTTCCTCGATCGGTCCGATTGCCAGCAGCGCATACGCGAGGAGTCCAATCGGCGTCCGCTCCGCAAGCTCCCCGGCGTCGAAGCGAAGATCGACGACATCGAGCATCGCATAGAGAAACTGCGACACTCCGGCGGCCGCCATGCCGAGCACGAACGTCAGCGCGAGATGGCCTAAGGGTTCGGGAAGGTGCCGGTCCTTGTGATAATGGTACCCGGCCCAGAAAATCACGGGCAGGACGATGGGCAGCAGCAGCAGGGCGTTCGGCATCCGCTGATTATTGGACATGCTGCCAGCTTTGGCGCACACCCGGGTCACAGATCGGGCACGGCGTGGCGGTCAGCCGGATTCGAAGAATCTCGACATGGCGCAGCGAATTGCCAGCCGAGCCGGCCTGAAAAAAAGGGCGACGCCGGTGGCGTCGCCCTGTTCGTTAGTTATCGGAGGTTCGGACGGCTGTCAGAAGCGCACCATGCCCTGCAGGCTGACCGTCGTTCCGGGATTGTAGAACGCGTAGTTCGATTTCGCGCCAAAAATGCTGCCCGCAAGCGGCGTATCGCCGCCGAACGTCAGCGCTTTCTCGTCGCCGAGGTTCTTGCCGAGCACGGCGATCTCCCAGTCGCCCGTTTCCGGCCCGATCGCGAGGCGCAGGTTGACCAGCGAGTACGCGTCCTGCTTGAGCGCGGGATCGAACGAGAACGTGCCGTCGTAGTCGCCGGTGTAGAACACGTCGAGCAGTGTGCGAAACTCCATGGAGTTGCCGAACGGATAGCGGAAGTCAAACGACAAGTTGCCCTGGACATCCGAGACCAGCAGATTGGACTGGCCGGTGTAGTCGCAAAGCTCCGGGATGCCATTACCGTCCAGGTCGACGTTCGCTGCCTGGCCGAAATAGCATTGGCCGTTCTTGAAGTCGGTGAACTCGAAGTCCGTGAACGCGATGCCGCCCGTCACCGTCAGGTAGTCCCCGGCGGCCCAGCGCCAGTCGAGCTCGATGCCCTGGATCTCGGCCGACGCGGCGTTGCCGACGTTGAAGCCGAGGACGCCATCGAAGATCGAGATCTGCAGGTTGTCGAATTCCGTATAGAACGCGGCGGCATTGAGCTCGAACACACCGCCGGCGAGCGTGAATTTGCCACCGAGCTCGATATTGCTCGCTTCCTCGTCGTCGAACTCGAACGACGTGGGAATGTCCGGATAGAAGTTCTTGTTGTTCGCACGGAAGTCGAAGCTGCCCGACTTGAAGCCGTCGGCCCAGCTAAGGTACAGCATGGACGTATCGCCGGGATTCCAGACGAGCTTCACTTCGGGCGAAAACTTCGTGGTATCGCGCGAGCCGGTCACCGGCAGCACGCCTAGTGCGCCGGCGCAATTGGCAGGATCGCTAGCCGCGGTGCAGGGAATATCCGGATCGACGATATCGAAGCCGTAGAAGAGAAAGGCGTTGGCCGGCACGGACAGCTGCGGCACCGGGAGCTGCGTCAAGGGGACCAGGTTTGTCGACGTGATGCCGAACCCGCCGGCATAGACCAGCGGTGTCGCAAGCTGCGTCTGCGTCAGCGGACTGAAGTCGCTCTGGAGAATCGTGAGCTCGCGCATGCCGTCGCGCTCGTCCTTCGTCACCCGGCCGCCGAGCTGCAGCGTGAAGTTGTCGCTCAGGTGCCAGTTGAACTGCGCAAACGCGGAGATGACGTCCGAGTCGACGCTGGCCGTTCGCGCGGCCTGCGTGCCCGCGACGGCGGACCCTGATCCGGCGGTCCGGAAGTTAAAAAGTGGAACAAGTATCGAGTCGGGCTCGACGATGATCTGGTCGGCGTAGTCGTGGTCGCTGGTCTGATAGTAGAGGCCCACTATGTAGTCGAAATTCTCGCGCAGGGGTGACGACAGCCGGAACTCCTGGCTGATCTGGTCGTACTTCTCCTGCAGCGCCGCGCCGAACAGGTTCGCTCCGGTGAAATCGCAGTCACAGAACTCGTCGTAGTCGAGGGTCGAGTACGCGGTTATGCTCTTGAGATCGTGCTCGCCGATCTCCCAGTCCAGCGTCAGCGCATAGGTCGCAATCTCGTTGAAGCTGAAGTCGCCGTTCGACGACCGCCTCTCGTCCTGGACGACATTGGTTACGCTCGGATCCTGCGGGGGGAACAAAAATCCACCGAGCCCGGATGCCAGAATCTGGTTGTACTGCAGTCCCGCAAATGGGGGGGGCGCCACGGAGGGCTGTTCGTTGATGAGCTCAATGTGCCGGCCGATCACGTCGAACTCGCCCTGCTCGATCTTGAGCGTCGCCAGCAGCGAGTCGGTGAGGTCGACCTCGAGCGTGCCGCGCAGCGTCCAGTCCTCGCGCTGCGGCTCGTTGCGATTCAGCGTGAGGTTCTCTATGTGCCCAGACAGGTCGCGCACCCGCGCAGCGATACGGCCGCGCACCCGATCGGACAGAGGTCCGGACAGTATCGCTTCGCCGATGAGTTCGTCGTGCTCGAACTCCTGCGAGGCCATCAGACGACCCTCGAACTCGTGCGTCGGCTTTGCCGTCGTGATGTTCAGGGCGCCGGCGACGGAGTTCTTGCCGAACAGGATCGATTGCGGCCCGCGCAGGACTTCCACTCGCTCGATGTCGAGAAACGGCGAGCGGAACTGCTGGCCGCGGCCGAGGTGCACGCCGTCGATGTAGGTGCCGACCGACTGCTCGAACGCCTGGTTGATGCCGGAGTTGATGCCGCGTACGGAGATGTTCGTGCTGATGCCGGTTTCGGTTACCGTGAAATTCGGGACCAGGAACTGGATGTCCTCGGCTTTCTGCAGAGCCGTTTCGGTGAGCTGATCGCCGGTGACGGCAGACACGGAAACCGGGACTTCCATGAGCCCCTGTTCGCGGTACGCGGCCGTGACGACGATCTCTTCGAGAATACGCGGTTCTTCCTGCGCGGCGGCTCCGAAAGCGGCCAAAAGGCCCAGCGCCGGCGTCAGGCGGTGCCAGATTGAAAATGTCATAATGTCCCCCTGGACTTGTTGTTCGTCTACGACAGTCTACGCGGTACACGGCGTCGCGCAGCCCGGGATTCTACTGACTGTCACGCCCGCTTGTCATGTGGTAATCATGTCACGATGCGGTAACTACGGGCGCGACCCCCCCCCCGAAAGGCGGCGGCGGTGCCACATTCCGTCATTGTCCGCGCCCGGGATCGCCAGAAGTTGCCAGTAAAACTGGTGGCATGAATGCACAGCGATCGCCCTTCCACGACGGATCCGGGGCCGACTGGCGGCCTTGGCGCGACGTTTTTGCCCGCCGCAGCCGGCGACCGTTGCCCAAGCTCGATGTGCGCACGGATTATTCGTCACTGCCCAAAACGCTGGCCGAATCGCTGGCGATCTTCCAGCTCGGGGAGTCCGGAGGCGGGACAATCGTCACTCAGGCAAGACAAAGCACGCTGGCCGGCGCCGGTGCGGCCTACGCGGACACGGTCGCGCTGTTCGTCGCAGAGGAGCATCGACATGCGAACATCCTCGCAATGTGCGTGCGCATGCTCGGCGGCGAGCTGCTGAGGCGGCAGTGGACCGCACGGCTGTTCGTATTCGCGCGCCGGCTGATGGGGCTCAGGCTAAAGGTGCTCGTGCTTCTGACCGCCGAAATCGTCGGCATCTGTTACTACCATCTGATCGCATCCCGACTGCCGACGAGCCCGCTCAGGAGCTGGCTGCTCCAAATCGTCAGCGATGAACGCAGCCACCTCGAGTTTCACTGCGAATTCCTGCGCTCGCAGGTTGTTGCCGCATGGCACCGCTGGCTGTTCGTCGCCGCCTGGCGCTGTCTGAGTTCTGCTGCCGCGCTCGTCGTACTTTGCGACCACAGGCGCGCTCTCAGGGATCTCGGTATCGACGCAGCCACGATCAGGCAGCGCTGGGTTGCATACGCGAGGCTTGCGGAACAGCTCGTCGTCGATGCTACCGGGCCGAGACCCCGGTCTAGGGCGACGGCGAGCGCCGCGGGATAGGAGTCCCGCCGGCAGCGCATTGCGGTCAATACGCATGGCGTAGCGCTGTCCCGTCGCGCATCGTATCGGTGTTGTCACGAGCGGCGGCACGTCTCTCCCCCTGAATGCTGCCGCTCGCCTGCTGGGCCGGTCGCAACCGGCCCTGTTTTTTGGAAAGCTGAGTCCTGCAGCCGCGGGGAAACCGAGCGCGAGCGCATCACAGCACTGACGTTCCGTAGAAATTTCAATAAATTAACGTATTTTCCTTGACGAGTTCTTCACATAATCCCCGGATTCCCCTAAACTAGATCGTCGTCCACTACACTCCAAGAAGAGCCTCGGTAGACGGAAAGAGGCCGCATGAGGTGCCCCGGATGCGCGACCTGCATCTCGCCCCAACCGAAGACGCCGTGCCTGTCGACGACGCAGACGATTCGCTGTCGCGACTGATATCGAAGCGCGAGCGCCAGGCGCTGCAACAGCTTTCCGACGCCTTTGCGGAGCGGCGGCCGCTCGCAATCCTGATCGGGGAGGGGCGCGCCAACGTTGCCGTGCTCCTCGGCCGCTTTTTGACGACGGTTGCCGACGAGGCAACGGTGGCCCGGGTCGATGAGCCGGGCAACGACGCGAGGAGCTGCCTCGGCGCCATTATCTCGGCGCTGGGATTCAGCGACACGAATCTCGATAGCGAGGACATCGAGAGCATTCTCACCGTGTTTCTTGAATTTCAGAAGAAGCACGATCGGCGCACGATCGTATGTCTCGAGCAGGCGCAGGAGTATGGCGAATGGGTCCTCGACAGCATTCGTCACCTGGTCGAGCTGGAAAAAAAATCCACTTTCGGATTGACCGTCATCCTTACCGGGACTCCCGCGCTCAACGAGCGCCTGGGCCAACCGCCGTTGGACGATATATGCCGGGAAGTCGGGCATCGTATCGCCCTTGCGCCTTTTTCCCTGGCTGAAAGCCGCGAGTTCATCGCGCAGCGCTTCGCGTCGCGAGTCAATTCGGACATCAGCCAGATCTTCGATTTTCAGGCGGTGACGTTGATACACGAGCTCGCGCACGGCGTGCCGGATGCGATCAGCCGACTGTGCAACGACAGTCTCGAGCTGGCGGCCGAGGAGGATTCGACCCCGGTCACGACCGCGATCGTCATGCGCGCGGCGGGCCTCACGCAGGATAATTCCGTCGATCGTACCCAGCGGGGTGACTGGCAACGCGTCAGCGAGGAGGCCGGCGACGTCGAGCGCCTCGTGGTTCGGCTTTACGGCGAGGTCGTTGAGGACATGCGGGTCACTCGAGGCCGCATTCTGATCGGGCGGGACGACCAGCGCTGCGACATCTTCCTGCCCAGCGCCGTGGTCAGCCGGCATCATGCCCTGTTCATCAAGACCGGCGACGAAGCCATGCTCCTCGACCTGGGCAGCACGAACGGCACCGTCGTGAACGGCAGCCGCATCAAGGATCAGACGTTGGCGGCCGGCGACGAGATCATGGTCGGCGACTACTTCATCGAATACCTGGTGGATTGACCCGTCTTTGTCCGCGGCGCACGACGCGAAGATCATTGCTATGATCCGCGTTCCCTCAATCCTTGGATCAAGAAGAAACGATGAACATAGATGGAAAAGTGGCGCTCGTCACCGGCGGAGCGTCGGGGCTCGGCGAAGCAACCGTGCGCCTGTATGCGGAACTCGGCGCGAGGGTTACGATTGCCGACCTGAACGATGCACGTGGTCGCGCGCTCGCCGATGAGCTCGGCGACGGTGTTCTCTATCACCACGTCAACGTTACGGACGAGGCACACGTCAAGGCGGCCATCGCTGCGACCGTCGACAACTTCGGTGCGATCCACATCTGTAACAACTATGCGGGCATCGGGCGACCGGCGAAGACGGTAGGCAGGGATGGTCCGATAGCTCTCGACGATTTCACGGTCGTGATCAATGTAAACCTGATAGGCACGTTTAACGTGTTGCGCCTTGCGGCAGCGCAAATGGCGGAGCAGGAACCGGTCAATGACGATGGATCGCGCGGCGTGATCATCAACACGGCGTCAATCGCTGCCTACGAAGGGCAGATCGGACAGGCGTCCTACAGCGCGTCGAAGGGTGGCATCGTCGGCATGACGCTGCCGTGCGCCCGCGACCTGGCTTATTACGGCATTCGCGTGAACACTATCGTGCCTGGCCTCATCGACACGCCTATGTTCGACGAGCTGCCCGAAAAGGCCTACGAGAGCCTGTCGAAGAGCCCGCTGTTTCCGAGTCGCCTCGGTCGGCCCGAGGAAATCGCGCACCTGTCGCGCTTCATCGTCGAGAACGACTACATGAACGGTGAGTGCATCCGCATGGACGCCGGTATACGCATGCAGCCGAAATAAACGCTCAGCCGAACGTGCGCCGGATCGCAGCACGCACGGCGTCCTTTGCGCCGTGCGCGAGGAAGCTGCCGTGGCCGCCTAACAGGTTGTCGAAATCGAGGCCCAGGAGGCGTTCGAAGTCGGGCTTGAGGGCGGCTCGATTCGAGGCCATGTACTTGAGCCATATCGGTCCGATCACGGTCCTTCGCGGAAATCCCATGAACGGCATCGCGACTTTCAGCGGCAGGCTGTTATGCCGATAGTCGCCGTAGTGCTGGATCGAGTCGCAGGTTAGGAGTAAGCCGTCGCCGCGCTCGAGCAGCAGCACGGACTCGGGCTGCTTCGTGTGCTCGAAGGGCACGAGGTCCGCGTCGGGAAACGGCAGCGCACCGCCGGCGACGAGCTGCACCGTAATCGGCGGTTTTCGGTAGGCGCGGCCGCCCGGCTGGGCCCAGAGTTTTGCGCCGAATGTATCTACGTAGTAGGGATCGTCGATGCCGTGAAACGGTCCGAGTCGCAGCAGGTGTCGAATCTCGCCAAGTTCGGCCAGCTCGCGCTCGCCCTCGGCCGTCAAACGGATCGGGTTGATCAGCGTCAGGCCGCCGTCGTGCTCCACGATGGCCATGTTCCGCGAAATGCGCAGCAGCGCATTCATCCGGTGCGCGCCGCGGACCATGTAAACCTGCTCGGCAATCTGGGTAACCGGGTCGTGAGGGCAGGGCGGCGGATACGCGGAATCGACGAATGACATTGAAGGGAGTCTAACCCACGACGTCGATGGGACGCGCCTGCGGGATTTACGGATCCGTAGCGTCTCGAACAATGTCTTCGTGGCGCGCGACGATGCGCGGCCAAAGCTGGGCGGCTTCGGGCACATCCAGCCCGAAGACGTCGCGGAGCGTGTCGGCATACGCTCTGGCAGACTCGATAACGTTATCGCTTTGGCCGTGCATTGTTGCGACGCGAAGGACCCGGCCGCGGAGGGCGATGTGCCGGTCAGTCTCACGCCGCTGCACGACCGCGTTCTGGACGAAAGTCGAATCGGGATCGCGTTGCAGGATTTCGCACTTCGCGGCGAGCGCGGTTTCGTCCCCCGACTCGGCAACGAAGTCGTAGCTGAATCGTCCTCTGCCGAGATCCTCCCAGAAGCGCCATGCGCCATCCGCCAACCTTTCGAGCCCGATGTTGAACGGCGGCTGCTGGTGCGCCGACGCCTCCAGCGCAAGCGGCCGGATGAGGCTGCCGCCGAATCCCACATCGGCGAGCAGAGGGCCCGTCCCGTCCGCACATCGAACGAGCAGACACAAATGATTCGCCAACGCAGCGTCGCCACGCTCATGTCGCATCACGGCCCCAGCCACGCGCGTCACGGAAAAGCCGATTTCCTCGAGCGCCCAGCCGAACAGCCCGTTCTGCTCGTAGCACCAGCCGCCTCGTCCGCGGTTCACGATCTTGGCGTAGGCCTGAGCCACATCGATGTCGAGCGGACGGCCGAGCTGCACGTCGAGATTTTCGAACGGCACGCGCAGGACGTGTGCTTGCTGCAGTGCCACGAGCGTTGCGAGATCCGGTCGGGCTTTGCGCGAGAAACCGATTCGATCGAAATAGCGCTGCAACCGCATTACCTGACGTCCGAGTTTTCTGTCGGGTCCGAGGCTACCGCAAAAGCAGTGCATAATGGAGACGGTGCTGTCCGGGCATCAGACATTTGCAGCGACACCGGCCATGCTGAAATTCGTCCTCGTTACCGCCGCGGCCTACGGTCTCATTGTCGCATTCGTTTACGTAACGCAGGGCAGGATGCTGTACCTGCCGCACTTGCCCGGTCGGGAACTGACCGCGACGCCGCACAATATCGGGCTCGAATACGAGGACATCTGGATCGAAACGGAGGACAGCGTCGCGATACACGGCTGGTACATTCCGGCGCCGCGGAACACGGTGCTGCTGTTTTTTCATGGGAACGCCGGGAACATATCGCACCGGCTCGCATCGATTCAGCAATTCCACGGCCTCGGGCAGTCGGTTTTCATCATCGATTATCGCGGGTACGGCCAAAGCAAGGGCAGGCCAACGGAACGCGGCCTGTATCGCGATGCGGACGCGGCATGGCGCTTCCTGACCGAGACACGCGGCATCGATGCATCCGATATCATTGTTTTCGGGCGCTCTCTCGGGGCGTCCGTGGCGGCCCACATTGCGGCTAGACACGAACCCCGCGCGCTGATCGTCGAGTCTTCGTTCACGTCCGTGCCGGACATCGCCCAGGAGCTGTATCCATGGCTGCCGGCGCGCTGGCTGACGCGTCTGCGGCACGCGACCCGGGACTATGTGCGTGACGTAGACTGCCCGGTGCTCGTGGTTCACAGTCGCGACGACGACATCATTCCGTTTCACCACGGCGAGGCCATTTACCACGCTGCAAACGAGCCGCGCGCGCTGCTCGAGATCCGCGGCACGCACAACGACGCGATTCTCCGCGACGAGGAAAATTATCTCGCCGGTCTGCGGACGTTCCTGAGGGCGCTTAACGCGAGGAACTGAGTGTCGGGAATGCGCTGGTCGGATCGGCCGGTGTCGAGGGCGTCAGGGCGTGCGCGGCCGAATTCCGTCCAGCTCATCGACCTGCTTCGGCCAGTCTTTTCTGAGCAGGCGGGACAGCGACCGATCCGCCAGCAGCCTGCCGCCGGTCTGCCAGGTGGGGCAATAGTTCGTTTCATTACTCGCGTAGCGAATACGCTGCACCGGCGTTCCGCAGTCGGGACACGGTTCGCGATACCGGCCGTGTACGGCCATGCCCGCTCGGAAGGCGGTCACTTTGACGGGAAAATCGCGGCGCGCTTCGCTAGCAAGCAGATCATGCCAGCGGCGCAAGGTTGCCTGCGTTGCCTCGAAAAGACTCCGCATCGACTCCTCGTCGAGCTTGCTCGTGAGCCCAATGGGGGACAAGGCGCGCCGCGTGCAAAATCTCATCGGAATAGGCGTTGCCGATGCCGCTCAGGATGCGGGGATCGGTCAGCGCTCGTTTCAGCGTGTGGTTCTCGCGGCGCAGGCTGGCGGCAAACCTGTCGAGATCGCAGGCGAGCACGTCCAGCCCGCCGGGATCGTGGTTTTGCAGCTCATTGCGCCCGTGCACGACGTGGAGTGACGCGCGCTTCTTCGTGCCGGTTTCCGTGACGCTCAGCGCGCCGCTGTCGAAGCGGAAGATCGCGAGCGTGGTCCGCGGGGATTTCCTCGCTGCGGCGCCAAGCTCGGTCCACTGCAAACGACCCGCGATCATCAGGTGGATCACCAGCCAGTTGTCGTCGCTCAGCCCGATGGCGATGCGCTTGCCCAGACGTTCGAAGCCGGTCACCTTGCGGCCGGTGACGGACTCGAGGGACGGTTCGATCGAGCGCAGGAAAAACGGATTCCGAATCGAAACCTGCTCGAGCGTCCGGCCGAGAATCCGATCCTCCAGCGCGACGAGGTACGCGCAGATGTCGGGAAGTACGGGCATGCCCGGGCGAGTGTGGCAAACCGTCGCATGCTGCAATCGGCGCTGAGCGAAACCCTGTATAAAAAGACAGGCCGGGTGTACGCTTTTGCTGATGGACGCCTGGCGCCGAATCATCGTGCACGCGGACATGGATGCGTTTTACGCGGCCGTGGAGCAGCTCGACGATCCGTCCCTCAAGGGTAGGCCGGTGCTGGTAGGCCCCAGAAGCTGGCGAGGCGTGGTACTCACCGCGAGCTACGGGGCGCGCCCGTACGGCGTCGGCAGTGCGATGCCGGTAGCGGAGGCCCGGCGGCGCTGCCCGTACGCGGTCATGGTGTCGCCGCGATTCGAGCGCTACGAAGCCGTGTCGCGCCAGGTCATGGAGGTCCTCAGCGACTTTTCGCCGGCCGTGGAGCCGCTGTCACTGGACGAGGCGTTCGTCGACATGACGGGCTCGGAGCACCTGTTCGGGCCGCCGGCCGCGATGGGCCGGAGGATCAAGGTGGCCGTGCTCCAGGCGACCGGCCTGCGCATCTCCGTCGGCATTTCGGGTACGAAATACGTTGCGAAAGTGGCGAGCGATTTCGGCAAGCCCGACGGGCTGACGATCGTGGCGCAGGCCGAGGCGAAGGCGTGGCTCGCGCCGCTCCCGGTGACGAGGCTTTGGGGTGTCGGCCGAAAAACGGCGCCGAAGCTCGAGAGTGTCGGCTACCGGACGATCGGGGACATCGCGCGTGCGGACGAGCGCGAGCTGCGCATGCGCTTCGGGGCAGCGGGCGTGCACTACCATCGGCTTGCGAACGCAATGGATTCGCGGCCGGTCAGCCGCGGGCGGTCCGCGAAGAGCATTGGCTCCGAGCGCACGCTGGAGCACGACATCTCGAAACGTGAAGACATCGAGCCGCATCTGCGGCGCGCTGCGGAGCGCATCGCGCGACGCCTGCGCGCGAAGAGCTACGTGGCCGGCGGCGTGCGCGTGCGCCTCAAGACGAGCGGATTCAAGCTCATAAATCGCCGGAGGAAGCTCTCACAAGCCAATGATACTTCAGAGGTTTTATTTGCTGTTGCTCGCGAGCTGCTGAGCGAGTTCGAGCATCCCGGACCGTTTCGCCTGGTCGGCATGGCGGCGTTCGACCTGGACTGGCGCCGCGAGGCTCGCCAGTCCGACCTGTTTGCGTCGGACGAACCCCGGCGCCTCGAAAGCACGATCGACGGACTGATCGACCGTTTCGGCAAAGGCGCCGTCGTGCGTGCCAAGGACCTGGAGCGCAGAGATACAGTCCACGAGGACGGCATGAACCTGGATTTTCTCGATTACCGCGACGGTGAGCGGGTCGCGAAACCGGAGCCGGGCAGCCAGTGACGCGCAACCGACAACGGCCAATGTAGGGTCCCGAAGCCGTGCATCGCCGCCACCTGACTGGGGGCAGATCAGGTGCCAAAATCCGCTGCCGAGTGCGAATGTGGCTGTTTACGAGTATTTCGACAACTCCGGCGCCAGCATGCGTTGGCTACTGCAGCCACGGAGCGCTCGACATGAAATTTCGCCACGCCATCGGGCTGATTCGCGTAGGCGCCGCTGGAGCGTCGCGCGCCGTGGAGGCCGTCGATTCGGGCGCGCTGGTTCATGCAGCAGACGACCTACATACGCAAGTTCACCTGAATCACGTTTGCTGGGCCCCATGGGGAGACCCGCCCCCAACGCAGCGCACGCCCATATATGCGTATAATGTATATTATGTTAAATGAATGATCGATCTGGCACGGGCAACAGGCATACGGCGCCCTACCTCGGGTAATTCGGCGGGATCGAGGGTCTTTCCTGGGTTCGCCAGTGACCTGACGAGCTTCGGGTTCGGTGTCCCTGCTCAGTCCGGTAGCGGGATAAACTCCGGATCGCCCGGCACCATCGGAAAACGCTTCGCCAGCCAGTCCTTCTTCGCCCGTTCGATGCGCTCTTTGGAGCTGGACACGTAATTCCACCAGATGTGTCGCTTGCCGAGATGCGCGCCTCCGATGATGATGACGTGGCTGTCCGCGTCTGCTTTCAGGTACAGAGCTTGGCCGTCGCCGGCAACGGCCATCAGGCCGCCGCCGACGGTGCGGTCGCCGATCCGAACGCTGCCGGCGACGACGTAGGCGCCCTGCTCCGGGTATTCACCCGGCACCGTCAATGCAGCGCCGGCCGGCAGCTGGCAGTCAAGGTAAATCGTCATTGCATGCGTGGCGACCGGTGAACACCGCCCGAACGCCTCGCCGATGATTACGGTGATTCGGACTCCGCCCTGCTCGAATTGCGGCATCGCGCTTGCCGGGTAATGCTCGAACGCTGGCTCGCACTCCTCGTCGTCGAGGGGCAGCGCCATCCAGGCCTGAATCCCGTGCAGCCGCGATTGGGTATTCAGGTCGTCCCCCGCTCGCTCCGAATGCACGATCCCACGGCCGGCTGTCATCAGGTTCACGGCGCCGGGCCGGATCGGCTTAACGTAGCCGAGTCCGTCGCGATGCATGATCTCGCCCTCAAACAGGTAGGTTACCGTCGCGAGCCCGATGTGGGGGTGCGGTCGTACCTGGATCCCCTGCCCCGGCGGAAATTGAGCCGGGCCCATGTGATCGAAGAAGATGAACGGTCCGACCATGCGACGGTCGCGCGACGGTAGCACCCGGCGGACCGTCATACCGTCGACGTCCTTGCTGCGGGGCTCGATAACCAGCGCGATCGCGCCTCTGGCGGCCGTGCAGACAGGCTCTGCGGCCTCGAGGTAGCTCATGGTTTAGTCCATTCGACGTTTTGCACCGTAATGCGTCGGAGATGCGCCCCGTGGCAGGCGCTCACGGTATCAGCACCGTCGAGCCGGTCGTCTTGCGGGCTTCGAGAGCTCGGTGTGCGCGGGCCGCGTCGGCGAGCGGGTAGCGCTGGTTTATATCGACGGCGAGAATGCCGGCCGTGACAAGCCCGAACAGCTCGTCGACTGCGGCCAGCAACTGCTCGCGCGTGCCGATGAAGTCGAACAGCACCGGACGGGTGACGTACAGCGAATGTCGTTTGGCGAGTTCGGCCGGCGCAAACGGCTCGACCGGTGCGGACGAGTTGCCGAACGTCACCATGACGCCGTGAGGCCTGAGCGAATCCAGCGAATCGTAAAACGTATCGCGTCCAACGGAATCATAGACTGCGGCGACGCCCTCGCCCGCGGTGAGCTCGCGCACTTGCTTCGGAATGTCGTCCGCCCCCAGGATCAGAACGCCGTCGCAACCCAACGCTCGCGCACGCTCCGCTTTCGCGTCGGTGCTGACGACACCGATCACGAACGCGCCGAGGTGTTTTGCCCACTGGGTCGCGAGTGACCCGACGCCGCCGGCCGCAGCGTACACGAGTATCGGATCGCCGTGCTTCACGACGTAGCTGCGGCGCAGCAAGTACCAGGCCGTGAGGCCCTTGAGCATTACCGCGGCGGCCTGCTCGTCGCTCACGCCGTCCGGAATCGGCACGAGCCGATCCGCCGGCATATTGCGGCGCTCGGAATACGCATCCGGCGGATTGTGACCTGTGTATACCACGCGGGCACCCGGCGGCGGCGTATCCACTCCGGACCCGACGGCTTCGACGACGCCGGCGGCCTCGCTGCCGAGGCCTGAGGGAAGCGGCAGCGCGTACAGGCCCGAGCGATGGTACGTGTCGATGAAATTGAGGCCGATCGCCGTGTGCCGGATCCGCGCTTCGCCCGGAGCCGGTTCGGG
The DNA here is from genome assembly GCA_041617855.1 of Woeseiaceae bacterium. Classification (GTDB taxonomy): domain Bacteria; phylum Pseudomonadota; class Gammaproteobacteria; order Steroidobacterales; family Woeseiaceae; genus UBA1847. Next base: position 8,490 of record JBFJOC010000019.1, on the reverse strand, counting down.
AACCTCGACGTCGACGAAGTCGAGCGCTTCCGGCCCGCCGTACTCCGAGATTCGTATCGCCTTGGTGGTCGTCATACCTTCACCGCATGGGCCCGCTGCCGCCCCAGCATATCCAAACGGCTGGGAGAAAAAAGCTGGACGCGAGCGCGTGAGCCTCATTATCTTGGCACCGACGAGCCCCGATCAGTGCCTGGTGCGCGCCTCCTCTGCCGATGTGGCTAAACAAAAATAAGTTAAGAAATAAAAAAGTTATCATCATTTATTGATGTCATCTCGAGGCCATGCACGCTGCAGGCCGCGCGATTTTGGGCGCGTGCATAGCGGGAATAATGCTGCGGTCGCAAACAGCAGGTTACAGCCCGTGAGCCGCCGCCGCTATGACCTCGATTGGCTGCGCTTCATCGCGTTTGCACTCCTAATCTTCTACCACCTCGGCATGTTCTATGTGACCTGGGGCTGGCACGTCAAAAGCCAGTACGCGTCGGCGTTCGCCGAACCGCTGATGCTCGCCGTCAATCCGTGGCGGCTGGCGTTGCTGTTTTTCATCTCCGGTGTCGCCGTCCGGTTTGCGAGCGACCGGGCGGAATCGCGTCTCAGGTTTGCCGGGTCCCGAATTGTGCGCCTGGGTGCGCCCCTCGTGTTCGGCGTGTACCTATTGGTCATGCCGCAGTCGTACTTCGAGTTGCGCCAGGCCGGCCTGATCGATCCCGGCATCACGGATTTTTATCCGCACTACGTCAGCCTCGAGCAACAATTTTCAATCATCACGCCCACCTGGAATCACCTCTGGTACCTGGCGTATCTGCTCGTCTACATACTCGTGTGCCTGCCCCTGCTGCGCCCGCTGCGCGCGCTCGCGAACAGCAGCGCATTTACCGCAATGCTCAGCGGGCCGTGGCGCCTTCTGCTGCTTGTGCTGGTGCCGTTTGTCGCGTACGAGCTGTTCCTGACGCCGAGGTTTCCCGTCACGCACGCGCTGTTCGGCGACTGGGCGAACCACGCGCATCGCTTTACCGTATTCGTGCTCGGTTACTTGGTGGCCAAGCATGCGACGTTCTGGCGCACCGTCGACAGGGTCTGGCCGATCGCGGTGGCCCTCGCCGGTGTGCTGGTCTTTGTCCGGCTGAACGAGGGGCGAATCTGGTCGTTGTTGACGACTCAACTGCCCGAAGCAGCAGTCCTGCTCATGCTGATTACGGCAGGTACCCTGTATGCCTGGTCGTGCATCGTCGTTTTGCTTGGCTTGGCCCAGCGATACGTCAACGTCCCTTCACAATCGCTGCGCTACCTGACGAGTGCCGTGTTTTGCTACTACGTCGTGCACCAGACGATCATCGTCGTCGCGGGCTATCATTTGACGCTCCTCAATCTGGGAGCGGTCCGGGAATTTCTGGTGCTGACGGCCATCACCGTCACAGGCTGCGTCGTCAGCTTCGAGGCCGTTAAACGGATACCGGTGCTGCGCGTATTCTTTGGCCTTCGCGGCCCGCGGGACCGGCCGGCCACCCCCGGAACGGTGTGAGACGCCAACAAAAAACGACAGCGATGCCCTCAACCCGGTAACGACGTGTAATACTCGCAGCATGGCTTTCGGAAATTCCTTATCGAGATAATGAAAGAAGTCCCCGATATCGAAGACGTCACCGCGTATCGCCGCAGCCTGGTCCGTCTGCTTGGCCAGATCACGCTGTACTACATCTTCGTCGCAGCCCTGGTTGCCGGCCTCGTCTGGGCATATGCCCCGATTACCGAGTTCCTGCCGGTCGGTGGCCTCGGTGAAATAGCGGGGTACGACGATCCATCGTTGCGGAGTCTCGAAGAAGCACTGTTGACTGCGGACGACGAGGAAGTCGAGGAAATCGTCACCGCCGAGCGTCGCCCTCGCGGGCTGGATTTCGGCCGTGACTGGCTGAGCGGCGCGCTGACCCTGTTCGGCGCAATGTTCTGTACGACGATCCTCATGCTGCCGGTTGCGTGGGTCTATCAGAGGATTCACGGGGGCGACATACACGATCATTCGCTCGACGAAACGACCCTGGTGCTCCCGGCCGTCGTCGCCGGCATTGTGCTCATCGTGCAGCACAGTCTTGCGCTCGCGTTCAGTCTTGCAGGGATCGTCGCGGGCGTCCGTTTTCGCCGGGCGCTGACCGATACGTTCGACACGCTGTTCATTCTGACCGCAATCGGAGTGGGCATCGCGGCCGGCACGCGTTCGCTGGAGATCGCCGCCGTGCTGTCCGTGTTTTTCAACTATTCGACGCTGGTTGTGAACGCGCTTACCGACGGGCTCGAGTCGCGTTTCCTGGCTCGGAAACGCCGCCACAAGCAGCTTCTCAAGGCGCAGGCGCTCGCGGAGAGCCGTCCCGACTCGGGCTAGACGGACGCTCGCGCACCGCCATCGCGCCGTGGCTGCACTACAGCCGTTCCAGCATTTCGTCGCGCCGCGCCAGCAAGGCGCGAATGCGCTTCTTGTCGAGCCATTGGCCAAGAGCGTCGCTGAGGCCGGGTTCGTCCAGCCGGCTCAGGGCCGAGCGCACGCCGGGCGCGAGCCTGATTGCGTCTGAGTTCAGTGTTTTCGGTAATCGCCGGCTCGTGCCGAAGGCCTGGTCATGTGCCGTCAGGTACAGCGTCCAGAGATCGCGTCGGTAGACGACGTTTGCGGCATTGCGTCCCGCATTCGCGGTCAGAATGTCCCATGCGTACATCAGCTGAAAATCGTCGGGGACGGAACACCAGCCCGTGAATCCGACATTCCGAGCCTGACGATCGGCTTCCGTGATGCTGCCCGCATACCACAGCTGCAGGGCGCCACGCTGGCCGTCAATGTCCCGCGGTACGGTCATCGGCACAACGTCGAAGCCGAGCAGTCGATCGAGCGCGTCGGCCGCGAGTTCGAGTCCGCCTGCGTCCCTGCGCTCTCCGGGGAAAAACCGTGCCGAAATGGTTTTGTCGCCAGCGCGCAAGGTGACTGACCATGGGCCCTCATCCGCGCGCTCTACGCTTTCGACAGGGCCGTTTTTCAGGATCGTACGCAGTTCCAACGCAGTCAGCCCATACGACTCGATGCGTTGCTCGATCACCGGCGGCTGCCGCTCCGCCGGTGCAAGGTACTGAATCGTCAGCGTGCCGTTCTCCGCGATCAGAGCGGACGGTCGACCCTTGTAGTAATCGACTAGCATCCCGGTGTCCAGCATTACGACCCGGCCGTCACGGATCACATGCGCACGCGCGTCTTCGGTCACCGTATGGCCCACGACGACGTGGCTGACGCCGAGTTTGTCCAAGCTGGCCTTGAGCACCGGCTGCTCCAGGATGTCCCGGCAATACACGCTGCCGCGATACCACAGCGGGCCATCGAGGCTCAGAATCGGCGCGTCACTCGCAGCCAGGAAGCGACGCAGCAGGGCGAGCTGATCCGGTTCGAGATCGACGGCGGCGCCGCCTTCCGCGACGATCTGCTCGCAGGCTGCGATGCGCTCCTCCACGCAGGCGGACGGATCGGCGTTTACCAGCACCGAGCGCGCCAGACTGCCCGCGTCCTTGCTCGTGTCGTCCGGCAGAATGCCGAGGCCGATCAGGCGGGTCCACGTGTCGAGGTACTCGCCGAGCGCGGATCGGAAGCGGTCGTTGATACCTTCGAGCCCCAACTCCGCGACGATCGGTGGCAGCCCGCCGTGCACGTAGGCCGTATCGTTGATCGTAATCAGCGCCGGCAGGGACAGAATCCACTGACCGTATCTGCCTTGCGCGGAAAAGGCCTGGCGGTGACCGAAATAGCCCGCCGGATAGCGCTCGAGAAAGGCCTGCTGCAATGCCGCGTCGGATTCGAAGGGCTCATTTTGCGCCACGAACAGGCGCAGCGCCGCGGCCCGGGCACCCTCGGGCTCCTCGTCCGCAAACGCGGCGAACTCCTGGGGCGATACGTAGCGCAGATCGCCGATCATATTCATGAGTTCGTGATTGCCGGCAACGACGTGCATCCGCCCGCCCGCAGCGCGGGCCTCCGCCTGCAGTCGCATCAGCAGGTCCATGACCCGGCGCGAGTCCGGCCCTCGATCCAGAAGATCGCCCAGGCTGACGGCGTGCGCGCTGCCGCCCTGCCATGACAGCTCACGGTCGACGAGGCCGGTCTCGACCAGTAGCTCGATCAACGTCCGGAATGCACCGTGCACGTCGGCAAAAGCGACGACGCGTTCTACGCCTGAAAAGCGCCAATCTGCTGCCGCCTGAGCGGCTGCAGCCGAGATCGGCGCACTCCAGAGCAATGCGCAGCAGAGTATCGTGCATCCGCTTCGCAAGATTCGCGTCGCGATCTGCGCCCGGGACACTGCAATCATTGCACTCTTATCCAGACTAGTCGTGGACTATTTGACCCCGGCAACGGTCGATAATCAATTTGCGGACCTTGGCCGGATCGTCAATGAGTTCGTAAAAATCGTGCATGTAGCGCAGATTTCGCTTGCGAGAATGGTCACTGAGTTCCTCATTCGTCGCGAAAAGTTCGTAGATTTCTTCACGCTTGGCGGATATGTGTTGGACCGCATCCCACCAGTACCGTTCCGGCTTACACCGCCCTGTGAAATATCGCTGCCTAACGGATCGCACTGGCGCGGTATCGGCGGGGGCCGAATACGGAGCATTGACGAGGCCGGACGCGTCGAAATCGTACGGCACCGGGATAAGACCACCGCCGCCTTCCTTCGGGGCCAGCAGCCTCATGTTATGGCAACAGACGGTTCCCTCGGGGCCGCGTATCGTCGAATAATCCGTATTGCCGATCATGAGCTGAAACACTTCGGCAAGCGCGGTTGCGGCCGGATCGAGTTCCTCGGAATCCGCGGCGCCGATCTTCGCGATGCGCATCCCGTTGCGTTTGGCCATCGCGTCCTCGTCTTCGATGACAAACGTGTAGTGCGTCCAGGTTCGGTTCTTGCGATCCGCGTCGTTGAAGCTAAGTCGGATAGGACGCACGTCGAAGCTGACCGGGGTCAGCGTTTGCAGAATACGGTACGCCAGGTATTCCAGGACGACGTATTGTGTGAATGAACGCGACCTCTCGCACGGCACGACAAGCTTCAGCTTGTCCTGCTTTGCGAACAGCGTGTTCTTGACCTGCGATTTGCGAAAGTTGAGCTGCAACGGCAGATAGTCGCAACGTTCACGTCGAAAACGGCCCCGCGTACGGACCTGCAGGTCTAGGCGCACGATCGAGCCGTCCGCCGCCGTGTACGCCCACGTGCCCGGTAAGTATGGCGGCGATTCGATATTGCGCTGGTCGTAAACCTGCGACAGCGGAGCCGTCAAAACCGACCGCAGGACGTCGTCGCTTTCGAAAAGCGGCGCGGCGCGTGCTGGCGCTGATTGCAGAAGGCCGAGCGCGGCAGCGACGAGAAATAGCAACCGATGACGCATGGCATATAGGATAGCCCAGGGCGGCGGCGAATAGTGTCTTTCGACATTATCCGCCGTAACATCGACTCGTCGAGACTTCCTATTTGAACGCGGCGTTGAAATTTCTAGGCGAATTCAGCCTTGTACCCAAGCTCGGCGTGCTCGTACTGGTGGCCGTCGGAGCGCACCTGCTCGTCATCGTGATTCGACGAGGGGCCAGCCAGTATCTGATCGGTCGGCCGGTGCGGGGCTATCGCAAGCTCAAGTCGATCGCCACGCTGATGACTAGCGCTGCGATTTTCACGATTTACTTCTTCGTTGTCGGCTTGATTCTTCGCGAATTCGGCGTATCTCTTACCGCTTATCTGGCAAGCGCATCCGTGCTGGGACTCGCGATCGGCTTCGGGTCCCAGGGCGTTGTCCAGGACGTCGTTACCGGCCTGACCTTCATTTTCTCCGACCTCGTCGACGTTGGGGATCTTGTCGAAATTTCCGGGCAGACGGGCATCGTACGCGGGATAACAATGCGTTTCGTCCAGCTCGAAAATGCCCTCGGTGCCAGCGTATTCATACCAAATCGCACGATCAGCAACGTCGTAAATTATCCCCGCGGATACGTGCGCTGCATCGCCGATGTGACGCTGCGCGGCGACGAGGCTGCGAAACAGGCGGCGCAGGAGACCGCCTTGCGGCTGATGCGGAGCATGACGGAACAGTTCGCGGGCATTTTGATGACGGAGCCTTCTCCGGAAGGCCGCCTCCAGCTCGAGTCCGGCAAGGAATTTCTGCGCATCAAGTTCCGAATCTGGCCAAATCGCGGCCAGCCGATCGAGACGACCTTTGTTCAGGAACTCGCAGCGGAACTCAAAAAATCGGATCCCGACTTTCAACCGTGGATGATTGCAATTTTCTACGAGGTCGAGAAAAAATCGGCACTGAGTGGACGGCGCCGGTGACTTGCCGTAATCGTCGACAGAAGGGTCGCGTCGCCGTTCGGGTGCGCGCGTCTGGCGCCAGGCAGTAGCGCAACTCAGAAGACGCCGCGCCTGAAATCCTCGGCCGCCTGGATAATTTCCTCGCGCGTATTCATGACGAATGGCCCGCCGCGGGCCACCGGCTCGCCGATGCGCTTCGCTGCCGCAACGAGACAGCGCGCCCCGGATTCGCCTGCTTCGAGCGTCACGCAGTCGCCGTCGCCGAGCACTGCGAGTGACCGCGGCCCGACTGACCGTCCCGGCAAGGCGTCTTCGTCGGGTAGGACGATGTCCCCTTCGATGACGTAGATGAACGCGTTGTGCGTATCCGGAGTCGACTGCGTAGTCGACCGTCCGCCGGGTAAGGAAACATCGAGCAACAGTGGTGCAGTCACGACGCCCGTGACCGGTCCTGGCGTACCGCTATCCGTCGTGCCGGCAATCACTCTCACGACGGTTCCGTTGGCCGACGCCTCGCTCGGGATCTCGTCGGCATCAAACTCGCGGTAGCCCGGCGCCGTCATTTTGTGGGCGCGCGGCAGGTTTACCCAGAGCTGAAAGCCGTGCATCAGACCCCGCTCTTGTTCCGGCATTTCGGAGTGCACGATGCCACGACCGGCGGTCATCCACTGCACGCTGCCAGGCCCTAGCAATCCGGAATGGCCCTGATTATCGCTGTGTCGCATTCTGCCCTTCAGCATGTAGGTCACCGTCTCGAAGCCGCGGTGCGGGTGCGCCGGGAAGCCGGCGATGTAGTCGTCCGGATCGTCGGACTCGAATGAATCCAGCAGCAGAAACGGATCCAGCATGTCGAGTTCAGGCCCACCAATGACCCGCGTCAAGGAAACCCCGGCTCCGTCGCGCGCCGGCGTGCCGCGCACGATGCGCGTGACCGCGCGCGGCTTCCGAGCGTTATCCGCTGCCGACGTGGTCGAACTGCCGCCGTGTTCGTCGCGAGGACGTGAATCCGTATCAATCACGGGGCAATCCCTCGAGTTGTTCCAGAAGATCGAGCGCAAGCGCCGCGCCGGGCCAGTTTACGCCGAGGTCGTTGACGAGCCGCAGCGCGCGCTTCGCACGCACCAGCGTCGGGCCCTCGAAGCGCCAGTCATCGGGACCCCCTCCGGTCGGCTCGATGACGCCTTCCTGGACCATCTCGACCACGAGCTCCGAGCGCACGCCGCACGCGTCGCAGAATTCGCGCAGGCTGAAGGTCACACCAACGTCGAGCACGATTCCACGCAGCGCGGTCAAGTCCTTGCTCGCCATCAGCCGGTCCTCACAGCTTCTCTCGAGGGTCGTACGCTTCGACCTGCTCGAGCTTCTTGTACAGCTCGCGAGCAGCGTCCGACATCGTTGGCGGAACGGCTATCTGCAGTTCGACGTATTGGTCGCCCGGCGGATTACCCGGTAAACCCCTGCCCTTGAGGCGCAGCTTTTTGCCGGAGCGCGAGCCCGGCGGAACCTTAAGGTCCACGGGGCCGCCCAGCGTCGGCACCGATATCGTACGCCCGAGCGCGGCCTCCGAGGGCGTGATCGGCAGGGTTGCGTAAATATCGCGGCCGATGGCGCGAAACGTTCGGTGGGGCTCGAACTCCACCTCGAGGTAAAAGTCTCCCGCCGTGCCGCCGCCGATACCCGGACCGCCCTGCCCTTCGAGCCGGATGCGCTGACCGGCCGTCACGCCGTTCGGAATGCGCACGTTCAGCGAGCGGCGCCGCGAGCCGACAACTCCGCTCGCGTCGACGTCCGGCACGTCGATATTGATCTGCCGGGTTGCGCCCCGGTACGCGTCCTCGATCGGTATACGGATCCGGGCGTCGACGTCGTGGCCTTTGGCCCGGAAGCCCTTGCCCGCCTGCCGGAAAGCGCCGGCACCGCCGCGAGCACTGCCGAACAGCGTGTCGAAGAAGTCGCTGAAACCACCGGCGTCGGTGAATCCACCGGTGGAAAAATGGTAATCGCGGCTCCAGTTCGGCGGCGGCTCGAAATTCTGGCCGTGTTTCCAGTCTTTGCCGAACTGGTCGTAGGCCTTGCGTTTTTCGGGATCCTTGAGGACCGTGTACGCTTCGCGCATTTCCTTGAAGCGCGCCTCGGCGTCCGGCTCCTTGCTGACATCCGGATG